>MGNX01000083.1:8576-11511 GCA_001796935.1 Chloroflexi bacterium RBG_16_60_22
TCCGGAACCGGTACTCCTCATTACTGATACGCCCCTTTTCCTTCAGCTTTTTCATCACGCGGTCGCGTTCCCCGGCGTCGACCCACATGTTGAACTCCGAGGAACGCCGGCCGATGACCTCCTCGCGGGTGTATCCGGTCAACCGGGAAAAGCTATCGTTGACCTCGATGAAAACGCCGTCCTGGAGGGTATTGACGGCAATGGAGTTCGGGCTGGCGCGGAAGGCCTTGGAGAACTTCTCCTCCGATTCTTTCAATGCCTCCTCCGCCCGCTTGCGCTCGGTGATATCCACGGAGTTTATCAGCAGGTACTGCAGCTTACCGTTGTGCGTCACCGACGACCAGTTGATGTCAATCCAGTAGCGCTCCCCGTTCTTCTTCCGGGCAATCACCTCCCGGCGTCCCTGGCCCTTCGCCATCGCTTCCTTGAAGCCGGCGCTCAGTTTCTCCAGCTCTTCCTCCGGCCACCACGGGTAGGGGGCCTTCATGCCGGTGATTTCTTCCGGGGTCCAGCCGTTTACCGCCACGAAGGCCGGGTTGGCGTACCTGACGGAAGTATCCGGGTTGATCACCAGGACGGGGTTGGGGGCTTTTTCCAGCAGGCTGGAGTTGAACTTCTGGCTCTCCTGGAGCGCTTCTTCCATCCGCTTGCGCTCGGTGATGTCCGTGGCCACCGCCAGCATGCAGATATCGCGGCCGATGTAGATTTTCTCGGCGGAGCAGAGCCAGGTGCGCACTTCCCCGGACTTTACCCGGAAGCTGAACTCCTCGTTACTCACCTTCCCTTTTTCATCGAGGAGCCGGGTCATCTTCTCCTTGTCCGCGGGGTCGAGCCACAGGTTGAACTCGTCGTCGGTGTGGCCGATGAGCTCTTCACGACCGTACCCGGTGATATGGGTGAAGGCCTCGTTGACCTCGATGTAATAGCCGTTTTCCAGGCTGACGATGACCATCATGTCCGGGCTGGAGCGGAAGGCCTTGTAGAACTTCTCCTCGGACTGCTGCAGGGCGTCCTCGGCGCGGCGGCGCTCTACCTCCGATGAAGCCAGCACGGCCAGCTGCTGCCGTGTTTCCTGGAGCTCCTTGATAAGCTGTTTCCGGGTCTTTTGCGAGTCTCTCATTCTCTTGTCACGAAAAATCGGGTGGGGAAAAGGGAGGGTGGTCTTCCGCGGTAAATCAGTTATACGCCATATTTCTACCACTTGATATGGCATCTGTCAAGAGGGGGAGGATACGGCGGCGTCAGGGCCGGGTGGTCTCTTCCACGGGCACCGGCACGGTGGCGACGATTTCCCGTACCATCTTTTCCGCCGAGTGCCCCCGCAGTCGGGCCTCCGCCCGGGGAATGAGGCGGTGGGCTATCACCGGGACCGCCAGGTACTTGACGTCGTCGGGGAGAACGTAGTCCCGGCCCCTGATGGCGGCCAGGGACTGCGAGGCCAGGTGGAGGCCGAGGGAGGCGCGGGGGCTGGCCCCCAGCTTGATGCCGTCATGACCCCGCGTGGCGCGGCTGATGGCCACGGCGTAGCTGCGGACGGAGTCGTCCACGTAGACCTGCCGGCAGAGTTTCTGGAGCTCCAGGAGCTCGCCGGCCGTGACGACGCTGGCCAGGTCGTCCAGCGGGTTTTCCTGCTGGAAGCGGGCCAGGATGGCGTCCTCCTCGTTTTCCGTGGGGTAGCCGAGGTTCACCCTCAGGAGAAAGCGGTCGAGCTGGGCCTCCGGCAGGGGGAAGGTCCCCTCGAGCTCCACCGGGTTCTGCGTGGCGATGACCAGGAAGGGCCGGGGCAGGGTGACCGTCTCCAGGTCCACGGTAACCTGCTGCTCCTGCATGCACTCCAGCAGGGATGACTGCGTCCGGGGGGTGGCCCGGTTTATCTCGTCGACGAGGACGACGTTGGCCATGATAGGCCCCGGCCGGAACTCGAACTCCTGGGTCTTCTGGTTGAAGTAGTGGATGCCGCAGACGTCCGAGGGCAGCAGGTCCGGCGTGGCCTGGATACGCTTGAAGGTGCCGCCTAATGACCTGGCCACCGCCTTGGCCAGCATCGTTTTCCCCGTGCCCGGAACGTCCTCGATAAGGGCGTGGCCTTCGCAGAGCAGGGCCACCATCATTAGCTCGATGGCCTCCCGCTTCCCCACGATGACCCGGCTGACGTTATCGATGAGCCTGGCGGCGGCTTCTTTGACCGCCTGGCTGGCCTCTTTGCCTATATCCATAATCTCGGCTTGCCTCCTGTAATCCGGTTTAACCTTTCTTTCCGCTCGTCCACCCCCGGATGGCTCTGCCTGATATTGTACCAGCTTTGCCGCAATTGTTGTAACTCCTCGTCGGAGAGGGGCCGGGCGCCGTAGCGCGTGCGGACGTACTGCCGGGTTACCAGGTCAACCTCCCCCCGCCCCGTTTCCAGATGTGGGATTAGCTCATACTGGTATTCGTACGGGGTCTGCGAGGAGCGGCGGGGGAAACCGGCCGCGGCGGCCCAGTGCAGGAACTGGCGGTAAATCTGGCGGACGGTGGCTACCTCCGGCGGGAGGGGTGGCCTGGCGGCCCGGCGACGGAAAAACCGGCCCAGGCCGAGCACCCCGTTTACGAGGCGTTTCAGGAAGGCCAGGAGGTCGGCCCGGAAAGCCCCCGGCATCGGCTCGAACTCGGCACCGGACATGGCCGCCATGCGGCGGCGCAGCCAGCGGTAAAGCCCCGCCGAGATGCGCCACAGGGCCAGGAGCAGCAGCCCGGCCATCATGATACTCCACCCCAGGCGCAGGGCGTTGCGCAGTGTCTCCGGTATGAGGCCCCCGGACTCGGTTTCACCCCCGGAGGGCAGGGGTGGCATAGGCGGCGGCATCTCCGAGCGGTCGATATCCGGCATCAGCCTGACCATCCACTCGGCCACCCAGAGCAGGCCGGCCATGACCATCTCGTACACCCACCTGAT
>MGNX01000084.1:0-14856 GCA_001796935.1 Chloroflexi bacterium RBG_16_60_22
GCCTCTTCGTTCCCTGGATTAATATCAAATCGATGCTTATCAGCACCGAGCGACAGCCGACGCGGCGGTTCATGGCCGACCGCGCCCGCAAGTGGAAAGTGCAGATAGATTCCCTGCACGGGATACCCCGGACCGCCGCCAGGAAAAAAGCCGCCTGAGACTTTTATCTCATGATGTTGGAGTAATAGCATAACCACATCGCTCACGGCAAAAACGGCACCCGGCGGGCCGCCACCCATGACTAAAGTACCGGAACGGGTCACTACTTTATCTCTATTTTATAGTTAACGCCGGGGGCATAAAATCTCAATAGACGGACTTTCAGCCTGACGGGGATTCTGACGGGAGCCATGAGAAGTAAAATCAGCCGCATCATGGACGAATATTCGGCGAGGATGGATGAGATTAACCACCGGCGGGTGGTGGGGAAATGCCAGCCTTCCGGCGTCGAATCGGCGGCCGCCGCCGGTGACAACGGCCGCCAGTCCCGGCCCGTTATCACGGGGAGCCAGCCCCTGGCGAGCAATATCCGGGCGGAGCCGGGCTGGCAGGTGGAAATCGAAGACTACCGCGTCATCAACGCCTCCAAGCTCAAGATAAACGAGGCCAGTACCTCCATGACCGCGCTCCAGAAGGACCTCAATAAAATGGAAGTCTATAAAAAGATATTGACGATGGTCCGGCGGGGCATGCTCGCCTCTAACCGGAACTACTGGAAATCGGTGCTGGTCCTCCCGGATAAGAAGCCCTAGACAGCCGTTCCGTTTTAATCTCGCGAGTTTGAAACTTCAAAATCATGCCCTTCGGTCACGTTAATATTTGGTCAATAATACTACCTCTCCCCTGACCCCTCTCCAGCCAGTATTATCGCCATTGGCGGGAGTTTTTCAGGCCGGAGAGGGGAGTTTAGTGTAGAGGGGGCTTCGCCCCCTCTTAAATTATCTCCCCCTCTCCGACCAGATGGCTTTGCCCTAAAAGTACTTTATCCATGTCACCCTGAGCGTAGCGAAGGGTCTACAGCGGTAGGGATTCTTTCGTCACTTCGTTCCTCAGAATGACATTTGGGGCAAGACCCGACCAGATTATTTAACGGCCTGAACCGGTGTGGCAGGTTGGAGAGGGGGATAAGGGGGAGAGGCTGAACTCGGGGCATTGCCACCTTCATACCTGCGTGCTATAATCCTGCGTGTGAGATTGGCGAGTTGTGTAGTGGTAGCACAGGGGACTTTGGATCCCTTAGCCCAGGTTCGAATCCTGGCTCGCCAGCCATGAACGGCAAGCGGAATTAAAATGACGGACGAAGAGAGCGGCCTCGACGAGCTGATGCGCCTTTCCCGGCAGTTCACGCGGCAGCAGGAAGACCACGATAAACAGGAGCGGCAGCGCCAGGAGCAGGGGAAAAAGGTGCGGGGTGTCCTCCAGGGCCTGAAGGACCTCAACCTCTCCATGGCCGTCCAGCAGCTCCGGACGGTGGCCCCGCCCCACATCGTTAAAGAGGTGGAAGCCCTGCGGTATAAAGACGGCAGCGACGACCTCCGCAAGCTCATATCCGGCCTGGCCGACGACCTGGAGAAACGGCTGGGCAAGGTGGCATCGAAGGCGGACGCGGCGCCGCTGGTCAATGCCATGAGGACGCTGAATATCCTCATGGACCTCTATTTTTCTCTCTAGCTGCCCGGCTTTTGCCCCGCTGTTTACATCCCGCTTCAACAGGCTTTATAATATAATTTAAAGCTGCTGATTTTCGCCCCGGCCCCGGACCGGCGCTTAATATTTTTCACCGGTGAGTTATCATATGAAACTCGGTATTGATATCGGCTCCGTGACCGCCAAGGCGGTGGTCCTTGATAATGACGATAATATCATAGAGTCCCGCTACGTCCGCACCCGGGGCCAGCCCGTCGAGACTATCCTGGCTATCCTGGAAGAGCTGCTGGAAAAGTACCCTCCTTCTCAATTCGAGGCGGCGGCCGCCACCGGCACCGGCGGGCAGCTCATCGCCACCCTGCTGGGCATACCCTTCGTCAATGAAATCACGGCCCAGGCGGCCGGCACCGCCCGTTTCCACCCGGAGGTGCAGACCATCCTGGAGATAGGCGGCGAGGACTCCAAGCTCATCGTCCTGAAAACGGAAGCGGGGGAAGCCCCCAGGGTCGCTGACTTCGCTCTTAACGGCGCCTGCGCCGCCGGCACCGGCTCCTTCCTCGACCAGCAGGCATCACGGATGGGCATCCCCATCGAGGAGTTCGGCGACGTCGCCCTGAAGTCGGAGAACCCGCCCCGCGTGGCCGGGCGGTGCAGCGTCTTCGCCAAGAGCGACATGATTCACCTGCAGCAGGTAGGCACGCCGGTCCATGACATCGTCGCCGGGCTGTGCTTCGCCATGATACGCAACTTCAAGGGCCAGATAATCCGCGGCCGGGAGATGGGCAAGCCCGTCTCCTTCCAGGGAGGGGTGGCCGCCAACCAAGGCATCCGGCGCGCCGTGCTGGAGGTCCTCAAGCTGGACGAGAAGGACCTGATTGTCCCCGAGCACTTCGCCGTCCTGGGCGCCGCCGGCGCCGCCCTCGCCAACGAGAAATTCCCCCCGCCCGAAGACACGGTGCAGCGACTGCGCGACTATACTAAAAAGCGGGAATACAGGTTCGTTACCCTGCCGCCGCTTAACGCCGACGACTATCCCGTGGTTACCGAGGCGGTAAAAATAGACTCGGATAAGCCCGTCGAGGCCTACGTGGGCGTGGACATCGGCTCCATCAGCACCAACGTGGTGGTGATTGACCGGGAGAACAACGTGCTGGCGCGGCGCTACCTGATGACCGCCAGCCGTCCCATCGAGGCGGTGAAGCGGGGACTCTACGAGGTAGGGCGGGAAATCGGGGACAGGGTCATCATCAAGGGGGCCGGCTCCACCGGCTCCGGACGCTACATGACCGGCGAGTTCTTCGGCGCCGACATCGTCCGCAACGAGATTACCAGCCATGCCCGGGCGGCCTCCTTCATGTGCCCGGACGTGGACACCATATTTGAAATCGGGGGGCAGGACGCCAAGTACGTCAGCCTGCAGCACGGCACCATCGTCGATTTCGCCATGAACAAGGTCTGCGCTGCGGGCACCGGCTCGTTTCTGGAAGAGCAGGCGGAGAAGCTCGGCATCAACATCAAGGAGCAGTTCGGGGAGATGGGTCTGGCCTCGCCGCACCCGCTTGACCTCGGGGAGCGCTGCACCGTCTTCATGGAGTCGCAGCAGAACTACTGCAAGCAGCGGGGCGCCGCCAAGGAAGACCTGGTCTCCGGCCTCGCCTACTCCGTGGTGAAGAACTACCTGACCAAGGTGGTCGAGGACAGAAAAATCGGCGACCACATTCTCTTCCAGGGCGGCACCGCCTTCAACCGGGCCGTCAAGGCCGCCTTCGAGGCCGTCCTCGGCAAGAAGATAACCGTGCCGCCCCACCATGACATCCTCGGGGCCGTCGGCGTGGCCATGCTGGCCCGCGAAGAGATGGAGTCCAGCGGCCGGCCGACCCGCTTCCGCGGCTTCGACCTGTCCGGCAGGAAGTACGAGCTGTCCTCCTTCGAGTGCCAGAGCTGCTCCAACCGCTGTGAAATCCACAAGGTCGTCTTCGAGGGGGAGAAACCGCTCTTTTACGGCTCCCGCTGCGGCCTCTGGGACAGCCCGGAGCAGAAGGAGAAAAGGCAGTCGTTAAAGATTCCGCGACTCTTCGAAGAGCGCTACCAGCACCTTATCAACACCTACCCCAGGGACGAGCCGGACAAACCCAACGGCAAGACAGTGGGCATCCCCCGCGTCCTCTTCTTCCACGAACTCTATCCAATGTGGAAAGCCTTCTTCACCGAGCTGGGCTTCCGGGTGGTGGTCTCCGACCCCACCAACCGCCACATCATCCGCCAGGGGGTGGAGAACATCGTCGAGGAGCCGTGCCTGCCCATCAAGCTCTCTCACGGGCACGTGCTCAACCTGATGGAAAAGGAGCCGGACTTCATCTTCCTGCCCGTCCAGTGCACCATGGAGAAGCTCTCCGGCCACTTCAATAAGGCATGGAACTGCCCGCTGACCCAGAGCCTGCCCTATCTCCTGCTCAGCTCGACGCGCATCCGGGAAGCCCTGACCACGCCCTCCGCCAGGACGCCGAAGGTGCTCCGGCCGGTCATCCACCCGGACCGGGGCCGGCCGTGGCAGAAGGGGGTGCTGAGCAAGGTCGCCAGACAGGCCGGAATCACGTCCAAAGCCAGGATAGACAGGGCCATCGAGGCGGGGTTCGGGGCATACGACGCTTTTAACGAGTGGCAGCAGCAGCGCGGCGAGGAAATCCTGAACAGCCTTAAACCCGATGACAAGGCTATCGTCATCTTGGGGCGCGCCTACAACACCTATGACGATGCCATCACCCTCAACCTGCCGGAAAAGCTGCGCGACCTCAATATGCTGGCGATACCGCTGGACTTCCTGCCGCTGGCCTCGGTGGCGGAGGAGGTCAGTAAGGCCCACCCCAACATGTACTGGAAGTCCGGCCAGAAGATACTCTGCGCCGGGCGCATCATCGCCCGCGACCCCCGCCTGTTCGGGCTTTACGTCACCAACTTCGCCTGCGGGCCGGACTCCTACATGCTCAAGTTCTTCAGCAAGGAGACGGAGGGCAAGCCCTTCCTGACCATCGAAATCGACGAGCACTCCGCCGATGCCGGCATCATCACGCGCTGCGAGGCCTTCATCGATACGATACGCCACGCCAGGACCCGCGGCACCAGCAAGCCCATCCCCCTGGTCAGCATCTCCTCCAACGGCACCGGCACCCGGCGCGTTTACCTGCCGTACATGATTGACCACGGCTACGTCCTGGCCGCCGCCATGCGGCACTGCGGCGTCGATGCCGAGGCCCTGCCGGAGTCGGACGAGCTTACCCTGGAAATCGGGCGGAAGTACACCACGGGCAAGGAGTGCTACCCCAGCATCATCACCACCGGGGACATCGTCAAGAAGACGCAGTCGCCGGACTTCGACCCCGAGCACGCCGCCTTCTTCATGCCCGCCGCCAGCGGGCCCTGCCGCTTCGGGCAGTACAACCGGCTGCACCGCCTGATTCTCGACGAGCTGGGCCTGCCGCAGGTACCCATCCTCGTCTTCGACCAGACCGGCGGCTACCACAAGGACATGGCCGCCCTGGGGCAGGGGTTCCGGCTCCACGCCTGGCGGGCTATCGCCGTCGTCGATTCCCTGCAGAAGATGGTGTTGGAGCGGCGCCCCTACGAGGTGAACCCGGGCCAGACGGACGCCGTCTATAAGGAGTACCTGGACCGGCTGGTGAACACGGTGGGACAGAGCGGCGAGGCCCTGCAAAGGCTCTCCCACCAGGCCAGGGAAGCCTTCGAAGCGGTGAAAATCGATAAGACCGTTCTCAAACCGCGCGTGGGCATCGTCGGGGAGATATTCGTCCGCAGCAACCAGTTCGCCAACGATTCGCTCGTCCGCAAGCTGGAAGCGCTGGGCGCCCAGGTGGGCGTGCCGCCGCTGGAGGAGTGGCTGGACTACATCGACCACCAGCGCAAGCGCCGCAACCGACTCCATCTAGAGGGCGGCTGGCGCGACTGGGCCAGGCAGAAGTTGACCGAGATTGTCCAGGAGCGCGTCGCCGAGCCGCTGCGCCGGGAGTTCGACAGCTTAATCGAGGGTTTCACCCGCGAGCTGCCGACCCAGGCGATACTGGACAAGGGGCACGCTTATTTGACCCCCGCCGTGGAGGGCGAGGCCATCCTGAGCATGGGGCGCGTCGTGGAGTACGCCGAGCACGGCTTCAACGGTATCGTCAACATCATCCCCTTCGGCTGCATGCCGGGGACCATCGTCAGTTTGCTCCTGCACCAGTTCCGCCTGGACCACCGCCTGCCGGTGCTGAACGTGGTGGTGGAGGGCACCAAGGACCCCGGGGAGTCGATACGCTTCGAGGCCTTCGTCCAGCAGGCGCGGGAGCACCTGCGGCGGCGGTAGGCAGTCCGGGTCGACCCGGACTTCACTCCGGCCCCCGCCTATCTTGTATACCAGCCCCTGGCCGGAATAGCCCCTACTCTACCGCCGATTCCCCGCCGTAAATCCGCTTCTTCCAGCTGACGCCCGCCCCGACGATGCGTTTGCCGCCGGCGTAGAGCGCCCCGGCGAAGAGGAAGGAAATGCCGAAGGGGTGGAGTATCGCCGAGACCACCGGTTCCTTGAAGCGGGTATCGATGAGGCCGCGCATCAGCAGTATCACGGCCACCTGGAAGATGACCACCTCCCGCCAGACCGTAGGGGTCGCCGCGTGGAAAAAATCGTTCCAGAGCCAGTAGAACGGCGCCAGGAAGAAGATGTAGCCGGCCGCTATCAGCGCGAAGAGTCCGAGGCGGGACATGGCCGCCACGGAATAGCACCACTTGATAAAGCCCTCCCACATCGCTCCGAAGCTGCGGTACATGTTGCAGGCGACCACCGGGGAGAGGTCAACCGCCATGTGTCGTCCGCCGGACCGGGTAATCTCGATGCCCAGCCAGACGTCCTCCAGGATACGGCTCTTGACCGCCCGGTGCCCGCCGATGCGCCAGTACGCATCGCGGGGGAAGAGGAGGAACTGCCCGATGGCCAGTGATGTCTTCGGCTGGCGGGAGCGGTGCAGCCACCACAGCGGCATCCAGCTCAGGATGATGAAGTACAGCACCGGAATTACCACCTTCTGGGGGAAGGAGCCGGCCAGCTGGCGGGGGAAGCCGGAAAGCAGGGACGTTTTCAGCTCCAGGGCCAGGGAGAGCACACTGCGCAGCATGTGGGGGGCGTGGGTCGTATCCGCGTCCACGAAGAGCAGCCAGTCGCCCACGGCCTCTTCAGCCAGCTGGTAGCAGGCGAAGGGCTTGCCGGCCCAGTCCTCGGGGAGGGGCTCGCCCCTGACGAGGCGGACCCGCCCGTCCCTCGCCGATATTTCCTCGACGATGTCACCCGTGCCGTCCGCCGAGTTATCGTCCAGCACCAGGACCTCGTAGTTCGGGTAGTCCTGCGCCTGCAACGACTCCAGGCAGGCACGGATGTTCATCTCCTCGTCCCGCGCCGGGACCAGCACGGAAACCAGCGGCGGGGACCCGGGCACCCGGCTATCGGCCCGCGGCGTCCGGAGGTTCCTCAGGTTAAGAATAAGATTAAACAGGAAAAGGACCAGTCCGGCCGCCACTATCAGCTGGTATGACATGCGTCAGCCTTTCTAGACAATGAACTGCGTCCCCCGCATCACCGCCTGGACCCAGCGGACCAGTCGGCCCCGGAAACCGGGAAAGTTGCGGAGCTCGTCGAAATGCTTGAAGGCCAGTATGGCCAGTAGGCCCAGCATCAGCCAGGGCTCCCAGGAGCTGCCGCGCGTCACGGCCAGGTACGCCAGCGACCCGGCGGCGCCGAATATTACCGTCCAGGCGTCGACTTCGATGAAGAGCGCGCCCAGCACGACGAAGATGATGAAGACCAGCAACAGCTCGTACTGGGGCAGCGCCAGCAGCACCCCGAAGGTGACCGCCACCGCTTTGCCGCCGCGCCAGCCCAGGAACGGCGAGAAGGCGTGGCCCAGCACGGCGGCCAGGGCGATGATGACCACGGCGGCGATGGGCAGGCCGAACCACGCGTGCGCCAGGAAGACCACCGGCACGCCCTTGGCCACGTCCAGGAAAACGGCCAGGTAGCCGGATTTCTGGCCGCCCGCCCGGAAGACGTTGGCGGCGCCGGGGTTACCATCACCGTAATCGCGGATATCCCTGCCCAGGAACACCCTTCCGACCAGCGGGGAGAATGGAAAGGCTCCCAGCCCGAAGGCGGCCACGGCCAGCAGAGCTGTTAAGACTGTTTCCATGCCCCTACTTCCATGCCAGGTTCCACGTAAGCCTTGTCATACCATAGAACAAAATCGCCCGGCGGTCAAGTACCCCGTTTACTCAGGGCGATGAGCCGCGTCACGCCCAAGGCGATGGCGCCAATCAGCCCGATGAACAGGCCCGTGCCGCCGACGAAAGCGATAATCAGGGACACCACCACGTGAAAGATGTTCCAGCCCGCGCTCAGGGCGGCGTCGCTGCCTCCTACCAGGACGGCCAGGGGAAAAACAACGACCTCGTGGAGGAAGGAGAGGAAAATGATGCCCGCCACGGAGACGAAAAAGAGGACGATAAAGTGCCACGTCCGGCGCCAGCGGCGTGTCCACTGCGTCATCAGCACCGCCGTGGCCAGGTAACCCAGGACGATGCCGGGAACGTTGTCCAGCCCGATGAAGATAACGGCCACCCCCAGCACCGCGAACACCACGAGCCAGAAGCGTGTCTTTTTCAGCAGGGCTGTCAGCTTTTGAAGCTTTTGCGTCATTTCCGGTAGGGCGCCCCCGGGGCGGGGCGACCTTATCTATCCTAATACCGGCGGCGGCTTTTAGCAAGCGCCGCCCCATCGCTGGCGGCAGAGGGCACAATAGAGTATAATTATACGTAAACCGGGGTAAAAAACAATGAGAACATTCTTTCGGGAATTCCTCATCACGGTGATTCTGGCGGCGGCCATCTTCTTCGCCGCGCAGCACACCATCCAGACGTATGAGGTGTTCATGAACAGCATGGAGCCCAACTTCCATGAAGGCCAGCGGGTGGTGGTCAATAAGACCGCCTACTGGAGCTGGGTGGGCGAGCCGGCGCGGGGCGACGTCATTATCTTCCAAGAACCCAACGGCAGCAGCGATGACTTCATCAAGCGCGTCATCGGCCTGCCCGGCGACACGGTCGAAATCAAAGACGGGGCAGTCTACGTCAACGACGTCAGACTGGACGAGCCCTACATCAAGAGCCCCCCCAGCTATACCATGGCGTCGCGGAAGGTGCCCGATGGCGAATACTTCGTCCTCGGGGACAACCGCAACCACAGCACCGATTCCCATTCCAGCCGCGACTGGTGGGTGCCGCGGGAGAACATCCAGGGCAAGGTCTGGCTGTCCACCTGGCCGCCGGTGACCTGGGGCGTGGTGCCGGACTACCCGCTGGGGAACCAGATAGCCAACGCCGGGAACTAGCCGTAAGCTCAGGAGGGCAGGGTGACCGACAGCGTCAAGGCCATGTTCGAGAAATCGGGGGCGGTGCTCCGGGGGCACTTTCTCCTGGCGTCCGGCCGGCACTCGCCGGTCTACTGGGAGAAGGCCCGCGTCCTGCAGTTCCCCGAATACACGGAAAAGCTCTGCGGCCTGATTGCCGTCCGCTTCCGCAAGGAGAATATCAGCGTCGTGGCCGGGCCAACCACCCCCGGGATTATCCTCGCCTACGAGACGGCGCGCCAGCTGGGCGTCCGCGGCATCTTCGCCGAGAAAGCGGAAGGGGGAGGGCGGGAGTTCCGCCGCGGCTTTGAAATCGGCCCCGGTGAGAGAGTGCTGGTCGTCGACGATATCTTCACCACGGGGGGCTCGGTGCGTGAGGTCATCGACGCCGTGAGGCAGCGGGGCGGTAAAGTGATGGGGGTCGGCGTGCTCGTCGACCGCTCCACGGAGAAGGTGGCGCTCGGCGTGCCCTTCTTCAGCTGCCACCGCACGGAGGTCGTCACCTACCCGCCGGACCGGTGCCCGCTCTGCGCCGAGGGCGTCCCGCTGGTGCGTCCCGGCTCGGGTAAATAGTCCCCTTCTCCCCACCCCTCGGTTGATATCTATTCCCACCCGGGCCGCCCTCGGGCCGTCCGCGGCTTAGCCCGGGGATTCCCCTTTTTGTCTTTGCGAGGAGCGGAGCGACGCGGCAATCTCTTTCTTATTCACCCCCGCCCCTGGATTCTCACGTCGTCCCGATTTCATCGGAACTCCTCAGAATGACACCGCTTTGTATAAGGTAATATAATAAAGCAACCTTTCAAAAGCAGTCGAGGAGGCCCGCCATGGAAGTCGTTGCCGCCATCGCCGTCATCGCTATCATCGCCGTCATCATTATCGTCCTGAGCCACTACATCACCCGGCTGAAGTACGAAAAGAGGTTCCGCGACTGGCAGGAGGCGGAGATTTCAAGGTGGTCGGTGGAGATGCAGCAGGCCCGGAAAGCGGCCGTGACGCAGAGTCGGGCCGTGCTGGGCGGCCAGTTCACCGAGCAGATGGTGCCGTTTTTCCCCGACTTCCGCTACGACCCCACCGAGGTGCGCTTCATCGGCAGCCCCATCGACATGATTGTCTTCCCCGGCCTGGCCCGCGGCGACCCCGAGGAAATCGTCATCCTGGAGGTCAAAACGGGGTCGGGCACCCTCACCCCCCCGCAGCGGAAAATCCGCCAGCTCGTCGAGGACGGCATGGTGCGCTGGGAGGAGCTCTACCGGGCGGCGGCGGGGGAAAGCGGGGCCACCTAGCCCCGCCCGAACTCCCTTTCTAACTGTGTAGAACTCAGGCGGATGATGGTGGGCCGGCCGTGGGGGCAGGTGTGGGGGGAGGCGCACTTCTCGAGGTCGCGCACCAGCGCCCGCATTTCATCGTGACTTAACGTCTGCCCGCTCCGCACCGCCCCGTGGCAGGCAATCGAGGCCACAATTCTCTCCTCCCACCGGCTCCTCTCCTCCCCGGCCAGCCCGTCGAGCAGCTCCGGCAGCATCGAAGACCAGTCGGAGCCCACCATGGCCGGCACCGCCCGCACCAGGTAGGCACGCTCGCCGAACGGCTCCAGCGCGAACCCGAACCCCGCCAGCGTATCAATTCCATCTCTCATCACCGCGTCCTGTCGCGGCGTCACCTCGTAGGTAGCCGGCTCTAATAGTCCCTGCACCTCCGGCTTTTGCCTTTCCCGCTGCTCCCGGACCCGCTCGAAGCGGATGCGCTCGTGGGCGGCGTGCTGGTCGATGACGTAGAGCCCGTCCGGCCCCTCGGCGACGATGTAGGCGTTCATCACCTGCCCCACCACCCGCAGCACCGGCAGGGTCGATAGCAGCGCCGGCGGGGGTTCCGGCGGGGGTGCCGGGCTTTCCCGCGGCTCCACCGGCCACAGCGTCTCCCCCCGGGCGGCGGGGGCCCGGTAGGCGGCGGCCACCTCCTCGATGCGCGGCACCGGCGCCTGCGCCACCAGGGCACGTCGCACCGCCCGCTGCACAGCCCGGAAAACGTCGCCGTCGTTGCGGAACTTGACCTCGCTCTTGGCAGGGTGAATGTTGACATCGACCTCCCCCGGAGGGAGGTCGATATTGAGCACGGCCACCGGGTGCTTACCGGTCATGAGCAGGCCCCGGTAGGCCTCCTCGACGGCATAGGCCAGGAGCCGACTGCTCACCCAGCGGCGGTTGACGAAGAAGCTGAGATTGCCCCGCCCCGCCCGTCCCAGCTCCGGTGAGCCGACCATCCCTGTCACGCGGATGTCCGGGTCTACGTTGCCGTCCGGCCCCCCGGTCACCGGCAGCATTCGGTCGGCCAGCGCCGCCCCGTAAACGTCGATAATACTGTCGAGCAACCTCCCCCGACCGGTCGAACGCAGCTTCTCACGGTCGTCGGCGGTCAGGGTGAAGGCCACCCCCGGGCAGGCCAGGGCGTACTGGCTGACGACCTCGGCGATGCGGCCGTTCTCCGTGGCCGCCGATTTCAAAAACTTGAGTCGGGCCGGCACCCTCTTGAACAGCTGGCGCACCGTGACGGTGGTGCCTCGCGTCCGCGACTGTTTTTTCTGGTTTATCACGTCGCCGCCCTCGAGGCTGATGTAGGTCCCCGCCGCCTCGCCGTCGGCACCGGTGACCACCTCCACCCCGGCCACGGCGGCGATGCTGGGCAGGGCTTCGCCGCGAAAGCCGAGACTATTAATATTATGTAAATCACGGGGGCTGTTTATCTTGCTGGTGGCGTGTCGCTCGAAGGCCAGGGCGACCTGGTCGGAGGGAATCCCGCTGCCGTTGTCCGTGACCCGGATAAGGTCGACCCCTCCCCCTTTTACCTCAACGGAAATCCGGGTGGCCCCGGCGTCCAGGGCGTTCTCCACCAGCTCCTTGACCACCGAGGCCGGCCGCTCCACCACCTCGCCGGCGGCAATCTGGGCGACCGTTTCCTTGTCGAGAATTTTAATGGTCATATTTTCTAAATATTACACGTTTCCGTGTATTTTGTCAAGGCCTTGCGGCTCTCTTTAGAGTTTATCTTTTTATCTCAATCGAGTCAAAGTTATTTTGACCTCACCCCCTTGGGGATTTCATAACTCTCCCCCTTAATCCCCCTCCCTTGAAAGGGAGGGGGAAATAAATAAAAGAGGGGCTGGCGCCCCTCTTAGACGCCCTGTAATTGTCATTCTGAGGAGTCCTTCTTAGAATGACGACGTGAGAATCCGGGGATGGGACGGAAGTTCTCCCTTTCGTAAAGGGAGAATGAGAGAAATTGTGGGAAAAATCCCCCTTAATCCCCCTTTTACAAAGGGGGACAATACTTCATAGACAGCGGGTCGTCTCCCTTTCGTAAAGGGAGAGTGAGAGGGATTTCTCAGCGCCCCAAGCCACAGACGCCGCGAGGGCGGCCGGGTGGGAATAGATATCAACCGAGGGGGGTGGGGAGGAGATTCTCGCGTCGTCCGCATCAGGCGGACTCCTCAGAATGACAGGAACGAGGGAGGATAAACTACACCTTCTCTATCTTCGCAAAGCTCAATAAAAGCCTTTTCACGCCCGCCCCGTCGAAGGCCACCACCACCTCGGCGTCGTTCTTGACGACCCGGTAGCTCACCACCACGCCCTCGCCGAACTGCTCGTGTAAAACGTGGTCGCCCGGCTTGAACGCCGCCGACCCGACCCCGCCGGCCGCCTTTCTCTCCTCGACGGAGGAGGGGGTCGACCAGCTGTCCTCGCCCTCCCAGACGCTGCTGCTGGCCACGAGGTGCCGCGGGATGTCCTGTAAAAAGCGGGAAGGGCGGTTGACGGCACTGGAGCCCATCAGGTGGCGGCGGAAAGCCCGCACCAGGTACACCCGCTGCCGGGCCCGCGTGATGCCCACGTAGCAGAGTCGGCGCTCCTCCTCCAGCTGCTCGGGGTCGTCAATCGACTTGAAGTGAGGCAGGATGCCGTCCTCCATGCCGACGATGAAGACCACCGGGAACTCCAGCCCCTTGGCCTGGTGCAGCGTAATCAGGGTCACGGTGTCCGGCTTCTCCTCCAGCTCATCGACGTCGGAGACCAGGGCCACCTTCTCCAGCAGGGCCGTCAGTCCCTCCCCGGGGGGAAGGTCGCGGTTTTCCTGGGCTACTCCCCGCAGCTCCAGGATGTTCTCCCAGCGCTCCTCACCGTCCACCAGCCCGGCCAGGTACTGCCGGTAGCCCGACCTCTCGACGACGAGGTCGAAGAGCTCCAGCATGCTGGCTTCCCGGCGGCGCTCGGCGAGGTCCCCGACCATGGCGGCGAACCCCGCCAGGGCCTTGACGGTGCGGGGACTGAAAGGGAAGTCGGCGCTATCTCTGGACTCCGCGATTAGCTGCAAGGCGCGGTACTCGGGGACGCCGCGCGAGCTCGCCCACTGGCCGAGCTCGTCGAGGCTGCGCTGGCCGATGCCGCGCTGGGGGACGTTGATGACGCGCCGCAGGCTGACCGCATCGTAGGGGTTCTGGACGAGCCGCAGGTAGGCGATGATGTCCTTGACCTCGCGGCGCTCGTAGAAGCGCGTCCCGGCCACCAGCTTGTAAGGCATGCCGTACCGGATAAAGGCCTCCTCCAAAACCCGGGACTGGGCGTTGGTGCGGTACATCACGGCGCAGTCGCCCCCGGTGACCTCGCCGCCGGAGACGAGCCGGTCGATTTCCCCGACGACGAACTGGGCCTCCTCCTGCTCGGTGTAGGTCTCGATGACACAGGGAGGCTGTCCCGGCTCGTTCTCCGTCCAGAGGTCCTTGGGCTTGCGGTGGCGGGCCGCGGCGATGACGTGGGAGGCCGCCTCCAGGATTTTACCGGTGGAGCGGTAGTTCTGCTCCAGCAGCACCACCTTGGCATCAGGATAGTCCTTCTCGAAGTTCAGGATATTGCGGAGGTCGGCCGACCGCCACGAGTAGATGGACTGGTCGGGGTCGCCGACGACGCAGACGTTGCGATATTTGGCGGCTATCTGCTTCACCAGCTCGTACTGGACGAGATTGGTATCCTGGAACTCGTCCACCTGGACGTGGAGGTAGCGTTCCTGGTAGCGCTGAAGGACGTCAGGGTGCTGGCGGAAGAGCTGCACCGTCTTCATCAGCAGGTCGTCGAAGTCCAGGGCGCTGCTCTCGGCCAGTCGTTTTTCATACTGCTCGTAGACGCGGGCCACCACCTCCTCGAAGTAGCTGCGACCGTGTAAAAGGTAATCGGCCGGGGTTATCATCTGACTCTTGGCCGAGGAGATGGCCGACTGTATGGCCCGGGGGGCGTACTGCTTGGGGTCAAGCCCCACTTCCTGGAGAGACTTCTTGAGCACGCTTATCTGGTCGTCGTCGTCGTAAATAACGAACCTGGGGTCGATGCCGGCCGCCTGGCCGTCCCGCCGTAAAATGCGGGCGCAGATGGCGTGGAAGGTGCCCAGGGTAAGGTCCTTCACCGACCCGCTTAACAGCCGGTTGAGGCGCGCCTCCATCTCCCGGGCGGCCTTGTTGGTGAAGGTGACGGCCATGATGCGCCGGGGGTTGACGCCGACGACGCGGACGAGGTAGGCGACGCGGTGGGTGATGACGCGTGTCTTGCCGCTGCCGGGCCCGGCCAGGATGAGCACCGGTCCCTCGATGGCCTCCACGGCCTCGCGCTGGGCGGGATTAAGGTCGGCGAGGATATCCATTAATCTGATTATAGCATCTAAAGACGTGTGGAGGCCAAGCTGGAATAAAAAAGGCTGTTTCTTCTCCCCATCTTCACTTTAC
>MGNX01000084.1:14953-29013 GCA_001796935.1 Chloroflexi bacterium RBG_16_60_22
GCCCCTCTCAGGCTCTCCTCTATACTCTAGGAAAAGGGGGTTTTCTTTTCCCTCTTGAGGGGAGATAAAAATGAGTGTCAAAGAGGAGAAACCTTCCTGTTCCCGGGGCGGGTACGCAAAAGGGGGCGTCTAAGAGGGGCGGAGTCCCTCTTCCCTATCCCTCCCCCTCTCCTTTGAAGGAGAGGGGGACTTAGGAGGTGAGGTAGATAGAAATTGATATAAAATATCATAATTTACGCATATTCTATAAAGCCCCTCGACAAATTAAGTAATTTGTTTTACCATATGTTTGCTATTTCATAAGGTAAACATATGGCCAGAGCAAAAGTAGTTTCGGATAGATTAGCCAAAGTAAAATGCAAAGAATGGCTGGAAAAATTTGGATTTACGGACATAAAACCAGCAAGAAATCAAAGCTGCGATTTAACGGCCAAGAAATCCAGAAAAACATATTTCATTGAAATAAAATATTCTTCCAAGGACGAGGGTAATTTTTTCGGTACAGTAATGCTAACTGAGATGTTTCAGGCAATAAGTAATAGAGAAAATTACATGTTCTTGGTATGCAGAGGACAGGGCGAAAATATAGATGATTGGTTTTTTAAGTTGTTCAATGTTAAAGAGTTCATTAAATGTTGCACATTAACAACACCGATTTTTCTTTATCACTTGGATGCAAAAGTAAGTTCCAAATTAACCGTCCCAAAATTCTCTAAACATACCACTCTCGCGTCGGAGAGTTTAATAAAACAGATGTGGAAAGACTTCCAACAATGGAAATCTACGTCATATATGTCTAAAGAGGAGAAATAATCATGGGTAATGTAAGATATATTTTAACTAAGTATGAAACAACACGTAGAACGGAAAAAGTTGAGTATTTGGTAGATATTCCTGAGAACATTAGAAACAAAACACAATACGCTGAAGAACAAATATTTGATAACACTTATATTAATTATAAAGTTGTCGATATAGTTGATAGCGAAAGATTAGACGACGAATTTCGTGGTTTAAAAAGGGTCAAATAATTCACTCCCCGTAAGACCAAGATTAAAATATTTGTATTTCTTCCTTTTATAGTTTCTTAGCGATAGGAGGCCATTAATGCCCACAGCTAAGATAGGCGTTATCGGGGGTAGTTCTAACGGGCTAAGCCGCCCATGGTACGAGGGCGGCTCGGGTGGGAATAGATATCATGCGAGGGGTGGCGGGGACAGGTTATCAGATAATTGAAGCCACCCTTCTTGATTTAACCTCCCTTGTTTAGCTATACTGCAATTTGGGGAAAAGGAGGTGGCTATGAAACGCTGGCTCTGGCCGACTCTCGGCTTATTGCTGACCGTTATTATCCTCTTCGCAACCGGCTGCGAGGGCATCACCTCGCCGCCCCCCCGGACCACCGCCGGGGCCGCCTCCGGCCAGAACACCGGCATCTGGGTGACCGGCACCGGGGAGGTAAGCGTCACGCCGGACATCGCCGTACTTTTAGTGGGGGTGGAAGCCCAGGAGACGACCGTCGCCGCGGCCCAGGCCAAAGCATCCGGGGCCATGGACAGCGTGATGGCGTCCCTGACTGAAAGCGGCCTCAAGAAGGAAGACATCCAGACGCAGTATTTCCGTATCCGCCAGCGGACGCGCTGGGACGACAGGACCCAGCAGGAGGTCGTTACCGGCTACCAGGTCACCAACCAGGTCACGGCCAGGATAAGAGACATCGGGAACGTCAGCGGCATCATCGACGCCGTCGTCAGGGCCGGTGGCGACCTCATCAGGATTAACGACCTCAACTTCTCCGTGGAAGACCCTTCCCGGTACTACGACGAGGCCAGGCAAAAGGCCACCGCCGATGCGAAAACCAAGGCGGAGAAGCTGGCCAAACAGGCCGGCGTGAAGCTGGGCACCCCGACCTATATTGCGGAGTCGGCGATGGTACCGCAGGCCTACGGGGGTATAATGTACAGCCAGGCCGCGGGGCCCGTCCCGGCCCCGATGCCCGCCCCGGCCCCGCCCCCCGTCAGCCCGGGAGAGGTCAAGGTCAGCCTCACCGTGCAGATAGCCTACGGCATCAGGTAGTCCCGTTTACCCTCCCGTCCCGGGTTCTATTAGCACCTGGTTGATGAAACCGTCATTGCGAGGAGCGCCGCGACGAAGCAATCTCCAAAATCGGTAATAGAGATTGCTTCGCTTCGCTCGCAATGACATTACCAGCGAAAACCCTCTGCTATTGCGCTTACCTTATGACAAGTGTTAGAATAATCAGGCAGGCAGGTCTCATCAGGGGGAAAGAGGTGTTTACCGGAATCGTCGCCGGGGTAGGCAATGTTGTCTCCGTGACGCCGGAAAAGCTGGCCATCAGCGCCGGCGGGGTCTTGGCGGGCCTGATGCCGGGCGGCAGCATCGCCGTCAACGGCGTCTGCCTGACGGTGACCGGACTCACCAATAGGTCATTCTCCGTGGACGTCATGCCGGAGACTTTAAAGCGCACCAACCTCGGCCTCCTCCGCCCCGGCCACGGGGTCAACCTGGAACGGCCCCTCGGACTGGGCGGCGAGGTGGGGGGCCACCTGGTACAGGGCCACATCGACGGCACCGCCCGGCTGGCCTCGATTATCCCGGAGGGCGAGGCCCTGATGATGAAATTCGAGGCCTCCCCGGAGCTGCTGCGCTATATCGTGGACAAGGGCTTCATCGCCGTGGACGGCGTGAGCCTGACCGTGGTCGGTAAGGACCGTACTTCCTTCCGGGTGTCCGTCGTCGGTTTCACCCGCCGGCATACCATTCTCAACGACCGGAAGGCGGGCGACACGGTCAACCTGGAGCTGGATATCATCGGGAAATACGTGGCCGAGTTCACCCGGCCGGCCGGCCCCGGCCTGACCGCCGAGTTTTTGAAGGAGCACGGCTTCGCGGTGAACTGACCGGACCGGGCAAGCGAGGTGATTTAGAAAAATGGTACTGGCAACCATTCCGGAAGCGATTGAAGACATTAAAAACGGCAAGTTCGTCATCGTCGTTGACGACGAGGACCGGGAAAACGAGGGCGATTTCGTCATGGCCGCCGAGAAGGTCACCCCGGAGGCCATCAACTTCATGGCGGTACACGGTCGTGGCCTTATCTGCATGCCCGTCACCGGCGAGCGCCTGGACGAGTTGAAGATACCCATGATGGCGAGCAACAATACCTCCAAGTTCACCACCGCCTTCGCCGTATCCGTCGAGGCCAAGCACGGCACCAGCACCGGCATCTCCGCCGCGGACCGGGCCACCACGGTACACGCGCTCATCGACCCCGCCACCCGGCCGGAGGACATCGTCATGCCGGGACACATGTTCCCCCTGCGGGCCAGGGACGGCGGCGTGCTGGTGCGGGCGGGGCAGACCGAGGCGACGGTTGACCTGGCCCGGCTGGCGGGCCTCTACCCGGCCGGCGTCTGCTGCGAGATTATGAACGAAGACGGCACCATGGCCCGGCTGCCCCAGCTGGAAGCGATTGCCCGGAGGTTCGACCTGAAAATCATCAGCGTGGCCGACCTCATTGCCTACCGCTACCGCCACGAGAAGCTGGTGCACCGCGTCGCCGAGGCCAGGCTGCCGACCCCCTACGGGAACTTCACCGTCATCGCTTACCGGAGCCAGACCGACGCCGCCGAGCACATCGCCCTGGTCATGGGCGACGTGGCCACCGACGAGCCGGTGCTGGTGCGGGTGCACAGCCAGTGCCTCACCGGCGACGTCTTCGACAGCCTGCGGTGCGACTGCGGCGACCAGATTAAGATGGCCATGGAAAAAATCGCCGGGGAGGGGCGGGGCGTCGTTCTCTACATGCGGCAGGAAGGCCGCGGCATCGGCATTCACAACAAGATAAAAGCCTATGCCCTCCAGGACGCCGGCATGGACACCGTGGAAGCCAACCTCTCGCTCGGCTTCGCGGCAGACTTGCGCGACTACGGCATCGGGGCGCAGATACTGGCCGAGCTGGGACTGCGCCACATGCGGCTGATGACCAACAACCCCAAGAAGATGAGCGGCCTGGAAAGCTACGGGCTCAAGATAACCGAGATAGTGCCCCTGGTCACCGAGCCCAACCCGCACAACCGCCGCTACCTCCAGACCAAACAGAAGAAACTGGGACATCTCTTAAAGGTCGCAGATAGCACCGAGGACTAAAATAAGACAAGGGAGACAGCTATGAGCAAGCAGTACGAGGGCATGCTACTGGGAAAAGGGCTGAAGTTCGGGGTGGTGGTCTCGCGTTTCAACGAGTTCTTCAGCAAAAAGCTGCTGGAAGGGGCCCGGGACGGCCTGCTGCGCCACGGCGTGGCGGAAACCGATATCGATGTGGCCTGGACGCCCGGCTCCTTTGAAATCCCGCTGATTGCCCAGAAAATGGCCCAGTCCAAGAAATACGACGCCGTTATCTGCCTGGGGGCGGTCATCCGCGGCGGGACGCCTCACTTCGACTATATCGCGGGGGAGGTAACCAAAGGCATCGCCCAGCTGAACCTGAGCACCGGCGTGCCCGTTATCTACGGTGTTATCACCACCGACACCCTGGAGCAGGCGGTGGAGCGCTCCGGGACCAAGGCCGGCAACAAGGGCTTCGATGCCGCCGCCAGCGCCATCGAGATGGCCAACCTGGTAAAGTCGCTGGGCTAGTCCCCGGGCCATCGGTGTCAGTCGGTAACCTTGTATACGGTGTCGCCGGGCCTGACGCGGTCGGGGACCTTGATACCCACGGAGTCGCCCTTCTTGCTCTTGGCGACATCCTTGTTGTCAATCTGCATGGATTCAACGACAAGCTCCACATCCGTGGTGTGTCCCTTGATATGAATCCTGTCCCCCACCTTGAGCGCGCCGGACATGTCTATGCCGGCCACCACCGGTCTGGCGAAGAAGTCCATCACCTTGCCGACTTCTTTCTCGGGCATTTGACTTCCCTCCTTGGCAATTACTGCCGGTGAACTTTACTTCGTGTTAAGGATTATACCCCGCTACTTTTTATAAATCAATACTTTTGACATCACTCCCTCCCCCACCTTATAATGGTGCTGAATCTTATTTCAGGAGAAGCATTTCTTGGCCAAACCGGATAAAACGGGACCGATAGAAGACGAAACGGCGCCGGACGTGGCGCGGCTTGTCAGCCGCCTGGACATGCTGGACCGGCGCCTGGACAACGTCGACTCTATCGTGTCCGCCGTCGCCGAGCGGGTGATGCGGCAGCCGGTGACGCTCCACGTGACCTGCTCCCGGTGCGGCCATAAGATAGAAATCACCCTCATCGGCACCGAAAAGCCGAGTCCTTAGCAACCCGGCCCGGCGCGCAACCTTATTTTCACAGGGGGTCATATATGGCGATAGCTGCTAGAATCAACCAGACCAAGTACAACGTCTTCCGCTGGCGCTACGAGTTAAGCGTGCCCAAGAAGCTGGCCCTGGCCCTGGGCATGGCGGCACTCACCGGGCTGCTGGCCCAGGCCAGAGTCCCCCTGCCCTGGAGTCCCGTGCCGGTCACGGGGCAGACCTTCGCCGTGCTCCTGGCGGGCGTGCTGCTGGGGCGGTGGTGGGGCGGCCTCAGCCTGGCCCTCTACGCCGGGCTCGGCATAGCCGGTGTCCCCTGGTTCGCCGGCCTGCATGGCGGCCTTGCCTACCTGGCCGGACCCACCGGCGGCTACATCGTCGGCTTTATCCTGGCGGCCCTCTTCCTGGGCTACCTCACCGATAAATACGTGCGGTCGAGGAGCTTCCTGAGCATGCTGGGACTGATGCTCCTGGCCAATTTCATCCTCATCTACGTCCCCGGACTCCTCCAGCTGGGACTCTGGCTCAACCTGGTCAAGGGCGAGCCGGCCAGCTTCAGCGCCCTGCTCATGATGGGAGCGATACCCTTCATCGCCGGCGACATCACCAAGGCCGTGGTCGCCGCGCTGATTGCCCGGGGCGTCACCCCGAAGACACCCTACGGCCGCGAGGTGGACGGTGATAAATGGGCGGGGTGGCGCCTGCCGTAACGGCCGGTCAGCCGGTAAGATTTACCGTGAGCTCCGGCGGGTAAACAGGACGAAGGTCAGCGTGCACAGCACGACGAAGACCGCCGAGAAGTAAAAGGCCGCCCGGACGCCGAGCCAGTCGGCCACGGCGCCTGCCAGAATCGGGGCGATGGACTGCCCCGCGCCCATCCCCATGCTGAACACGGCCATCGCCATGCCCATGCCGTACTTCCGGCCTTCTTCGACGACCATGGCCGTGGCCGAAGGCAGGATGACGGCATCGGCGCCGGTGCTGATGGCCAGGAAGACCAGCAGGGGCCAGAAACCACCGGCCGATGGCACCAGCGCCATGGCCAGGACGACCCCCAGTCCACCCGTGACGACGATTAACCGGCGGTTAAAACGGTCGGCAAGCCGGCCGGTGTAAAGCTGTATTACGGCCGCCCCGATGACCACCACCGTCAGGATGGTGCCGATAAAGGAAGGCCTCAGGCCGAGGAACACGGCACCGAAGATGGGAAGAAAGCTCAGCACGATGGCCCGGCTGCCGGAAATCCCCATATTCAGGCTGAAAAGACCCCGCGTGCGGCGACTCGCCATCGCTTCCCGGAATGACGACCTCTCTTCGGTCATCCGGCGGCCTCGCGATATTTCCGGCAGGAACAGGGCCGCCCCGAGGAAGGCCAGGCAGTTCAGCCCTCCCATGGCGTAGAAAGCGGCGTCCATCCCGAAGTACTGGGCCAGGAGGCCGCCCATCAGCGGGCCGCCGCCCCACCCCGCGAAGAAAGTGGTGTTGAGAATCCCCATCCATTTCCCCTCCTCCCCCGCCGGGGTGATATCCCCCAGATAAGCCTGGGCCATGGGCTGCACCATGCAGGCGGCGGCGCCCTGGAGCAGCCTTATCACCAGCAGGACGGCCACGCTATCCGCCAGGACGTAAGCGAACGACGACAGGGCGAAGATAAAGAGCCCGACGGACATCACCAGCTTCTTGCCGCGGCGGTCGGAGAGGCGCCCGGCGAAGGGCTGCAGGATGGTGCGGGAGATGGCGTAACCGGCGAAGATGACGCCCACCCAGAAACCGCTGGCCCCCAGGTTCTCGGCGTAGATGGGCAGCAGCGGCGCGATGATACCGAGACCCAGCATCGAGGAGAAGATAGACAGACCCAGCACCGGGAAGACGGCCTTGATATTGGGGGTCACGGCGTAGTGTAGCACACCGGCGGCGGGACTGTAAAAAAATTATCGGATTACGACAGTCCTCCCTAATTGCGCCTGCGGGCCATCGTTGCTATAATAAATCCGGTGAACAAGGCAGATAAACTGGAAACGATGCGCCACTCCGCCTCCCACGTCATGGCCGGGGCCGTGCTGTCCCTCTTCCCGGACGCCAGGTTCGGCATCGGGCCGGCCATCGAGGACGGCTTCTACTATGACTTCGATTTGCCGCGCTCGCTCACGCCCGAAGACCTCCCCGTCATCGAGGAGAGGATGCGCGAGATAATCAAGGCCGACCTCCCCTTCAGGCACCGCGAGCTACCCCGCGACGCGGCCAGGAAGCTTTTCGCCGCCCAGCCCTTCAAGCTGGAGCTGCTCGACGAAATCGCCGACGATAAAGCGGGGGTTTACGAGCAGGGCGACTTCGTGGACTTGTGCCGCGGCCCGCACGTCGCCTCCACCGGGGAAATCGGGGCTTTCAAGCTCACCGGCATCGCCGGGGCCTACTGGCGGGGCGACGAGCACAACGCCATGCTCCAGCGCATCTACGGGGTGGCCTTCAAAAGCCAGCCGGAGCTGGAAGAGCACCTCGCCCGGCTGGAAGAAGCGAAAAAACGAGACCACCGCAAGCTGGGCCGGGAGCTGGAAATATACATGTTCGACGACGAGGTCGGGCCGGGGCTGCCCCTCTGGCTGCCCCGCGGCGGCGCCATCATCGAGGAGATAGAGAAGCTGGCCAAGGAGATGGAGTTCAAATACGGATACGTGCGCGTCCGCACGCCCCACATCACCAAGGAAGACCTCTTCAAGCGCAGCGGCCACCTGCCCTACTACGCGGACAGCATGTACCCGCCCATGGAGCTCGAGGGCGTGAAGTACTACGTCAAGCCGATGAACTGCCCCATGCACCACAAGATATTCTCCAGCCGGTCGCGCAGCTACCGCGACCTCCCCGTACGCATCGCCGAGTACGGCGAGTGCTACCGCTACGAGAAGTCCGGCGAGCTCTTCGGGCTGATGCGGGTGCGCTCCATGCAGATGAACGATGCCCATATCTACTGCTCGGAAGACCAGTTCGAGCAGGAGTTCGCCAGCGTGGTCTTCCTCTACCTGGAGTACTTCAAGATTTTCAACATCACCGAGTACTACATGCGCCTGAGCACCCACCACCCCAGCGGCCTGGGTAAAAAATACGTGGGAAACGGTGCGATGTGGCTCAAGACCGAGGACATGGTGCGGCAGGCCATGAAGAAAAACAACATCACCTACGATGAAGTGCCCGACGAGGCCGCCTTCTACGGCCCCAAGATTGACGTCCAGGTGAAGAGCGCCATCGGGCGGGAGTTCACCCTGGCCACCAACCAGGTCGATTTCTCGCAGTCGGAGAGCTTCGACCTCAAGTTCATCAACCGGGAGGGTAAAGAAGAGCGGCCCCTGATTATCCACCGCGCCCCCCTGAGCACCCACGAGCGCCTCATCGGCTTCTTGCTGGAGCACTACGGCGGCGCCTTCCCCACCTGGCTGGCGCCGGTTCAGGTCCGGCTGGTCCCCGTGGCCGACCGCCACATCGGGCACGCCCGCGGGCTGGAGGCCGAGCTCAAGGGACGCGGCATCCGGGCGGAGGTGGACGACCGCTCCGAGCGCATGAACCTTAAAATCCGGCAGGCGCAGATGGACAAGGTGCCCTACATGCTCGTCATCGGGGACAAGGAGGCGGCGGACAACTCGGTATCCGTGCGGCGGCGCAGCGGGGAGCAGGTGCCCCCCCAGCCCTTCGCCGCTTTCCTGGCGTCCCTGAGCGAGGAAATCGCCGCCAAGGCCTGAAACCGGCGGCGACAGATTACGCCCCCGCTATTATTCGGCTTTGGTGGTAGTGTCATTGCGAGCCGAAGGCGAAGCAATCCCTGTAAATATTGTAAGATTGCTTCGTCGCGGCGCTCCTCGCAATGACGGTTTAATCAACCAGATGCAAACAGAACTACGTCCCGAGGTAGTTGATTCCATATTAAAAATATGATATAGTTTTTATTCGTAGGATACCTGTGCTAGGAGGAGGCTAGAAAGGACATAATTAAGCAACTTCGTATCAACGAGCGAATTATCGCTAAAGAGGTGCGCCTGGTTGGGGAGAAGGGTGAGCAGCTGGGAATTATGCCCTTGATTCAGGCCAGGGAAACGGCGAGAAAGCACAATCTCGACCTCGTCGAGGTAGCCCCCACGTCGGTCCCCCCGGTCTGTCGCCTTCTCGATTACGGCAAGTACAAGTACGAGCAGCAGAAGAAAGAACAGCAGGCGAAGAAGAGCCAGAAGGTATCGCTCCTCAGGGAAATCCGCCTGCGACCCAAGATAGGAATTCATGATTTTGAGGCCAAGGCCCGGGTCGCCAAGAAGCTGCTGGCGGACGGCGCCAAGGTAAAGGTAACGTTGATGTTCCGGGGCAGGGAAATCACCCACCCCGAGCTGGGCTGGAAGATACTCCAGCGGATGGCGGAAACGCTGGGCGATATCGCCACGCTGGAGCGGCAACCGGTAATGGAGGGGCGGCGGATGGATATCATCATGGCGCCAGCCGGGTCCAAGCCCAAGGTAAAAGTAGAAGCGAAGGAAACTGAGAATGCCGAAAATCAAAACGCATAAAGGGGCCAAGAGCCGCTTCCACGTGACGGGCAGCGGCAAGATTATGAGGGTCAAGGGGCCCAAGAGTCACCTGCGCACCAAGAAAGCCAAGCGGGTGCGCGGCCAGTTTGACGAGATGATTCAGCTGAGTCCCCGGGACCGCAAGCGTATCTCCAGACTGATACCCTACGGGGCCTGAGAGACGGGAGGAAAGTTCTTTGCCGAGAGTTAAAAGAGGAGTAACCTCTCACCACCGCCATAAGAAAGTGCTGGGACTGACCAAGGGCCACCAGGGCACCAAGCACCGCCTCATCAGGCGCGCCACCGAGTCGATGCTGCACTCGCTAAACTATGCCTACTTCCATAGGCGCGAGCGCAAGGGAGATATGCGCCGACTCTGGATTTTACGGGTCAATGCCGCCTGCCGCGCCCGGGGAATCACCTACAGCCAGTTCATGGACGGGCTCAAGAAGTCCGGCATCGAGATAAACCGCAAGATGCTGGCCGATATGGCCGTCCGGGAGCCGGAAAGCTTTAGCAACCTGGTGACCGTGGCTGGAGGGAAAACCCAGGACTAGCCGAGACCACCCCTGAACCGAACCCCCCTTAAGTTCCCCTTCCCTTCGCCAGAGGAAGGGGAAATTTTTAGGCGGCGCGGATAATGATAGAGAAAATAGAAGCCATAAAAGCGGAAGCCCTGGAAAAGCTCGGCAGCATCGGTGATGTTAAGGAGCTGGAGGCCTGGCGCGTCCGGTACCTGGGCAAGAAGAGCCCGCTCACCGGTATTCTGCGCGGCCTGGCCGCGCTCTCCCTGGAAGAGAGGAAGGCCGCCGGAGCCGCCGCCAACCGGCTTAAAAACCTCCTGGAGACCAGCGCCGAGCAGAAGAGCCAGCAGCTGCGCGACGCCCGCCTGACCTCGGCGGCGCAGGAGGAAGCCATCGATATCAGCCTGCCCGGCCGGCCCTACCCGGTCGGCCGTCGGCACCCCATCACCCAGACGATTAACGAGATATGCGGCATCTTCGTCTCCATGGGCTTCCAGGTGCTGGAAGGCCCGGACGTGGAGCTGGACTACTATAACTTCGAGGCACTGAACATCCCGGCGGAGCACCCCTCGCGCGACTCCATGTCCACGTTCTGGGTGGACACGAAAAAGGACGGTAAACGGCCGCTGCTGCGCACACACACCACCGCCGTCACCGCCCGGACGCTGGAACGCCTCGAGCCGCCGATAAGGGCGGTGGAGGTGGGCAAGGTCTACCGCTACGAGGCCACCGACGCCACCCACCTCTCCATCTACTACAACATCGACGGGATTGCCGTGGACAAAGGCATCACCATGGCCGACCTCAAGGGCACGCTGTACGAGTTCGCCCGCCGCTTCTTCGGGGAGGACCGGAAGGTGCGCTTCCGGGCCGACTACTTCCCCTTCGTCGAGCCGGGCGTGGAGATGGCCATCGAATGCCTGGCCTGCCGGGGCGCGGGCTGCCGACTCTGCGGGAGCTCCGGCTGGCTGGAGATACTCGGAGCCGGCATGACCCACCCGGACGTCCTGCGGCGCGGCGGCATCGACCCCAAGGTTTACAGCAGTTACGCCTTCGGCATCGGCATCGACCGCCTGCCCATGCTGCGCTACGGCATCGACGATATCCGCCACTTTTATAACAACGACCTCCGGTTTTTAAGGCAGTTCTAGGAGATGTATAAATTTGTTACTCAATAATACTGTCATTGCGAGGAGCCCTTCTTTGAAGGGCGACGTGGCAATCTCAATAAAGGAAGGGATTGCTTCGCCCTTCTTCGGAAGGACTCGCAATGACGCTGGAGTTTATTAAATATATTTGAGAAGCGTATGAAAGTACCGCTCAACTGGTTAAAAGACTACGTGGACGTTACCCTGCCCGCCGCCGAGCTGGCGGAAAGGTTGACGCTGGCCGGCTTCGAGGTCAGCAGTCTGGAGGAAATCGGCGGGAGCTGGGAGAACGTCATCGTGGGGCAGATAACGGCGGTCACCCCCCACCCCAACGCCGACCGCCTCCGGCTGGCCACGGTGGACCTCGGCACGGAAGAGGAGACGGTGGTCTGCGGCGCCCCCAACCTGAACGTCGGCGACCGTATTGCCTTCGCCAGGGTCGGCGCGCAGCTTATCAACCCCTACAACGGCCAGGTGGAGAAGCTCAAGACGGCCAGGATACGCGGCGTCCTCTCCAGCGGCATGATTTGCTCGGAGAAGGAGCTGGGTATCTCGGACAGCCATGAAGGCATCATGGTCCTGGCGGCGGAAGCGACCATCGGGATGCCGCTGGCCGACCACCTGGGCGATACGGTGATGGACATCGAAGTCACCGCCAACCGTCCGGACTGCCTCTCGGTGGTGGGCATCGCCCGGGAGGTGGCCGCCCTGACCGGCCAGGAGATGCACATCCCGGAAATCAGCTATGAAGAAACGCCCGACCAGATAGATAAGGAAATATCCATAGAAATCGCCGACCCCGACCTCTGCCCGCGGTACTGCGCCAGCCTCATCACCGGCGTCACCATCGGGGAGTCGCCGCCGTGGCTGCAGGAGCGTCTCATCGCCGGGGGGATGCGCCCCATCAACAACATCGTCGATATCACCAACTACGTGATGCTGGAGTACGGCCAGCCCCTGCACTCGTTCGACTACGCCCGAATCCGGGGCAAGAAAATTATCGTGCGGCGGGCGGCGGAGGGCGAGAAATTCTTCACCCTGGACGGGACGGAGCGGCCGCTGACCGGCAACATGCTGACCATCGCCGACGGCGAAGGGACGGTGGCCATCGCCGGGGTCATGGGCGGCCTCGACAGCGAGGTCACCGAGAGCACCACGTCCATCCTGCTGGAAGCCGCCCACTTCAACGCCGCCAGCATCCACTACACCAGCCGGCACCTCGGCCTCACCAGCGAGGCATCCATGCGCTTCGAGCGCGGCATCAGCGCCGGCCTGACCATCCCCGCCCTGCGCCATGCCACCCGGCTCATCGCCGAGCTCGGCGGCGGCAGGGTCGCCAGGGGCATCGTCGATATTTACCCCGTCAGGAAAGAGCCGCCGCCCATCAACCTCACGCCGCAGGAGGTCAAGCGCATCGTCGGGCTGGAATACGGCCTGGAGCAGATTGTCGCTACGCTGACCTCGCTGGGGTTCGACTGCCGGGTGGCGGGGAAGAAGATAAGCGTCACCGCACCCTACTGGCGCAGCGATATCCGGCAGGACGTCGACCTCATCGAGGAGGTGGCCCGCATCAACGGCTACGATAAGATACCGGCCACCCTGCTCGGGGAGCCGATTCCGCCCCAGAACCCGGACCCTATTTTGCAGCTCCGGGAGGAGATAAGGCAGGGCCTGGTGGGCGGCGGCTTCCAGGAGGTCATCACCTACACCCTGACCGGTAAACAGCTTTTAAGCAACCTCACGGCCCCGCCCCGGATGCCCGAGCCGCCGCCGCTGCGGGTGGTCAATCCCATGTCCGCCGACCAGGAGTATTTGCGTCCCAACCTGCGCGCCAACCTCCTGGCCACGCTGGCCGCCAACCGCCGCTACGAGGACGGAGGCATCCGGCTCTTCGAGCTGGGCAAGATTTACCTGCCGCGGGAGAACGACCTCCCCGCCGAGCCGGAGTCCCTCTGCGGCATCGTCAATGGCCCCCGGGTGGACCGCTCCTGGCTGGGTGCTGACAACGCCCCTCTGGACTTCTATGACGTTAAGGGAATCGCGGCGGGACTGCTCGAGCACCTGGGCGTGACCGCCGGCTTCGAAAAGAGTCATGACGAAGGGCTGCACCCCGCCCGGCAGGCCGCCGTCATCGTGGAGGAGAACGGCCTCAAAGTGCGCCTGGGCATCATCGGCGAGTTGCACCCGGCGGTGGCGGACGCCTTCGAGATAAGCGGGCCGGTGGGCCTGCTGGAAATCAACGTCACGGCGCTGCTGCCCCTGGCCGCCGTACACCGCCCGTACCAGTCCATACCGCGCTTCCCGGGCACCATCCGGGACCTGGCGCTGGTGGTGGACGCCGCCGTCACCCACCAGAAAATCGCGGACATCATTTACGACTTCCCGCTGGTGAGCGAGGTCAGGCTCTTCGATGTCTACTCCGGCCGGCAGGTGACCGAGGGGAAGAAATCGCTGGCCTACCGCCTGGTGTACCAGTCGCCGACCCATACCCTGACCGACGAGGAGGTCGGCAAGGTCCAGGGGCAAATCCTGGAGCGGCT
>MGNX01000084.1:29070-29186 GCA_001796935.1 Chloroflexi bacterium RBG_16_60_22
TTTCGGTGGCTTCACCGTTTCAGACTCACCACATCCTAACCCCCTCACCTTATCCCACCCTGCCGGACCGGCCAGTCCGCAGATTAACTTGACATTAAAAATTTAATGGGCTATAA
>MGNX01000084.1:29228-29370 GCA_001796935.1 Chloroflexi bacterium RBG_16_60_22
GAACAATCTCCTTACCAGCTTTTAACCACCGGGGGGATAGCCGTTAGTTTTTAGGACGCCAGCCCTTACCGAGGGCATTTTTACAGGTGTGGTTATCAAGGAAACCGGCTGAAAGATGGGTCAAGAAAACGCCGTTTTAAGT
>MGNX01000085.1:0-2621 GCA_001796935.1 Chloroflexi bacterium RBG_16_60_22
TAGATAATATCCGGGGGGGGGTGGAGCGGATTCTCACATCACCCCGATTCCGTCGGGACTCCCCAGAATGACAGGAGAAAAGACGCCTAGTAAGTGCTCAACTGGATGAGCTGTCCCACCATGTAGCTGCACCGTTCCGAGGCCAGGAAAGCCACCACCGGCGCCACGTCGTCAGGCGTGCAGAGCCGTTTCAACTGCGACTTTTGCCGTTCACCCTCCAGGAAGGCCTCCGGGGCACGGTAGACCAGACCCGTCCGGCCCAGCCCGGGCCCGACGGCGTTGACGACGACTCCCTTCGAGGCCACCTCGCGGGCCAGCGCCTGGGTGAACATCACCACCCCGGCCTTGGCCGCCCCGTAGATGGAGATATTGGGGATACCCTGTCCGCCGGAGGTATTGACAATCCGCCCGTAGCCCCGCTTTACCATGTGGGGCAGCACGGCGCGGGCCACCCTCATCTGTCCCAGGAGGTTGACGCCGATATCGTAGTCCCAGTCCTCCTCCGTCATCTCGAGGAAGGGCCGCAGTTGGCTGCTGGAGCCCGCGTTGTTGACCAGGACGTCAATCCGGCCGAACTTTTCGATGGCCTTCTTGACCATCGCGTCCACCTCGGCCTGTTTGGTCACGTCCACCTTGACCGCCAGGGCTTTACGTCCCCTGCTTTCGACATCGGCGGCCGTCTTCTTCGCCCCCGCCAGGTCGATGTCCGCCACGACGACGTCGCAGCCCTCTTCCGCCAGTGTCAGGGCTATCCCCCGGCCGTAGCCAATCTGGCTGCCGGCCCCGGTCACCAGGGCCACCTTATCCTTCAAGAGCAGGTCCATCGCTATCTCCTTCTATCATTGTTTCTTCAGCAAAGGCTCGATGTCCTTGACGACGTAGTCGAGGCCGAGCTCCCGGAGCTTTTCCGGGGTGGGGATACCGTTGGGCGTCCAGCCGCGGAGGCGGTAGTACTCGTCGAGAAAGCCGGGCAGGTCTTTGACCATCGAGCCCTCCCCCTCGGCCTCGCGGGTGTGCAGCGGCTCCGTCTGGAAGCGCGACGGCAGGGTATCGTGGCGGCGGTCAAAGCCGTCGCGGGCGTTGAAGGAGCGGTCCAGGTTCCAGACCCTCTCTCCCACCCGCCCCAGGTACTGCCAGTCGGCAAACTCCTCGATGCCGGTCACGGCCCGGAGCATGGCGGGGTAGAGCTTGCGGTACCAGTCCCCGCAGCCGAAGGCGAAGGCGCAGACGATGCCCGATTCCAGCCCGGCGCGGTTCTGGTTGCTGATAACCACCGCCGCCTTGCCGTCCTCGGCGAAGCGGTCAAGGGCCCCCGACCCCGGCGGGCCCCACTCCTGGAAGGCCAGCGAGCCGTTGCCGTGGCTCCCGCCGATGGTCGAGGTGGCGTACCCGAAGCCGGTGGCCTTGACGCCGCGGGGCTCGTAGGCGGGGAACTCCAGCCCCTTGGACTGCATGGCATACTGCTCGGCGCCCTTGCCGATGCGCCGCGCCGCCCGCAGCGTGCCCTCCGCCAGGATATCCCCGAAGCCCTCGCGGCGGCCAATCTTCCTGACCAGCGCCACCATGGCGGCGTGGTTGCCGTAGGTAAGCTCCAGTCCGTCGGTATCTTTCCTGGTGATAATGCCCTTTTCGTAGAGCTCGTAGGCAAACCCGATGGCGTTACCGGTGCTGATGGTGTCCATCCCCAGGTCGTCGCAGAGCTGGTCGGCGGCCACCGTGGCCCCGATATCGGTGCTGTCGATGGGGCCGGAGAAGGCCCAGTAGCTCTCGTACTCCGGGCCCTCGCTCTTGGCCCCGGCGTAAGGCCCTTCGGTGACCTCGTGTATCTTGCCGCAGCGGATGGAGCACGAATAGCAGCCGAAGTCGCCCACCCGCATCTTGCGGTATTCACCCGGCCCCAGCTTCCGGTAGTCCTCCAGCTGGCCGTAGCGGAAGTTGCGCACCGGGTAAATGCCCAGGTCGTTGCGGGAAATCGCCCCCTCGGTGGTGCCGAACTCCCGGTTGTAATCGTACTCCTTGCTGGCCCGCATGATGGCCAGCTGTTCCCTGGCAAGCTGCCCGAAGCCTTCCGGGTCGTGGAGGTAAAGGGTGCGGCGGGCCTTGATGGCCACGGCCTTGAGCTTCTTGGAGCCCATCACCGTGCCCACCCCGCAACGACTGGCCGTGCGGCGGCCGGTGACGATGGACGAAAACCTTACCAGGTTCTCCGCCGCCGGGCCGATGCAGGCGGTGCGGACGTCCCGGCCGTATTTTGCCACCAGCCAGTCCTGGGTATAGGCCGTGTCCTGCCCCCACAGCGCCGCGGCGTCTTCCAGGCGGGCGCCTTCGGGGGAGATGTAGAGATAGGCCGGTTTCTCGGCCATGCCCTCGATGAGGATGAAGTCATAGCCGGAGAACTTCATCCACGCCCCGAAGTCGGCCCCGGCGCAGGCCCGGGCGATGGCCCCGGTCTGGGGGCTCTTGGTGCAGGCCACCCAGCGGGCGACGCTCTGGGCCGGCGCGCCGGTCAGCACCCCGGTAGCCAGTATCAGCTTGTTTTTCTCGCCGAGGGGGTCGATATTGGGGGACAGCTCGTCGTAGAGGTACTTTATCCCGAAGCCGCGCCCCGCGATGAAGTCACG
>MGNX01000085.1:2664-6300 GCA_001796935.1 Chloroflexi bacterium RBG_16_60_22
CGAAAGGTCCACCCGGAGGAGCTTTCCCGCATAACCTTTCATGCCTTACCTCCGCACAGATTGTCCTGCCGCCGAAGATTTTACGACTTCATATCGAGGGCTTCTTTTTCCTCTGCGGAGAGGCCCTTCTTGAATTTAGCCAGCTTCTCCTTGCCCTTCCCGGTAACGGAGGCCTTGCCGTCCTTGATTTCCAGGTAGCCCATGAGCTCCAGCTCCTCGGAGAGAATACTCACCAGGAGCGGGTGGAGGGCGGGGTAAGGAATCTCGATTTCGTCCCTGGTGAACTCGCCGAGTATCTTCTCCACGGCGATGCCCGGTTTGGCCATGACTTTATGTAAAATTGTCATCTGGCGGCGGAAGTAAGGGGTGGCATCGCCCTTGTCACTGAGGTCGAAAGCCTCCACCTTCATCATCATCGACGTCCGGGTGTCCCCGCAGACGACGCCGACCGACCGGCCTACCGTTCTCTCCGTGGCCGGAGGCCAGTTGCCCAGCTCCGGGGGCTGGAGGTTCCTCATGTGGTACTTATCTTCCTTGATGGTCTTGAAGACATTCCGAAAGCCTAACCCATCGTACTTCTTGAGGTCGGGGTCGCTGACGCTGACCGGGGCGTACCAGAAGGGATAGTAGTACCCCATGTTGGTGATACGGGGCCCGGCGGCGCACAGCGGCATCATCCGGGCGATAACCACGGGCGCCATGTGCGGGCATATCCGGCCGATATACTTCTCCCCGTCGTAGATGAACTCGTCGCCGACCTTGTGCTGGAAGTGACACGGGTACTGTTTTTCGTCACCCAGGAACCCCACTACCGTAGCTTTGACCTGAAACATGAGACCTCCTTAAAAATATTAATTTAAACTCCGGTCTATCCTGGTATTATTCGGTTTTGGCTGGTAATGTCATTGCGAGCCGAAGGCGAAGCAATCTCTATACTTATATATGTTTTAAGATTGCTTCGTCGCTGCGCTCCTCGCAATGACATTATCATAAACCAAGTGCAACCAGAACCTCTATCTTACTTTATCGGCAGCTTGCTGGCCGTAAACCCGCCGTCCTTGAGCCGCAGGGCCAGGAAGGCCAGCCAGTTCTTATCGTCCTGCTCGGGGAAGTCCACCCGGTTGAAGGCAAAAGGCGCCCGGCGGCTCTCCTGCCGGTTCAGGGAGCCCGTCAGCACCATGGCGGCGTTGTCCATGATGGAGCGGACCTCCAGGCAGCGCATCAGCTCGTGGGCATTCTCCGCCCGGAAGACGGCTTTCTTCTCGATTTCCCGCAGGCGCTCGACGCCGCGACTCAGCAGCGGGCCGGAGCGGACATCCCCGGCGTAGTAGTCGATGAGGTTCTGCACGGCAATCTCGACCTCCCGCCAGTGGAGCCCGTCCGGGTTGTCCAGCATGCCGGAGACCTGCTCTTTTAGCGATTCCGCCGGTGCGCCGCCGGCTTCCGGCGGGGCCGTAAGTTTTTTGGCTTCCCGGGCCGCCAGCTCGCCGGCGTGCCAGCCCATGGTGAAGGCGCCGGGGGCACCCGCCCAGGGCACTCCCCCCACCTCGTCGCCGGCGCCGAAGAGCCCCTTGACCTCGGTCTCCAGATTACCATCGACCACGAGGCCGGAGGCAGCGGTGCCGGCTATCTCGCTGGAGTTGGGGAGCCACTCGAGTTTGTCCTTCCTGAAATCGAACCCCTCCTGTTTTTTCAGGTATTCGAGGAATAACGAGCCCTTGCCCTCGTTGTGGATGGACCACTCGATGTACTTTATCTCCTCTTCGGTGCCGCCGGTAAGGTCGAGGTAGAAGGGGCCCTTCCCTTCCCGGGTGAGCTGGGCGTAGGAAGGCCGCGCGTTCCCCCGCGCCGCCAGGGCCTTCTCCCGGTTCCGTCGGGCGTTTATCTTCTCCCTGCCCAGGTTGTCCCAGTCGTAGAATCGGGTCCGCGGCACCACAACCTCCCCATCGCCGGCAGTCACCGCGGCGGCCGGCTGCACCGTGTTCCGCGGTGAGCCGAGGTTGAGCTCGAAATTACCGATGGAGTAGTTGGCCGGGGAGTAGAACTCCATGTTGATGATGGGGAGCCCCGCCCGCAGCGCCATGGCCCGGCCGTCCCCCGTCTCGTTGACCGGGATACGGTGGTTGCCCCAGACGCCGGTGACGCCGCGGGTCAGCCGGTTGGCCCGGCCGGTGGAGAGGACAACGGCCCTGGCCTTGAAAGAATAAATCTTGCCGTCGCTTGTGCCCACCCCCAGCGCCCCGGCCACACGGCCGCCGGCGGTTAGCAGCCGGACCACCATCACGCGGTTGACGATGCTGACGCCCCGCTTCCGCGCCTCCCGGGTCAGCTTCAGCTTGAGGTCGCGCCCGTCGAAGTTGAAGGAGCTGGGCATGCTGTGAAACTGGTAGACGATGCGGAACCTGCCCGGTATCTTGCTATCGTCAAACCGGATATTGATGCCGAACTTTTCCAGGTCCAGCATGCGGTCGTAGTTCTCGCGGGCGACCATGTAGAGCAGGTCCCGCCGGATAAAGCCGCGGGCTATCATCTGGCAGTGGTCCTCCACCAGGTCGTCAATCGTCCAGCCCATCTTTTCGTGGATGGGAGGAATATAGGCCCAGGAGTGGTCGACGCCGGTGCCGGCGCAGCCGCTGGCCAGAGTGTTGGCCTTCTCGGCGACGGTCACCCTGACGTCGTATTCCCTGGCCTTGATGGCGGCCATACAGCCGGCCAGTCCCCCGCCGATGACCAGGACATCCGTCTCTATCGGGACAACCTCGATATTGGTCTTCATTATCTTGCCCCCTTCCCTTTTTTCTCTTTGCCCCTCAGGACGGACACGCGCATGGGGAGAGGGGGCACGACCTTGATGGCGCCGTCGTCGCGGAGGTGGCAGTGCAGCCAGCAGGCACCGTCAAAAGCACACTCGTCCGGGTACGCCACGCTGGGGGGTCGGCCCTTTTCAGGGCTGCGTTCCAGGATTTCCATCAGGCAGACGGTCACGCACATGTTGCACCCGTCGCAGACTTTCTCATCAAAAACTATCGGCCGGAACATAGCTCACCTCTCTAACTTATAATTTTTAATTAGCCGGAAGGCGGCCGGGTGTTGGGCGGCGGGGGGTTCTTCATGCCCAGCCGGTACAGCTCCCCGGTGTCCTTGCGCTTCCAGTTGACCGATATCCGCTGCTGGGTGGGGTGGAACATGGTGATGGCCCCCGGCCTGGGGCACTCCTCCACGCAGCCCCCGCAGTACCAGCACTCCTCCGGGTAGAGCACCAGCGGCGGCTGCTTCTTGTCCGGGTTGGGCACGAAGACGTCGGTGGGGCACACCTCCACGCAGCGGTTGCAGTAGATGCAGACATCAGGGTCAAAGGACACCACCCGGTTGGGGGTAGGCGGATTGGGCACCATATAGACTTTATCGCTCATGGCATTTGCCTCCCGTAAAATCTCGGTGGCCACCGGCTAGAGGCCGCAGTGCTGCCGGTAGTTCTCCTCGTAGCTCGGAGCGTAGGGCGGCTTGAGATGATAGTCGCACGCCAACTCCCGGACCTTGACCCTGCCGTCCACCTGTTTGACGGGCAGCAGCTTCTGCCACTCCGGCGGGTCCATCTCCGGGTAGTCGAGCCGGTAGAAGTCCATGTAGAGGCTG
>MGNX01000085.1:6336-6627 GCA_001796935.1 Chloroflexi bacterium RBG_16_60_22
TCCCCGCACGTTATCAGCGACTGGCACTCCAGCAGGCGTCCCAGCTCGTGGGGGTTGGAAGCGTAGGCTGATGCCAGTTCCGTCTCCCTTAGCTCTTTAAACAACCTCAGCCCCAGGTTCAGGGTGGTCTCGTTCTTATAGCGGCCGCAGTAGTCCTGCATGATGCGGGCGATGGCGTAGTTTATTTCCTTCCAGCCGATGCCGTCCCGGCTCTGCTTCAGGGGGGCATAGACGCGGGCCTTTTCCGCCTCCACCTGCTTTTTGTTCGCCGCCGGCTGCGGGGCGGTCCTG
>MGNX01000085.1:6653-14058 GCA_001796935.1 Chloroflexi bacterium RBG_16_60_22
GTAACGGCCGGTGGTATGGGACTCCCCATGGCAGCCCCCGCCGTAGATGGTGCCGCCGGCAGCGGCGTAAAGCCCTTCCAGGTTGGTGCGCAGGTCCCAGTCGAGCAGCAGCCCCCCGCCGCCCCCGCCGCGTATCTGCGGCGGCGACATCCCGCTCCAGAAATTGGATATCTGGTACCCCTCGGGGGGCATGACCGGCGCCTGGAGCATGTCTTTATCCGGGTCGAACCCGGCCCGGGTGTAGGTGTCGTAAATGGGGATGCGGGTCTTGCCCTCGTTGCCGACCATCATCCCGAAGATGGCGCGGCGCTCGTGCTCCGGCAGTCGGGTAAGGTCGGCCCAGAGCGGCAGGGAGAACTCGCCCTGGCGGATGCGCTCGGGGAGGTCACGGGTGAGGTCATTGAGCATAAACTCCCGGAGGTAATAGTAGAGCCCGATGCCGATGCCGAGCTGGAACTGCTGCCCTTTGCCGGGCAGGAACCGCTCCCCGGTCTTTTTCAGCTCGTTACCGCTGATATCGACCCAGGGGACCTCCTTGCCGTTGTTATCGACGATGGGCGTGCCGTGGTAGGTGTTGCTGGTGCCGCCCATGCTGTAGGGCGTGTAACCGAAGCCGCTCAGGCGGTTGGCGCCGGTCTGCTCCATGCAGGCGAACTCGGCACCGGCGTTCCAGCCGATGGCGTAGCCTGCCCCCGCCGCGTTCATATCGCCCATGGAGCTGGAGGCGGTCAGCTCCGGCCCGAAGAACCAGAGCCGGCCGGCCCCGCCGGTGGCGATGACGGTGGTCCTGGCATGGAAGACGTAGAACTCGCCGGTGCGGGTGTTGACGCCCGTCGCCCCCACGACCCTGGCCCCCTGTTTGCCGCCATCGGTGAGCAGGCTGGTGACCATTATCCGGTTGTGGATATCCACGTCCAGGTTCTTCATCTCGGCGTAGAGGCAGGGCTTGATGTTGTACCCCCAGACACGGATGATGTGCCTGTTCTCGTAGTCGTAGGCGAACATCAGCTTGGTCTCATCGTCGCGGAAGTCCGCCCCCTTGAACTCGTCATCGACGTCCCGGATGCGCACCCCCATTTTTTCGCAGTCGAGCAGGGTGTCCCAGCCTTCGCTGGTATAGATGTAGCGGACGAGCCCGCTGGTGTACCCGTGAGCGCTATCGTAGCAGGCCCGCGTGTACATCTCCGGGGTGACCCTGGAGCAGGGATTGGTGCAGGCGCCGTGCCAGTGGTCGACGCCGGCGCCCCCGGCGCCGCTGCGCTTGGCATGGCCCCTTTCCGCCACGGCCACCCTGGCGCCCCTCCTGGCGGCGTTAATAGCCGCCTGGCAGCCGGCCACCCCCCCGCCGATGACCAGGACATCGGAGTTGACCTCCCTCACCTGTCCGTAGCGGATGGGGTACGGCCATTCCGGTAAAAGCTCCTTGCTCTGAACGTAATCATACCAGGTGCTCATGGGACTGTCCTCCTTGAAGCCAGAGGGTCTCGGAACGCAGGTCAGGACTATTATGCCCAGCCTGCGGTGCCGCTGTCAAATGACCGTGGACCAAGCTGGTGGGGAAGGGGGGATTCGAACCCCCACGCCTTGCGGCACCAGATCCTAAGTCTGGCCCGTCTGCCAGTTCCGGCACTCCCCCGGGGCCAGGCACGCTCGCTTTCCCGTACTATAGCATTTTACCGGGCCCGTCTCAAGTTACCCGCCGCACCTATTGACAAGTCGGAAAAACGGTGCTATTATACCGCTAATATACCTAGAGACCCTAAGTATTAGCGTTATCTAGGTATAAGCTGCAGCCAAGGCAGCGGTACCGGGTAACCCGAGAAAATAAAGGAGGTCCCCAACAGCGTGAAATTAGTCGGTCTGGCAATATGTTCCCTCGGTATCTGGGTAGTCCTGAATGCCTTTATCGCCGGCATCTGGGTTGACATCGTCTTCGGCGCCATCGCCGCCGTGCTGGCACTGGTAGGAAGCCTTCGGTCTTCGTAAAAAGACAGACAGTCCACGAATAGATGGTCATATAATTTCAGCGGACCGCTGCCTTGGCAATTTCCCCCGAAATTCTCCTCCCCACCACTTGAAAACGCCATTAATCTCTGATAGTATTGACGTACATAGAACGTCTAAGTAGAAGACGTAAAAGAGGTGAATTGCGTGGTACCGAGACATGATTTAGTGAAGGGCAGCTCGAATTCCCTGCTGCTGTGCCTGCTGGAGCAGCAGCCGATGTACGGCTACCAGATTGTCAAGGAGCTCGAGGCGAGGAGCCAGGGCTACTTCAGGTTTAAAGAAGGGACCCTCTACCCGGCCCTCCACCGGCTGGAAAAGTCGGGGCTGGTTACGGGCAAGTGGCAGATGCTGCCCAACGGACGCCAGAGGCACTATTACTATATCACGGACAAGGGGCTCGCCAAACTTGCCCAGGAAAGAACGCAGTGGCGGGACTTCCTCAATGCCGTGAGACTGATTCTTCAGCCGGGCACCTCTGGTCCGTAAAGGGTGTGGGCGATGACACCGGAACTGATTCAATACCTGGAGAACATCAGATACAACTCCAAGCTCAACCGCGCCGACGAGACGGAGCTCATCAGCGAGCTCGAAACGCACATCGAGGACAAGCTCCGGGAACTGACGGAGTCCGGCCTCTCCCCGGAAGAAGCGATTAAGACCTGCCTGGGAGAGATGGGCAGCACCCGGCTGGTAGCCCGCCAGATTTACGAAGCCTATAGCCAGGGCAGCTGGCGGCAGGTCCTCATGGCTTCCCTGCCCCATCTCCTTTTCGGCCTGCTCTTTGCCCTCAACTGGTGGCAGTACCCCTTCTGGGTATCGGTACTGCTGGTGCTTACCCTCGCCACGGCGGTCTACGGCTGGTGGCATGATAAGCCCACCTGGGCCTTCTCCTGGCTGGGCTACTCGCTGATTCCGGTGCTGGCCGTGGGTATCCTGCTGCTCTATCTCCCCAAGGGGTGGTCGCTGCTGGCGTTGCCCCTCTACTTCCCGCTGGCGCTGTGGTGGCTCTTCCGTATCATCGTCCAGACCACGCGGCGCGACTGGCTTTTCAGCTCCCTCATGCTGCTGCCCCTGCCGATTATCATCGGCTGGTTCCTGGCGGTATCGCCGACGGGAAAGCTCACCGAGTTCAACCTGCCGCGCGTTTACGGCTTCGCGCCCTGGATAGGGATGAGCTTCATCGCCCTGGCGCTGACCATCGGGGCGTTCATCCGCGTGCGCCAGCGCTGGCTGAGAATCGGCCTCCTGGCCGCCTCCGGGCTATCGACGCTGACCCTGGTGGTGTACTATACCACCGGCCGTCTCAATACCCCCACCTTCCTGGGACTGGTCATGGTGATGTGGGGAGTGCTGCTGGTACCTCCGGTGCTGGAACGGTACCTCCGGAGCGGGCGTGGGATAATCTGGAGACACCGCAAACCGCCCCGCCCCGGACTGAAACAGGCAGCCTGACCCACCCCGCCGAGGAGGTGCTCCAACGAAAAAAGTTGCCATCGTCACGGACAGCATCGCCTGCCTCAACCGGGAGCTGGTTGACCAGTACGAAATCGAGATTATTCCGATTAATTTTTTCGCCGGCGGTAAAATCTACCGCGATTGGGTGGATATCACGCCGTCCGAAGCTTATAAACTGTTCCTGGATGACCCCGATTCCTTCAACACCTCGGCAGCCTCCCCCGAGGACTGCCTGAAGGCCTACCGTGCGGCCAGTCAAAGAGCCGCGGGCATCCTCTGCTTGACCGTTTCTATCCGGTTGAGCACGATGTTCAACGCCGCCCTGGATGCCAGGGAACTGGCCGTCAAAGAGCTGCCGGGGGTATCCATCGAGGTGATGGACTCCTTAACCGCCACCCCCTCGGAGGGAATGGTCGCCCTGGCGGCGGCGCGCGCCGCCGGGGAAGGCCGGGACCTGCCGGAAGTTATCCGCGCCGCCGGGGAGGTAAGGGATAAGGTCCAGGCGATTATCTTTCTGGACACCATCCGCCACGTTTACCGCTCCGGGCGCATCCCCAAGGTCGCCTCCCAGATAGGTTCGGCGCTGAACATCAAGCCGATTCTCACCATACACGAGGTGGTCCACTTCGCCGGCATGGCCAGGAGCCGGAAGCAGGGCATCGAACGCCTGCTCCAGATGATGCGGGACCGCGTTGGCCACCGTCCCATCCACGCCGCCGTGACTCATGCCTTCGCCCCGGAGGAAGCCGAAAAGCTCCGGGAACGGGTGGCCGGGGAGTTCAACTGCGTCGAGCTGTGGCTTTCCGAGTTCAGTCCGGTCATGGGCTATGCCTGCGGTACCGGTACGGTGGGCGTGGCCTTTTACACGGAAGGCCAGCCGGAGTAGCCCGTGGTAATCAGCATCGTGGCGGCCGTTATCATCGGGTACCTGCTCGGCGCCATCCCCTTCGCCTACATCGTTGCCCGCCTGAAAATAGGTGCCGATATCCGCGATAAAGGCAGCGGCAACGCCGGGGCCCTGGCAGTCTGGCGGGAGGCGGGGCCGCCTTACGGAATCATCGTCCTGGCCGCTGATGTCGGCAAGGGCGTGCTGGCCGTGTATGCCGCCCGATGGCTGGGCACCGACCTTTTCTGGGTGCTGGTGGCCGGGTTCGCGGCGGTGGTGGGACACAACTGGCCCGTCTTCCTGAAATTCCGCGGGGGCAAGGGAGCGGCCACCGTCATGGGGGTACTCCTGGCGTTGATGCCCGTCCAGTTCGCCATCGGCCTGGGCATCGCCGTGATTATCATCATGGCCACCGGCAATATACGGCTCGGCATCATCGGCCTGGCCTGCATACCTCTGATTGCCTGGCTCCATGATAAGCCGCCCGCCTATATTTTCTATCCCCTGGCTCTCGTCGTCTTCCTTATCGGCTACACCCTCACCGGCATCAAGGGAGAGATGGCGAGGGCCGGCGGAAAGAAAAATCTCTTCGTGGATAGAGACTTCAACTTCTGGCAGACCCGGAAACACAGGTAAGAAAGCCGTCCCATGAAGAAGGTAGCCATCGTTACGGACACCACCGCCTGCGTCCCCCCGGAACAGGTGGCACGGTACGGCATTGAGGTGGTGCCGGTGCAGCTGGTCTTCGAAGACCGGAGCTACCGCGACGGCATCGATATCAGCCCCACCGAGTTCTATTCGCTGCTGCGCCGCGCCCGGAAAACACCCACCACCTCCAGCTCCTCGCCGGAGCCTTACCTGGCCGCTTACCGCCGCGCCAGCCGCATGGCATCCAGCATCCTCTGCCTTACCGAGCCGGCCCGTTTCAGCGCCATGCTCGACTCCGCCCGGGTAGCCGCGAAGATGTCCGGGGATATTCTCCACGACGTGGCCATCGAGGTTATGGAATGCACCACCGCCGCCGCCGGGCAGGGGCTGGTGGCGCTGGCCGCCGCCCGGGCCGCCGCCCTGGACAGGCCCCTGGAGGAAGTCAAGGAAGTTGCTCGTAACATTATGTCAAGGACACACCTCTTCGCCGCCCTGGATACCCTGGAGTACCTGGTCCGGAGCGGTCGCGTCCCTCAGGCCGCCCACCTGGTCAACTCGCTGCTCAGCATCAAGCCCATCTTCACGCTCAACCACGGGGACGCCCGTACCGTGGCCCTGCCGCGTACCATGAAGAGCGCCGCCAACCGCATGATGAAGCTGATGGAGGGAGCGGTGGTCAAGGGGGTGCCGCTGCACGTGGCGGTAATGCACGCCGACGCGCCGGAGCAGGCCGCGGCCCTCAAAGACAGGGTAGCCTCCCGGTTCGACTGCCGGGAAATATTCATCACGGAGTTCACCCCGGTCATGGGGGTGCATACCGGGCCGGGGCTCATCGGGGTGGCCTTCTACGGGGAGGAAGCCCCGCAATCCCCTCCCGCCGTCTAGCCAAAACGGTCGCTAACACTCTATAATGTAGGTTGTGGGGACTTTCTTGATTTGTTCCGAAAGGAGACCGTAGATGGAGATTAAAGCAGTCGCTGGTGATATTGCCGCCGTCAGGGCCGGCGCCATCATCGTGAACTGTTACGAGGGGACAAAACGCCTGGATGCCGATACCGCCGCCGTGGACGCGGCGCTGGGCGGCGCCATTGCCGACCTCATCAAGCAGGGTGATATCAAGGGGAAGCTCAACGAGGTCACCCTGCTGCACAGCCTCGGCAAGCTCCCGGCGGGTCGGGTGGCCGTCGTCGGGCTGGGCAAGAAGCGGGAGCTGACCCTCAATAAAGTCCGCGGCGCCGTGGCCGAGGCCGGCCGCTACCTGCGGGGCAAGGGCGTCACCTCCCTGGCAACCGTGGCCCAGGGGGCCGGGGTCAACGGCATCAGGTACGCTGACGCCGTCCGGGCCGTGACGGAGGGGGCTACGCTCGGTCTCTATACCTTCCGCCGCTATATTACCAAGAAAGAAAACAATCACAGCGAGATTAAAGAGCTTATCATCGTCGGGAAAGAGAAGCCGGCCCTGGAGAAAGCCATCGGGCGGGGGCGGATACCGGCCGAGGCGGCCGTCTGGGCGCGCGACCTCGTTAACGAGCCGGGCAACTACATGACGCCGAGCCGGATGGCCGAGGCCGCCCGGCAGCTGGCTAAAGATTACGGCCTGGAGATTGAAGTGTTCGACCGGGAGCGCATGGCCAAGCTCGGCATGGGCGGTCTGCTCGGCGTGGCGCAGGGCAGCCAGCAGCCGCCGCAGTTCATTATCCTCAGCTATAGGGGCGCGGACTCTGACACCGTCGATATCGCCCTGGTCGGCAAGGGCATCACCTTCGATTCCGGGGGCATCTCCATCAAGCCGTCCGAGGGCATGGCCGAGATGAAGGGGGACATGGCCGGGGGCGCTTCCGTCATGGCTACCATGATTGCGCTCGCCCGGCTCAAGCCGAAGATTAATGTTACCGCCCTCGTCCCGGCCACGGAAAACCTGCCCAGCGGCACGGCTTTGAAGCCGGGGGACATCATCAAGGCCATGAACGGCAAGACCATCGAGGTCCTCAACACGGACGCCGAGGGACGCCTCATCCTCGCCGATGCCCTTTGCTATGCCGTCAAGCTCGGTGCCAAAGCCATCGTCGACGTGGCCACGCTGACCGGGGCCTGCCACGTCGCCCTGGGCAGCGTCTGCTCCGGCTCCTTCACCAACAACCAGTTACTCGCCGACCGCATCGTCGCCGCCGGCAACGAGACGGGCGAGCTGATGTGGCCGATGCCGATGTACGACGATTATAAAGAGCAGCTCAAGAGTGACGTCGCCGATATCAAGAACATCGGCGGGCGGTGGGGAGGCGCCATCACCGCCGCCAAGTTCCTGGAAGAGTTCATCGATAAGACCCCCTGGGTCCACCTGGATATCGCCGGCACCTATTATACCGACAAGGAAAAAGGCTACCTGGTCAAAGGCGCCACCGGCATCCC
>MGNX01000086.1 GCA_001796935.1 Chloroflexi bacterium RBG_16_60_22
ACTACCAGAATGCCAAGGAAAACGAGTTCGTGCCGGGGCTGATGCACGTCAACCTGGGCGGCTACCACGTCCGGGACATCAACTTCGTGGCCGCCTTCGATATCGATAAGAACAAGGTCGGCAAAGACCTCTGCGAGGCCATCTACACCAAGCCGAACAACACCTTCAAGTTCTGCCAGATACCGGAGACCGGCGTCAGGGTGGAGCGCGGCATGACCCATGACGGCCTGGGCAAGTACCTTTCCCAGATAATCCAGAAGGCGCCGGGGCCCACCGCGGACATTGTCGGTATCCTCAAGGAGACCAAGACGGACGTCGTTATCAACTACCTGCCGGTGGGCAGCGAGGAGGCCACCAAGTGGTACATCGAGCAGGTGCTCGATGCCGGCTGCGGCTTCGTCAACTGCATCCCGGTCTTCATCGCCAAGGAGAAGTACTGGCAGAAACGCTTCAGCGACCGCGGCCTGCCGGTCATCGGCGACGATATAAAGTCGCAGGTCGGCGCCACCATCACCCACCGCATGCTCGCCCGGCTCTTCCGCGACCGCGGCGTCAAGCTGGAGCACACCTACCAGCTCAACTTCGGCGGTAACACGGACTTCTACAACATGCTGGAGCGGGAGAGGCTGGAGTCCAAGAAGATTTCCAAGACAACCTCCGTGACCTCCCAGCTCGACTACAAGATGGACGAGAGGGACATCCACGTCGGGCCCAGCGACTACGTTCCCTGGCTCGATGACCGCAAGTTCTGCCACATCCGCATGGAAGGCCGCACCTTCGGGGACGTGCCTCTGCTCGTGGAAATGAAGCTGGAGGTCTGGGACAGCCCCAACTCCGCCGGCGTGGTCATCGATGCCGTCCGGTGCTGCAAGCTCGCCATGGAAAACGGCCTGAAGGGTGAACTCACCGCCCCCTCCGCCTACTTCATGAAGTCACCGCCCATCCAGTACACGGACGACGAGGCCCACAAGATGGTGGAGGACTTTATCAAGGCCACCGCCCGCCCCGAGGCCGTCGCCAAGCGACCCCAAAAACAGGAGGCTACCAAGTAGCCGCCGATGAAGATAGCGCTGGTATCCCCCTATGACTTTGCTTACCCGGGGGGCGTTGTCAACCATATCTCGTGCCTGGAGCAGCAGTTCACCCGGTCGGGCCATGACGTCAAGATAATCGCCCCGGCTTCCAAGGCCGTCTATACCCTGGGCGACCGCTTTATCCGCATCGGCACGCCGCGTCCCTTCCCGGCCAGCGGCTCCATCGCCCGGGTGACCATATCCCTGAGGCTGGAGTCGCAGATAAAAGAGGTCTTCGAGCGGGAGAGGTTCGATATCTGCCACCTTCACGAGCCGCTGATGCCGACCCTCTGCACTACCGTCCTCCGACTGAAGCCCACCCCGATGGTCGGCACCTTTCACGCCTCCGGCGGCAAGCCCTGGTACACCATGTTCTCCCCCCTGGCCAAGTGGTACCTGGACCGCTGGTTCCAGAAGCTGGACGCCCGGATTACCGTGTCCCGGGCCTCCCTGGGATACGTCAGCCCCTACTTCCCGGCCGACTACACAGTTATCCCCAACGGCATCGATACCCGCCACTTCAACGGTAATGTCGCGCCCATCGAGCACTTTAACGACGGCAAGCTGAACCTCCTCTTCGTGGGGCGGCTCGAGAAGCGGAAGGGGTTCGATTACCTCTGGAAAGCCTTCAAGCTGGTCAAGCAGGAAATCCCCAACTGCCGCCTCATCGTGGTGGGGCCCGGCGTCCGCCTGCGCAACAAGTACCAGAAGCGCATCGACCGCCACGGACTTAAGGACGTTATTTTCACCGGCTACGCCGCCTACAGCGAGCTGCCCCGTTACTACAAGACCGCCGATATCGTCTGCTTTCCGGCTACCGGCTGGGAGAGCTTCGGCATCGTCCTGCTGGAAGCGATGTCCCTCGGCAAGCCGATTGTCGCCTCGTCCATCGACGGCTACCTGACCGTCCTCACCGACGGCGTCGAGGGCATCGCCGTGCCGCCCCGGAACGTGGACGCGCTGGCCGGGGCCATTCTCAAGCTCGGCACCGACGAGCGACTCCGCCGGGAGATGGGGGCCAGGGGCAAGCCGCGGGCGCGGGAGTTCGACTGGTCGCACATCGCCCGGAGGGTACTGGACGTTTACGTCGAGACGCTCGACCGATTGCAACGGCCGGAGGCGGCCGCCGCCGGACCGCCGCAGGTCGGCGCGGTTTCAGGTCATCACTGAACCATGTCAAAGCTAGATTCAGCCCGCCGGATTGTATCCGGCCACATCACGCCACCGATTGTCAGCCTCCTGGCAAAGACCCCGCTAACCCCCAACTCGATTACCTGGATTGGCTTTTTGCTGACCGTCGGCGCCGCGGCGCTGGTGGTGACCGGCCACCTCGTGACGGCGGGAATCGTGGTGCTGGCGGCGGGACTTTTCGATATGCTGGACGGGGCGCTGGCGCGCGCTACCGGTCGCGTTACCCGTTTCGGAGGCATCCTCGATTCCACCCTCGACCGCCTCTCGGAGGCGGTGCTGCTGCTGGGGATGCTGTACGTCTTCGCCCGGGAGGGCCAGGCGGCCGCGGCCCTGCTGGCCGGTGTCACCATGCTCGGCTCATTCCTGGTCAGCTACATCCGCGCCCGGGTGGAGGTGCTGGGAATCGACGGCAAGGTGGGGCTCTTTACCCGGCCGGAGAGGGTTATCATCCTGGCGCTCGGCCTGCTGCTCAGCCACTTCGGCAACGCCCTGGTCATCGCCCTGGCGGTTATCGCCTTCTTCAGCTATTATACAGTCGGCCAGCGGCTTTTCCACGCCTGGCGCCAGACCCGGGACTAACAATAATTCTGATTAGACAATCCGTGCTCAGGGTAGTAGAATTGAAGGCGGATTTTGATTGACGGAGGAAAAGATGGCGGTTGTTGCTGTTATCGGCGCCCAGTGGGGAGATGAAGGCAAGGGCAAAATCGTGGACATGCTCGCGGAGAAGGCCAAGTACGTGGTGCGCTTCTCCGGCGGCGATAATGCCGGCCATACCGTGGTCAACCCCCTCGGCGAGTTCAAGCTGCGCCTGACGCCATCCGGCATCTTCTATCCGGGCACGATATCCGTCATCGGCAACGGCGTGGTGGTCAACCCCAGAGTGCTCCTCGAGGAGATGGACCACCTCAACGGGCGCGGCGTGGATACCTCACGCCTCTACATCAGCGACCGCGCTCACCTGATTATGCCCTACCACATCCTCTTCGACGGCCTGGAAGAGGAGGCGCGGGGTGGCCGGGCTATTGGCACCACGCACAAGGGCATCGGCCCGGCTTATACGGACAAGGTGTCCCGGACCGGCATCAGGGTCGGCGACCTCCTGGACCGGGAATTGTTCCGGGAGAAGCTGACCGCCGCGCTGGACTACAAGAACCGGATACTGACCAGGGTCTATGATAAAGACCCCCTGTCTCTTGACGATATTTATAACGAGTACTGCGGTTACGCGGACCGCCTGGTGAAGCATATCAGCGATACGACCATCATGCTGGCGGAAGCCATACAGCGTCATGAGCCCGTCCTCCTCGAGGGGGCCCAGGGGGTGCTCCTCGACCCCGATTTCGGCACCTACCCTTACACCACGTCCTCATCGCCGCTGGCCGCCAACGCCTGTCTGGGGGCGGGGCTCGGCCCGGGGCAGCTCACCCACGTCCTCGGCATCTTCAAGTCGTTCCAGACCCGGGTGGGCACCGGCCCCATGCCCACCGAGCTCAAGGACGCCACCGGCGAGGCGATACGGCAGCGGGGGCAGGAGTTCGGCACCGTCACCGGGCGGCCCCGCCGCTGTGGCTGGTTCGATGCCGTGGCCGCCCGCTTCAGCCACCGGGTCAACAGCTACACCTCCGTGGCCATCACGCGATTGGACGTGCTGGATGCCCTGCCCCGACTCAAGATATGCGTGGGGTATAAGCTGGACAAACGGACCATCGACTATTTCCCGGCCGGCATCCCGGCCCTGGAGAAGTGCCGCCCCGTTTACGAAGAGCTGCCCGGCTGGCAGCAAAACACCGACGGCGCCCGCCGCTTCGAGGAGCTGCCGGGGCCGGCGCAGCGGTACGTCGCCCGGCTGGAAGAGCTTATCGGCTGCCCGGCCAGCCTGATTTCGGTGGGGCGCAGCCGTGAGCAGACCATCGTCCGCAAGTCGGTCTTTTAAAGCTAATTATTGTCATTCTCGGGCTTGACCCGAGAATCCAGACCCCTTATCCCACCGGCTGGATTCCCGCTTTCGCGAGAATGACACTATGGAAACCGGATTACTCTTTCCGCTGGGATTTTAACGGACAGCAAAATGGTGATTATCAGAAAGGCTATTGAAAGCGATATCCCCCGCATCCTGGGGCTTTACCGCCAACTGGCCTTCAGTCCCCCGCCGGCCGGGTCGCCCGTCCCTTCCCGGGAAGAATACCGGCGCGCCTTCGCGCAGATAGAGCGCACCCCCGGCTACGAGCTCCTGGTGGCGGAAGATAATGGGGAAGTGGTCGGCTCAACGGTGCTGGTCATCCTGCCGGGTATGGCCCACGGTGTTTCACCCTTTGCCGTGCTGGAGTACGTGGTGGCGGACGAGAAGGTCCGGCGGAAGGGAATCGGGAAGGCGCTGATGGACTACTGCGTGGCCCGGGCGAAAGAGGCCGGCTGCTATAAGATTATGTTAACCAGCGATAAAAGGCGCGGGCCGGCCCACCGTTTCTACGAGTCGCTGGGGTTCGAGGCGTCCGCCCACGGGTTCAGGTTGTACCTCTAGAATTCAGCCTCGCTTCCACTTTACCTCACCCCTGTATCCCCTTCTTTGTCATTCCGGCGAAAGCCGGAATCCAGGTTATACCTCACCCCCTTTGTCCCCCTCTCCTTACGAGGTGTCAACACTTTGCCCCAAAAGTGCTTAATCCATGTCACCCTGAGCGCAGCGAAGGGTCTAGGGGCGGCGGGGACTCTTTCGTCACTTCGTTCCTCAGAATGACATTTGGGGCAAAGCCAGGTGTCAAAGGAGCGGGGGAAGAATTGAAAGAGGGGTTTCACCCCTCTTAGACACCCCACGACCGTCATTCTGAGGAGTCCTCCGCAGGAGGACGACGTGAGAATCCAGAGGGGCGGGGCTACCTCACGGCCTAAGCCGCGGATGTAACGAGGGCGGCTCGGGTGGGAATAGATTACAACCGAGGTGGGAGGTGGGCTAACGAATCCCCTACACCTTCAGGTCGATGGTGTACTTCTTCAGCGTCTCCACGATGGCCGCCGCCGATTTCTCATCCGGCGGGACGAGGGGCAGGCGGGGATTGCCCACCCGGAAGCCGAGGTGGTTCAGGGCGTGCTTCAGGGGCGCCGGGTTGGACACGATGAACAGCACGCTGACCAGCGGGAGAAGTCGACGGTGAATGGCGGCCGCATCCCTGACGTTGTTGGCGATGATGTGCTCTATCATCTGCCTGATTTGCTTCCCCACCAGGTGCGTGGCCACCCCGATGACCCCGTAGCCGCCCAGCGCCATGATGTGAAAGGTATCGTTATCGTTGCCGCTCCAGATAAGAAAGCCCTCCCTGGCGTTGTTGAGCGTCTGCGCCACGATGTCCATGTTGCCGCTGGCTTCCTTGACCCCGACGATGTTGTCTATCTGGCTCAACCGCGCGATGGTCTCCGGCGACATCGTGACGACTACCCGTGAGGGTATATTGTACATGATGATGGGCAGGCTGGTGCTGGCCGCGATGGCCTTGAAGTGCTGGTAGATGCCCTCCTGCGTGGGCTTGTTGTAGTAAGGCACCACGGACAGGCAGGCGTCCACCCCGATTTTCTCCGCCCCTTGGGTCGCCTCCACCGCCTCGGCGGTGCTGTTGCTGCCGGTATAGGCCACGATTGTCCCCTTGTTGCCCGCGACCGATTTCACTTCCCGGAACAGGCGCATCTCCTCGTCCCAGGAAAGCGTCGGCGATTCCCCGGTGGTGGCGGCCACCACCACGCCGTCGCTCCCGGCATCGAGCAGGGCCAGGGCCAGTTTCTTCGCCTGCTCGTAGTCCACTTCCCCGCTCTCCTTGAACGGGGTCACCATGGCTGTCAGTACCCTTCCCAGCTGCTTCTTCATCACTGGCCTCCTTCCGGTTTTACCCAGTCTCGCTTTATCATCTCCTCCGCAATCTGGACGGCGTTGAGGGCCGCCCCCTTGCGCAGGTTATCGGCGACCACCCACATGGCCAGGCCGTTGGGGTGGGAGTTGTCCTTCCGGATGCGCCCGATGAACACTTCATCGGAGCCGGCCGCCGCCCACGGCTGCGGATAGAGGCTGATAGAGGTATCGTCCAGCACCCTGACCCCCGGCGCCCGCGAGAGGATGCGCTGCGCCTCGTCCACCGGCATCGGGTGGGTAAACTCGACGTGGACGGCCTCGCTGTGCCCCACCAGCACCGGTACGCGCACGCAGGTGGCGGATACGGCGATGTTATCAGCGTGCATTATCTTCCGGGTCTCCTCCACCATCTTCCACTCCTCCTTGCTGTACCCGTTATCCAGAAACACGTCTATCTCCGGCAGGATATTGAAGGCTATCTGGTGCGGGTAAACGTGGGGAACGGTCGGCTGGCCGTCGAGCACCTGCCGGGCCTGCGTCCGCAGCTCCTCCACCGCCGCCGCGCCGGTGCCCGCCACCGACTGGTAGGTATCGACGACGATGCGCCTGATGGGGTTTACCCGGTGCAGCGGCCACAGCGCCACGACCATCTGGATGGTGGAGCAGTTGGGATTGGCGATAATCCCCTTGTGCATCCTGATGTCCTCCGGGTTGACCTCCGGCACCACCAGCGGGATGCCCTTCTCCATCCTCCACGCGGAGCTGTTATCCACGACCACCGCGCCCGCCTTGGCCGCTATCGGCGAGAAGTGCCGGCTCTGGTCGGCCCCGGCGGAAAAGAGGGCGATGTCCACCCCCTCGAACGACTCCGAAGTGGTCTCCTCGACCTCCACCTCATGGTGGCCCACCGGCAGCTTCCTCCCCGCCGAGCGGTCCGAGGCCATCAGCCTGATGCTGGACATGGGAAAATTCCGCTGGAGCAGCGTCTTGATGAACTCCTGCCCCACCAGCCCGGTAGCACCGACGACGGCTACATGATAGTCCTTCACTTTTTCCTCACAGTCCCAGTAGTTTGTCCAGCCCGTAGATGAATTCCTTACGCTTGACCACTTCCTTGACCGCCAGCATGACGCCGGGCATGTAGCACTCCCGGTTAATGGTATCGTGGCGGATGCTCAATGTCTGCCCCGGCGCCCCGAAAATCACTTCCTGGTGCGCCATCAGGCCGGGCAGGCGCACGCTGTGAATATTGATGCCTTCGGTCGATTCCCCCCGGCTCGCCGAGTCGGCCCCTTTGGCCGCCGGCGGCAGGAAGGGCTTCCCCCTGGCCCCGGCCATGTCCCGGGCAGTCGTCAGGGACGTCCCGGATGGCGCGTCCAGCTTGCGGTCGTGGTGCAGCTCGATGATTTCCGCGTGGTCCATGAACCGGCCGGCAATCCTGGCCAGGTGGATCATGAGCACGGCCCCCAGGGCGAAGTTGGGCGCCACCACGATGCCAATCTTCCTGGTGGCTGCCAGGCTCTCCATCTCCTTGAGGTCAGCGGGGGTGAAACCGGTGGTGCCGATGACCATGTTCACGCCGTGGGCGGCGCAGGCTCTCACCGCCGGTATAGAAGCCTTGGCGATGGTAAAGTCCACCACGACGTCGGGGAGGCAGGCCTCCAGGACTTCCTCTAAATCGGCCAGGTAGGGTATCGCCCCGGAGCCGTCGGGTAAGATGAGCTTGTCAGACGGCGCTTTCAGCTCCACCGCCCCCACCAGCCGCGTCTCCGGGTCCTGGCAGACGGCCTTGACCACCTCCTGCCCCACCCGGCCTGCCGCACCGTGCACCACTACCTTGATAGGTTCCATACGGACCACCTCAAAGTTATTCGGGAACGGTCTAACCGCGTTTAAAAGGAGGCCGCGACGAGCCACCCGGCCGGAAAGGACGCCGGTCACGGTCCCGTGAAAAACCGGAGGACCGGTCGCCCCCGCGGAAAGAGGGCCGGGACGGGCGGTTTTGCTCCATCCTCTCGGCGGCCGGCGCTGAATCTTTCTCGAAGACGGCGCGGCGGGACAGGTTTACCCGTCCCAGGTTATCGATATTGATGACCTTGACCGTCATCTCGTCGCCGATTTTCACCTCGTCCTCGACCCGGTTGACGCGGTACTCCGCCAGCTCGCTGACGTGCACCAGCCCTTCCTTGCCGGGTAGAATCTCCACCATGGCGCCGAAGTCCAGTATCCGCGAGACCTTGCCGGTATAGATATCGCCGACCTCCACGTCGCGGGTCAGCCCTTCGATAATCTTGATGGCTTTCTGGGTGGCCTCGGCATCGGGCGACCCGATGACCACCGTGCCGTCGTCACTGACGTCGATGGTGGCCTTGGTCTCCTCGATAATCGACCTTATGGTCTTGCCGCCGGTGCCGATGACCGCGCCAATCTTGCTCGGGTCAATCTTTATCTTGGTCATCCGCGGCGCGTACTTGCTGACCTCCGCCCGGCTGCCGCTGATGGCCTGGTCCATCTTGTCCAGGATGAACAGGCGGCCTTCCCGCGCCTGCGTTAGCGTTTTGGCCACTATCTCCAGGCTGATACCCTTGAGCTTGGTGTCCATCTGTATCGCCGTGATGCCGTCGCGGGTACCGGCCACCTTGAAGTCCATGTCCCCGTTGAAGTCCTCCAGGCCCTCCAGGTCGGTCAGCACCACGAACTTACCGTTGTCGCCGGTAATCAGGCCCATGGCAATCCCGGCCACGGCCTTGGTCACCGGTATGCCGGCGTCCATCAATGAGAGGCTGCCGGCGCAGACGCTGGCCATGGAGGTGCTGCCGTTGGAGCTCAGCACTTCCGAGACGAGCCGGATGGTGTAGGGAAAGTCCGCGTCGTCCGGCAGGACGGCGGAAAGCGCCCGCTCCGCCAGCGCGCCGTGGCCTATCTCGCGGCGGCCCGGCGAACCGACCCTCCTCACCTCGCCGTTGGAGAATCCGGGGAAATTGTAGTGGTGAATAAAACGCTTGCTCTCCTCGATGCCCAGCCCGTCGAGCATCTGCTCCTTGCGGGTGGAGCCCAGGGTGGTTATGGAGAGCACCTGGGTAAGCCCGCGGGAAAACAGGCCAGAGCCGTGGGTGCGCGGCAGCAGACCTACCTCGCAGCTGATGGGGCGGATTTCCGTGATACCGCGCCCGCCGACACGCTGTCCCTTTTGCAGTATGGCCGACCGCAGCTCTGCCGTTACCTTGACATCGAGCGCGGCGATGATGTCCTTGGCCTCGTAAGATTCACCGAGGTGCCGGGTAACCTCAGCCACCAGGTCGTTGAATGTCTCCTCACGCTTTTCCTTGTCCGCCTCCGCCAGGACCTTATCGAGCTTTTCGTCGACGAGGTTGCCCAGCGCCGCCACCACATCTGATTTCGTTTCGTCCGGGGGTACGGGCAGCTTGGGTGCGCCCGCCGCTTCCCGGAGCTGGTCCTGGAGCTTGATGATATCCTGGTTGGCCCGGTGCGCGAACTCGATGGCCTCGAGGACGATTTCCTCGGAGACCTCCTTGGCGCCCGCCTCCACCATGATGACCTTCTCCCGGGTGCTGACCACCACGAGGTCGAGCTGGCTCTCCTCGAACTGGGCCAGCCGCGGGTTAAGGACCAGCTCGCCGTTGATGTAGCCCACGTTGACAGCGCCCACCGGCCCGTCGAACGGCAGCTCCGAGAGCGTCAGGGTCGTTGAGGCCCCGATGATGGACAGTATGTCCGGGTCGTTCTCCAGGTCGGCGGAGAGCACCGTGGTGATTATCTGGATATCACTGTGCCAGCTCTTGGGCAGCAGCGGCCGGATGGGACGGTCCGTCTGCCGGCAGGCCAGGACGGCCGCCTCGGAGGGACGCCCCTCCCGGCGGATGAAGCCGCCGGGTATCTTGCCGGCCGCGTACAGCCTCTCCTCGTAGTCGATGGTCAGGGGCAGAAAGTCCACCCCTTCCCTGGCTTCACGGTTGAAGCACATCGTCACCAGGACGACGGTATCGCCGTAGCGCACGGTTACCGCGGCATCGGCCTGCCGGGCGAGCTTCCCGGTCTCGATAATAAGGCTACGACCGCCAATTTCGCAACGGAAAGATTGTTGTTCCAATGAAATACTCCCTCCATCTAAAAGGCTTTACTTACGCAGTCCCAGCCTCTTGATAAGTTTATTATACCGCCCAACGTCCTCCCGGCTGAGATAAGCCAAAAGCCTTCGCCGCTGCCCGACCAGCTGGAGCAGGCCCCGCTGGGTATGGTAATCATGGCGGTTGGCCGCC
>MGNX01000087.1 GCA_001796935.1 Chloroflexi bacterium RBG_16_60_22
CCTGATAGACCAGCCCCTTGTCCCACATCTGCTTGATGGCCCACCATACCGTTTCGATGTAGTCGTTATTCATGGTGATGTAAGGGTGCTCCAGGTCAATCCAGTAGCCGAGCCGTTCGGTCATCCCGTTCCATTCCTTGAGGTAGCGGAAAACGCTTTCGCGGCAGAGGTCGTTGAATCTGGCGATGCCGTACTCCTCAATCTGCGCCTTGCCGGTAAATCCCAGCTTTTTCTCCACCTCCAGCTCCACCGGCAGCCCGTGGGTATCCCAGCCGGCGATGCGCGGGGCGTAGCAGCCCTTCATCGTGCGGTAGCGCGGGATGATGTCCTTGAAGGCGCGCGACAGCAGGTGGTGGATGCCGGGATTGCCGTTGGCCGTGGGCGGCCCCTCGTAAAGCACGAAGCGCGGCCCGCCCTTCCGGGCTTCGACGCTGCGCCGGAAGGTATCTTCCTTCTGCCACCGGGCGAGTATCTTCTCTTCGAGCCCGGGAAAATTCACCCGGCTCGCGACCGGATTAAACATGTCAACCCCCCGTCTGTAATTAAAAAGCCCCGTCTCAAGGGACGAGGCTTAAAGCTCCCGCGGTACCACCCTGTTTCCCCTTCCGGAGAAGGGACTCCTTACCGGGCACACATTCATGCCCCCGTCGCTGATAACGGTTGACGAGACCGACCAGGCCTACCGGCCCTTCCCCGGGAAGGACTTTCGGTTGGTAGCTCGGGAGGGATTTTCGGGGAGGGGATACATCTGCTCACACCGTACCAGACTCGCTGGGCACCCTCGACCACCCCTACTCTTCTCCGTCACCGCCTTTAACAGTAAAAGGTTACCATAATTCCGCGATGAAATCAATACGCCTGGATTTTTTTCGGCGCGATGACCACTTTCCTGGCTTCGCCGAGGCCGGTGCTCTCCGTGTAAACGTCCGGGTGGTCGGCCAGGGCCAGGTGGACGACCCGCCTCTCGAAGGCGGTCATCGGCTCCATGGTGAACGGCGTCTTGCGAGTCCTAACCTGCTCGGCGAGTCGATTGGCCAGCAAGCGCAACCCCTCGCAGCGGCGCTGCTTGTAGCCCTCCACGTCCACCACGATGGGAATCCTCGTTTCCATCTTACGGGCCAGCATCAGCCTGAGGAGGTACTGTAATGAAGACATGGTCTGCCCCCGCCGCCCGATTAATATCCCCAGGTCCTCGCCTTCTATGTTCAACCCGATGGAAGCGGCATTGCCCTCATCATCGAGCACGGTAAATTCTTCGCAGAGAGCCACGGTAGCCGGGAGGTCCATCATCTCCAGTAGCCTCTCCAAGATTTCCCTGGCCGTTTCAAAGATTTCGCGCTGCTGCTCGGGTATTTCCATAGCTGCCTACCCCTTATCGTTGGTGACGTTACTTTTTCCGCCGGCGCATGTTCCGGTCTTTTCCCGGCTGGTACCGCTGCTTGCTGGGTAAGGCCGGGTAGCTCCTGCCCGGCTCGCTATCCGTGATAACGATATCGGCTCCGACGTCATCCGTCGACCTCTTCTCCGGTGATGGTTCGAACTTGAGGTATTTCTTATCGCTTTCGGCCTCGGCCGGCGCTTTCCGCTTCAGGCCGCCCCAGCCGGTCACCCGGTACTGCAGTACAATCCTGACGATGCTGGAGGCCGCCCAGAAAAGGGACAGGCCGCTGGGGAAGGACAGGGCCAGGATAGTGAACATCATCGGCATCATCCAGAGCATCAGCTGGGTCTGCTGCGCCTGCTTGGGGTCGGTGGACGTCACCGTCATGGACATCTTTTGCTGGAGCCACATCGTCGCGCCGACGAGTATCGCCATGATAAAGTTCGGCTCGGCCAGGTTTAACCCGATGAACTCCCGGTTCAGGGGCAGGATGGAATAAACTATCGGCCAGGAGTACAGGTACTTGGCCAGGTTGAGCAGACCCTCCGGCGCTACCGCCAGGGAGAGCATTATCGACTGATAGAGGGCAATCCAGACGGGCATCTGGATAATCATGGTGATGGCGCAGCCGGCCGGCTTGATGCCGGACTCCTTGTAGAGCCGCATCTGCTCCTGGGCCAGCCGCTGCCGGTCCTTGGCATACTTCTTCTGGAGCTCCTGGAGCCGCGGCTGCATCTCCTGCATGGCCTTGGTGGACCGGAGCTGGTTCAGCGTCAGCACCAGCATCGCCAGGTTGACGATAATCGTCAGGGCGATGATAGCCAGCCCGAAGCTGTCCCCGAGGTAATGCGTCATCACGATGAGGACGTTGATTACCGGCTGCTGGATTATCAGTTCCCAGACGTTCAATCGACCCTGCCTTACTGCTGACTCTTCAGCGAGATAGACCTCAGGATGGCGCCGTTGGCGGTGTTGATACGGTGCAGTGTCAGGTCATGGGTGTGGACATAGAGGATACCTTCAACGGCGGCCAGCGGCCCGTTGACCTCCGCCTCGAGGTCGGCGAGCTGCCCTATCTGGTTGTTCACCGTATTGATGGCACTGATAACGCCCTTCCGGGAGGCGAAAATAACTTTATCCTCCACCACCACCGGCGTCGACGACACCGGACTGCCCAGGTCGAACTCCGTCACCAGGGCCCCGGTATCGGCTTTGAGGGCATAAACTTTATTATCGAGGCTGCCAGCGTAGATGGTTCCATTATGTAGAACCGGTTGCGCCCAGAACCAGTTATCCGCCATGAACTTCCACTTAAGGCCGCCGTCCGCCGTGTTGACCGCGTAGAGGTTGCGGTCGAACGAACCGAAGTAAATGGCGCCGTTAGCCACCAGGGGGGTGGTGATGAGGGCGCCCTCCGCCGTAAATTCCCACTTTACCGTGCCGTCAGCGGCATCGAGGGCGTAGAGCTTGTTATCAAAAGACCCGATATAAACGGTGCCGTCTTTGGCCGCCGGTGTAGCCCAAATCTTGTCGCCGGTGGTAAACTGCCACAGGCTATCCCCGGTGGCGGCGTCCAGGGCATGGACCCGGCCGTCAGAGTCACCTATATAGTACCGGCCCTCGTAGACTATCCCGCCGCCCACCAGGGGCTCCATATTGCCTTCTCGAGGATATACCCAGCGGATGGCCAGGGTGTCCTTGTTATAAGCGTAAATTTTTCCGTTGTAACCGGCCATATAAACGAGGTCCCCGGCCACGACGGGCGTGCCATAGACCGCCACCCCCGCCGACCCCGTGCCGCAGCCCAAGCCCCCGCCCGTGGCGGCGGCGGACGAACACCCGAAGAAGCCGCCGCTCCCGCTCGCCGGCTTGAGGGCCTCGGACCACTGGCGGCTCTCATCGGCCAGGTTGACCGCCACCAGGCGGCCTTCGTTGGAACCGACGTACAGCTTGCCTTCGGTGGCGGTGCCGCCGGACCAGCCTACCGGCGCCAGGCCGCGCACACACCCGGAGCCAGCCAGCACCACCACGATGATAGCCGTAGCCAGCAGGATTATCCGACCGGCCCACCGCCGGCCCTTGGATTTTTTTCTAATCTCTTCGTTCATCTATCCAATACCCGGAGTAATATCGATGGCTAATCAGTCCGGCACGGGGTCGTACCCGCCGGGATGGAAGGGATGACAGCGGGCGATGCGCCGGATTCCCAGCCCGACCCCCTTAAATATTCCGAACCTGGAGATAGCCTCGTAGGTGTACTGGGAGCAGCTCGGCGCGAAACGGCAAGAGGGCGGCATCACCCGCGATACGGTCATCTGGTAAAGCTTAATTAGCTCCAGGGCGAACGCCTTCATACTCCCCCACAAATAGTCCGGCCCGGTAGAGCAGGCCCCGGACCGATTTCCCGAGGATAGCGAAATCCGCCTCCGCCGCTTGCCCGCGGGCGATGAAGATGATATCCCAGCCCGGCTGCAGCGGGGTCTGCCTCAGTATTTCACGCAGTAAACGTTTGACCCGGTTACGTACCACGGCCTTGCCCACACGGCGGCTGACCGTAAAGCCGTAACGGGATAAGTCCAGACCATTGGGTCGGGCTTTAAGCACGGCCATCTTTCCCGCCCAGGACCTGCCGTCTTGGTAAACCGCATCGAACTGCGCTTTGCTGGTCAGATACTGTTCTCCCCTCACGGCTGCCCCACCTCGGCCGCTGCCCCGCTAGACAACGGTCAGCTTATACCGACCCTTCAATCGTCTTGATTTGAGGACGGCCCGGCCGCCGCGCGCGCTCATCCTTGCCCGGAAACCGTGCTCGCGCTTTCTCGGGATGCTCTTCGGCTGGTAGGTTCTTTTTGGCACTTCAACTCCCGGTTAGTAATATACCGCTTCCTGCGGAAATGGGAAATCAAGGTAAGGTTTAATCCGGATATATCAGCTCTTTATCCCCACGCCCCCCGTCCGGCGGATATGGGCGGCTACGTACGGCAGCAGGGCCAGGTGCCGCGCCCGCTTGATGGCAACCGCCAGGGAGCGCTGGTGCCTGGCACAGGCGCCGCTCTTGCGGCGGGGCGCAATCTTGCCTCTATCCGAGATGTAGGGTCGCAGCAGCGCCGGGTCTTTATAATCAATCGTCTCCACCTTGTCACGGCAGAAGAAGCATACTTTGCGTTTGGGTATGTACTTCGCCCGGCCCGGCCGGCGGGGTCTGGTGTCTCTAGGGTGCGTCATGTCTTCCTCAATTATATATTATTAAGAATTCTCGCAATTGATTAAAACGGCAGGTCTTCCGGCTCAAGTTCGGCCGCGCCGGTTTCCTCCACCTTTTCCTCCGTCAGCGGGGCCGCTCCCCGCCGGTCCAGGAATATCACGCGGTTGGCAATCACCTCAATCCGGGAGTGGGGCTGTCCGTCCTGCCCTTCCCAGTTGCGGGTATGTATCCTCCCCTCGGCATAGACCAGCCGCCCCTTACCCAGGAACTGGTTGCACTGCTCGGCCAGCCGGTTCCAGGCCACCACGTTAAACCATTCGGTCTCCTGCTTGCGCTCTCCCTCCGGAGTGGTATAGACCCAGTTAGTGGCCACGGAAAAAGAAGTTACCGGCTTACCGTTGGGGGTAAAACGCATCTCCGGTTCATTCCCCACGTTCCCGATAATCGTCACCTTGTTCAAACTCGGCATGTCCTCTTCACCTCCCCGATACAACTCGTAACCCTATGCGTCCTCCGCCCTAACCGTCCGTTCTCACCAGCAGGTGGCGCAGAATTTCCTCCGATATCTTCAGGTTCGTTTCGAGTTCCCTGCATCTTGCCGGGCTTATCTTGAACCGGGTCAATACGTAGTTTCCTTCCAGAAAGTGCTGTAACGGGTAGGCCAGCTTCCGCTTGCCCCACTTTTCAACGTCCCCGATAACGCCCTCACGGCCGGTAATGAACTGGGTAATGGTGTTCACCCGGCTCTCCAGGGCATCGTCGGCCACTTCCGGGCTGACGATAACCACCAGTTCATAGTCACGTAACTTGGTATCTTCCGCTGGCTTAGTTTCCTGCTTTTTTCTGGCCACTTCCGCTTCCTCAAAGAATAATACGCTATTATACCATAAACATCAGGCATAGACAACAATACCCCACCGGTCGCCCGGGCAGGTGGGCGTCGGCTGCCTTGACACGAAATACCTCCTCTGATAGACTTTAATGAGCCGCTAACCGGTACTTACACGGTTGCGGCGCCATGGCCCCGTGGTGTAGCGGTCTAACATGCCACCCT
>MGNX01000088.1:0-199 GCA_001796935.1 Chloroflexi bacterium RBG_16_60_22
GGTGGGAATAGATAACTCTTGAGGGGCGGGGGGATATAAACACAAGTCAGCGGAATACCTACCCTCAAATAACTGGACTTAAAGACTTATTTTCCCCCATAATTTAAATAGACATGCCTTTAATAAATTCCAGAATGGCCCGGGAAGGTAAGACCGTGGCCGTGATGATAGCGATGTACTGCCGGGATAATCACGGCGG
>MGNX01000088.1:264-3189 GCA_001796935.1 Chloroflexi bacterium RBG_16_60_22
GGGGAGGGAAAAACTACCTGCGCCAGGTGCCCCGTGCACTGCTATCAGCCGGCGCGGCGGGACAAAATCAGGACGGTGATGCGCTACGCCGGGCCCCGCATGATTTACCGCCACCCGGTGATGGCCGTCTTCCATATCGCCGATAAGCGGCGGAAGGAGCCGTTAAAGCTCCCTCGTAAAGCCGAATAAACTCTAGTCCTTCGCCGAGATATAGTGGCCGGGCTCCGAAGCGGCGTTGGGGTCGAAGGTCTTCTTTATTTTTCTCAGCCACTTCGTATAGTTGCCGGCGTACGGCCCGTACATGTCGTGGATGGCATCGCTCCAGACGTGGGCCGGCACCCCGAACTTTCCCTCCACCGCCGTCCGGTTGGCCTCCATGAAGAGCTCGAAGCCGGCCTGCGCCGATTCCGGGTTGGCGGGGAAGTAGCGGATGAGCATCTCCCCGTGCCCCTGGTGCCCGTGCTCGATGGACTGCACGAAGGGGTCGGTGCCGTCATTGTGGAGCAGGCCCTTATCGATATACCGCTGCTTGACCCTGGAGGCCCGGTGGATATAGGCGCTCATCAGGCCGAACACGTCCGTCCCGCCGACCTCCCCCCCGAAGCACCCCGTGGCCCGGCAGGTCTCCCGCAGCGACCCCGTGACCCTGATGAAACGCCAGAGAAAGCCGCCGGCACTGGCCGGGTCTTCAACGTCCCGCAGCGACCTGCCCCGGAACTGCTCCACGATGACCTTCAGCGCCTCCATCTTGTAGTCGAAGTCGTCCGGGGAGTTGCCGATGATGATGAGCAGGAAGCCGGGCCCCTGCACCTGGGCGGTGTACTGCTTTAACAGGGCCAGGTCTTCCTGGTTGCTCCGGGCCTTGTTGGCGCTGACCATGGCCGGGTTGAAGCCCATCAGGATGAAACCGATTTCGCACTCGCCGACCTTCCTCACGGCCTGCGTCATGATGTCCGACGAGGGGAAGTGGAGGTAGCGGACGGCGAAGTGCGGCGGTATCTCCGATGGGGCGTAGTCCGGGGATACCCCCTCGATGGGGAAGGTGGCCGGTCCCGCCCAGTGATAGACCTTCTGGGCGGCTTTAGTATATACCCCGAGTCCCCCCAGCGGCACGGTATTGCCCCGGATGATGCCCCGCAGGGAAGGCCCCGGGCCGTCGCCGCAAAACCAGTCGCCGGAGGCCGCCAGCGCGCCCAGTCGGACGATTTCCCCGTCCGGAGCCACCCATTCCACCCCCAGCAGGTTGCGGTCGCCGTAGCTGGCGCTCTGGCTCATGTGCCCGATGCCCTGGTGGGCGGCCAGGGGCATCGCCGAGCAGTTGGAGCCGGCCCCGGTGATATTGCAGACCAGCCCGTGCTTCATCAGCTCGCCCTGGAGCTGGGCGAAGATGACGTAGGGCTCGACGACGGCGTACATGTTCTTCTCGTTTATCTCGATGACGCGGTCCATCCGCCGCAGGTCCAGCTTGACGACGCCCGGCCCGGTGGGGTCGCAGTAGCCCCCCCAGCCGGTGCTGGACGCCTTGAACTGGAGGCCGTGGCGGTTGCAGAGCCTGACGATGGCCTGGACCTCCGCCGTGTTCCCGGGGAGGGTCACCGCCTCGAACGCAGGCACGAAAAGCTGCGGCGTGGCCACCAGCCCCGACCTCCAGGCGTAGGCGTACAGTATCACCGGGTCTTCGGATATGTTCTCCGGTCCCACCACGTCTTCCAGGGCCCGGTAAATATCTTTTTTCAGAGCCATGATTGATGACCTCCTCTTCAGACTGACCTGGCCAGCAGCTCGGCGACGTCATAGACCTCGAGGCGGCGGCCGTTCTCCCCGAGGGCGTCCCGGAAATTGCGCTGGCACCCGGGGCAGGCGGTAACGATGGCCGCGGCGCCGGTGGCCCCGGCCTCTTTGATTCTCTCTCCGGCCGTCCACCGGGCGAAGTCCGGGTTGCTCTCGGCAACTCCGCCCCCGGCCCCGCAGCACCAGGCGTACTCCTTGCGCCGGTCCATCTCGACCAGGGTGAGGCCGGGAATGCTGGCCAGGACCTCCCGCGGCGGCCCGTAAACGCCGTGGGTGCCCCGGCGGAACTCCCGGGGCGGGTCGAAGACGCGTATCTGGCCGGGCACCGGCTTGCCCTGCCAGTGGACGTACGGCTCGCCCAGTCTCCCGAGGTGGCAAGGGTCCTGGTAGGTGACCCTGGCGTTGACCTTCCGGGCGGGCTTGAGCCGGTCCGCCCGGAGCAGACGGGCCAGGTACTCGGTGGTATGCAGGACTTCCACCTTTCCCTTCAGGCCGAACTTGTCGTAGAGCACCTTGAACCCGTAATAGCAGTCGGCGCAGCCCGTCACCACAGTGCCCGCCCCCGATTTCTCCCAGAGGGCGGCGCTGGCCCGGGCCTGGTTGAGAAAGTCGTCTTTATAGCCCGTCTGGTAGGCGCGACTCCCGCAGCAGGGCTCTTTAGTGTAGGCGATACCGAAGTCGATACCGGCCTTATTGAGCAGGGCGACGGTGTCCCTGGCGACCTTCCACAGGAGGGGGTCGTAGGCGGTGCGGCAGCCGACGTGATAGATAACATCGACCGGCTGCTTCGTATAGTCCTTGACGTCCAGCCCCACCGCCCAGTCCGCCCGCCGCGCCCTGGCCCCCGGCACCATCGTCCCCTGCTTATGCAGGCTGCCGATGGTCTTATCGAGGGCGGGGATAGTGTGGCCGTCGGCGACGCATTGAAGCCGGGTCTCGTTAATCGGCTCGAGCACCTCCATGTCCATGCCGTACTTGCAGGAGATATCGCAGGCGCCGCAAAGCTGGCAGTTATAGACCACCTCCAGCAGCTTTTCGGAGTAGGTAAGACCCCTGGTCAGCATGGCCATGGCGAAGTTCAGGCGGCCGCCGCCGGAGTAGGCATGGAACTTGAACCGGGTGATGCTGGGGCAG
>MGNX01000088.1:3216-15695 GCA_001796935.1 Chloroflexi bacterium RBG_16_60_22
CCGTGACCTTTTCCAGCGGTATGAACTTGCAGTAGGAGCAGCGGCAGCACATCTCCATCTCGTCACGGTAGTCGGCTAGTGCCATCTCTCGTCCCTCCTTAAATCGCGTCCGGACGGTGATTGCTTTCTTAAAAACAGAGCTTGCCCGGGTTCATCACGTAGTTGGGGTCGGTGATTGACTTGACCTTTTTCAGGGCGGCCACGGTGGCCGCGTCCCGGTTGATAATCATGCCCGCGGTCTCCCCGTAGGGGCGGGAGAAGAAGGCGCCGGCCGCCGCCAGGTCTTTCACGGCGGCCGCGGTCAGCTTTTTCACCTTCTCCACCCCGGCCGGGTCGGCGGGGTCGTAGGGGAGGTTGAACTCCACGTGGAGGTTGGTCCCCTGGACGATGGGCTGGATATAGACACCCAGGTCCGGGGCGGGATAGCCGGCGGCAGCGGCCGCCGCGTCCATGACCTCGAGCAGCGCCGGCAGCCTGTCGTAGATGGTCAGGAAGAAGATGTCCTGGCAGGCCCCCTGGCGGCGGAGCTTCCAGTAGGGCTCCCGGGAGGGTTGCCGGACGGTGTTCAGGAGGTCGGAGGCCGCCACCCGGCCGATGGCCTCGACCGGCTCCAGTCCCACCCGCTGGGCGAGGGACTTCATGTCCCTGACGCTGGCGGCCACCCGCTTCTCCGGCAGGTACTCGTAGCCGGCGATGTTGAAGAAGAGCACCCAGCGGGGCAGGGAGTCCTTGATGGCCCGGTGGTCCTTCGGCCGCCGCGCCATCACGGATGCGAGGTTGCTATCGTTGAGGATGAAGCACTCGTTGACCAGCCGCAGCCGGAGGAGCCAGTGCACCATCTCCGTGATTTTAGCGAGGTCGGGGGCGCCTGCCATGAAGGGCACCTCAAGGGTGGGGATTAGCTCGCAGCGCACCGACGCCCAGGTGACGATGCCCATGGTGCCCTGGGAACCCTGGATGAGGCGGTACCACGAGGCGGCGCTCGGCCCGGCGGCCTCTTTCTGGGCGCCACCGGCGGCCCACTGCTCCTCAATCGAGCCCGGCCCGGCGGCGGCCCCGGTGCGGAACGTCTCGCCGTTGCCGAAGACTATCTCCACGCACGCCAGGGGGTCGCCGATGTCCCAGTGGTACCGGGGCATGATGACCGGCTCGCGCTCCAGCAGGTGGCCGAGGACGGCCTTGGACCGGCGCGGCGCCAGGGGGAGGTTGAGGCGGAGTCCTTCCCCGGCCGCCGCCGCCGCCAGCTCCCCGTAGGTCACGCCCGGCTCGAACATGGCCACCCGGTTCATCCTGTCCACGTGGATAATCTTTTTCAGGCCGCTCATGTCCACGATGACGCTCCCGCCGAGAGCGGGGACGGTATCCCCGCGGAAGTGGGGAGGCCCCGAGCTTACCGGCACCAGCGGCGTCCCGGTCTCGTTGGCCAGCCGGACGATTTTAGCGATGTCGCCGGCGTTTCTCGGGCGGGCCACGCAATGCGGCCGGACCGTGTTGACGAAGCTGATATCCCGGGCGTACGCGTCGAGCAGCGCCGGCGCGGTGCTGACGTTGCCGGCGCCGACGATTTTCTTCAGTCGGTCGGAAATCATGGCGACCTCCTTTTTGGGGTTCCGGGGGCGAATAAACTGCCCTATTTTAGCTTAATCGCACCACGACTTCAAGATAAATGCCGTGATATTCCGGGTATCGGGTTGAATGAAAGGTATTCGTTTGGAGTATAATAAAATATTAATATTTAATAACCTTACAGCGGGGTGAACGTGAAATGAACAGGGAAACCTTGGCCGGGCAGGTAGCCAGCGCCGTCGGCCTGGTGGACTACCAGACAGGCTCCATCGTCAGCCGGACCATCGTCGATAAGTCGGCCGGGACGGTCACGCTGTTCGCTTTCGATAAGGGACAGGCGCTCAGCGAGCACACGGCGCCCTACGATGCCCTGGTCCATATCCTCGACGGTGAGGCCGAGGTGACCATCTCCGGTAAACCCCTCCGGGTGAGGCCGGGGGAGATGGTGCTCATGCCGGCCCACGAGCCGCATGCCCTCAAAGCTACCGGGCGGTTCAAGATGATGCTGGTGATGGTCAAGGCTTGAAAAGGGAATAGCCAAGAATGTGGGCCGAGTTGGCGCTGGTTATCGGGGCGTATCTCCTGGGCTCCGCCCCGCATTTATCCTTCCTGGCCAGGCTGCGCCGTGTCGACCTGGACGGGGACTTCCACCGGAACCTCTGGTACCGGGCCGGCCGGCTGACGGGGGCGTTCGGGGTGGTGGGGGAGTTCGTCAAGGGCATCCTGCCGGTGCTGGTGGGCCGGTGGCTGGGCTTCGACCTGGCCTTCATCGCGGCGGCGGGGCTGGCGGCGGTATGCGGCCAGATGTGGCCGGTATTCTCACGCTTCGACGGCGAAAAGGGCAACAGCATCGCCATCGCCATGGCTTTTGCCCTGGTACCCCTGGCCGCCCTGCTGGCGATTATCCCCATGATTATTTCTATTATCGTGCGTACGGTACCGCGTTTGAAATCCGGATACCGGGCTTCCGGGGACGGCCGTATCGTCGGCGGCGAGCACAGTCGGAGCCTGCCGGTGGGGATGGCCATCGGCTTCCTGGTGCTGCCGGTGGCCGCCGGGTGTCTCGGCGAGCCGCCGGTGATAGTCTGGAGCGGCGCCGCGCTCTTCGTCCTGATTATGATAAGGCGGCTGACCGCCGGACTGCTGACGGACGTGAGGTCGGGGCGGGATATCGGGGGTATCCTGCTCCGGCGCCTGCTCTACGACCGCGCCACGGTGGACTGGCGGCGCTAGGCTGAAGCTTTCGGAGAGAAGCCGGGGGAAAAAACCTTCTTCCCCCCGCAGTTTACGGTGGCTTCGATGAGTCGTCTGTTCACGCCCTTCTTGGATGCGTACCTGTAGGCACGAAGCCGCCGGTACGGTTGATTTATTGCGCAACCGGTAGTTGGATTTGCAATTCAATGCGGAATTGCGTATAGTATCAGCAGGCAGGCGGCTAGGCCTGCACGAGGAGGTGCGCCATGCTGGACGAGCTCGGACAGAAGATTATCGGCGAGCTGCAGGAGGATGCCCGGCAGAGTTTCCGGGAGATCGGCCGCAAGCTGGAGGTATCGGAAGGGACCGTGCGCAACCGGGTCAAGGCCCTGTTGAAAAACAATATAATGAAGATTACCGCCGTCCCCAATCCCCAGCAACTCGGGTTTAATTTCATGTGTATCATGTGCATCGAGGTCAAGGTCGGTTCCGCGGAGCGGGTCGAGCACCTGCTGATTCAGAGCCCCAACGTCTATTACCTGTGCGGCTGCACCGGCACCTATGACATCATCGGGATTTTTGTTTTTCACACTCCCCAGGAGTTCGACGAGTTCGTCAAGAGCGTCATCGCCAGTATTCCGGAAATCGTCCGGACGAGCACCTTCGTGGTGATGCATATTTCCCGGAGTCCCTGGGAGCACGGCCTGGATGTCGCCGCCCTCTGCCAGCCCTGAACGCGCCGCCGCGGCGGCAACGGGGACAGGTCCCCGGAATGAGGTAACATCTTGCCGGAAAGAAATAGCCCGCGCCCCCATGTCTACCCCGGATGGTGGTCCGTGCTGTTCATCGGCATCATTTCCGGCCTGGGTCACGGTTTCAACACCTACGGGATATCCGTGTTTTTCAAACCAATCGCCGCCGAGCTGGAACTGAACCGGGCTTATACGGCCCTGGCCGCCGGCATCGGTCGGCTCGAAGGCGGGATTACTTCACCGCTGGTTGGCTGGCTCTCCGATAAGTTCGGGCCGCGCTGGATAACCATCATCGGTATCGGTATCGCCGGGGCCGGCATGGTTTTCATGTACTTCATCAGCCAGGTTTGGCAATACTACGTCGCCTGGGGGGTGCTCATCGGGCTGGGGCTCAATATCGGCCTGACGGTGGCCGTGGACAAGATGATTAACGACTGGTTCATCCACCGCCGGGGGCTGGCCCAGGGTATCAAGTTCGCCCTTATCGGCGTCTTCAGCATCGTGGTGCTCCAGATAGTTACCCCGATGGTGCAGGTACAGGGGTGGCGGTTCACCAGTCTCCTCTGGGGCATTATCATGTTCGCCAGCCTGCCGCTAACCTACGCGCTGGTCAAGCCGCGGCGGCCGGAGTACTACGGCCTGCTCCCGGACGGTGCCCCGGTGGCGCGGGAAGCGGAAATGGACCGGGCGCGGATGATAGAAAGGGGCGTCAGCTACGCCTCGAGCTTTGAGGAGACGGAGTTCACCTTCCGGCAGGTCAGAAAAACCAGCGTGTACTGGCTGCTGGTAATCGGTTTCTGCGTCCACTATTTTATCGGGGGAGGGTTCAACACCCACGTTTTTCCCTTCCTGACCGATATCGGCATCAGCGAGGCTGTGGCCGGCGGCATGATGGGGATGATGTTATTTTTCACCGTTCCCTCCCGTTTCTTCGGGGGCGTCATCGCCGACCGCATCCGGAAAGACCGGATACACCTGCTGCTGGTGGCGGCTTTCCTGCTTCAGGTCATCGGCATCGGCGCTTACCTGCTGAGCCGGAGCGCTGTATCCGTTTACATTCTGCTGGCCAGTCACGGCCTGAGCTCCGGGTCGATAACGCCGCTCATTCTCCTGATTCTGGGCCGCTACTTCGGGCGGAAGGCCTTCGGCTCGGTACTCGGGGCGATGGTCGCCTTCGGGGCGACGGTGGGTATGATCTCCCCGGTCTTTTACGGCTGGATATACGATACCTCCGGCAGCTATTTCAGCGCCTTTGTCGCCGCCCTGGGCCTGTCCCTGCTGGCGGTAGTGACGACGCTGCTGGTGCGGCCCCCCGCACCGCCGGCCGAAGATGTTGCCCGGCCCACCTGGTAAGGCCTTGCCCCAAATGGCATTCTGAGGAACGAAGTGACGAAAGAATCCCTGCCGCTTTAGACCCTTCGCTATGCTATGGGTGACATGGATGAACATTTTAGGGCGAAGCGACGTGGTAAATGAGCGGGTGCGACTCCACGCACGTTTGACAGCCGGAGAAAATAATATATAATATAGCCTCGGGTCGCTTTATGTACGAGCACAATCCGGAGCTGGAGCTCCGCCGGCAGTCCTTTCTCCGCCGCCGCCGCATCTTCAGGCTGACCTCCATCGTCATCGGCTGCCTGCTGGTTATTTTTATCTGTATTTACTTCTTCACCGATGCCGTCGTCCGGCTGTCCCCGGGGCTGGAGTCGGCGCCGGGGAGCGGGGAGTGGACCATGTTCCGCCACGACCCGGCCCGTACCGGCAGCGCCGGACCGGCCGGCCAACCGCAGGGCCGGCTGAAATGGAAGTTTACCACCGGGGCCGCCATCCATTCCTCCCCGGCGGTGGCGGACGGCGTCGTTTACTCCGGCTCCCGGGACGGCCGACTCTACGCCCTGGACGCGGCCACCGGCGCCAGGCTCTGGGAGTTCCCCACGGGCAGCTGGGTGGAGTCTTCACCGGCCGTCGTCAACGGCGTGGTCTACTTCGGGTCCAACGACGGTCTTCTCTATGCCCTCGATGCCGCCAGGGGCGACAGGCTCTGGCACTTCCCGGCGCACTTCGCGGTAAGGTCCTCCCCGGCGGTGGCCGACGGCATGGTCTTCTTCGGCGCCGATGACTGGCGTATCCACGCGCTGGATGCCGCCACGGGCACGGAGCTCTGGAGCCACGAGGTCAAAGGCACGGTGATATCATCGCCGGTAGTCGCCCGGGGCGTCGTCGCCGCCGGCTCTCTGGACGGCTTCTTTTACACCCTGGACGCCCGCTACGGCCGGGTCCGACTCGAATTCCAAACGAAGTCGACCATTGCCGCCTCACCGGCCGCGGAAGACGGTACCGCTTACTTTGCCACCTCCAACGGGCTACTCTACGCCGTCGATATCACCGCCCGGAACTGGCCCCTGGAAAACCGCCTCAGGATTTTCTGGGAAGCGCTCTACCTCTACCGGGCGGCCCCCCGGCCCCCGCCGCCTTCCGGCTTCCTCTGGTCGGTGCGGCTGGCGCCGGGCGGCGTCTCCTCCCCGGCCCTGGTCGACGGAGTGCTCTATCTGGGCACGGGCAGCGGCGTGGCGGCGGTGGATACCGCCACCCGGCAGGTACGGTGGGACTTCCCGACCGGCGTCCGGATGAGCTCATCGCCGGCCGTGGCGGGGAACGTTGTCTACATCGGCGGCGAGGACGGCCGGCTCTACGCCCTGGACCGGTCCACCGGGGAAAAGCTCTGGGACTACCTCACCGGGGATAAAATAACATCGTCGCCGGCCCTGGCCGGCGGGATGCTGTACGTCGGCTCCCACGACGGCACCCTGTACGCTTTCGAGTAGCCCCCATTAATTAAACTGTCATTGCGAGGAGCGCAGCGACGAAGCAATCTAAAAACATTTTTCGAGATTGCTTCGCCTTCGGCTCGCAATGACATTACCAACCAAAACAGCAAACACCCCACCGGGAGCTATTTGCGGTAAACGCCGTATTCCCTGGCGGCGGCCATCATCGCCCGCAGGTTCTCCGGGTTGCCGTTATCGATATTAGCCCCGCCGGAGAGAATATAGCCGCCCCCCTTACCGCAGGTCTCGATGAGCTGGCGGCAGTACGCCTTGACTTCCGCCGGCTGGCCGGTCACCAGCATGGAGGTGGGCACGTTGCCGGAGATGCAGCACTTATCGCCGAGGGCCTTTTTAGCTTTGGCCATGTCCGTTTTATCGAACATCCAGGCCACGGCGCCCCGGGGGAACTCGTTGACGCTGTCCAGGCGGGTCTCGTAGCTCCCTTCGGCGAAGAGGGTGGCGATGATGCCTTCGTTTACCAGGGCGTTGACGACCCTTTTCAGGGAGGGCCAGTAAAAGGTCTCGAACTGCTTCCGGGACATCCAGCCGTCGGCGCCCTTGTGCAGGGGGAAGAAGACCATCAGGCCGCGGGAGGCATTGGCGCTGGCCAGGGCGGCGTCGATGGTCAATTTGGTGATGACCTCCAGGGCCTCCAGGAGCTTGTCCGGCTGGCGGTACATGTCCATGATGATGCCCTGGGTGCCCCGCAGCGTGTCCCCGAGGGTATCGAACGGGGCCTTGGCCATGGCGCCCCGCAGCATGGGGAAACCGGAGGCCATCGCCCGCCGCGAGAAATCGCCGATAACCTCCGACCAGACCGCGAGCGCCTGGCCGATATCGATAAGTCGCTGCATGGTGGCCTGGACGTCCGGGCGGGAGTAGGGTATGAAGTTCACCGCCGGCAGCTCGATGATGCTGGTGTAGGGCTGCAAATACCTGAAGGACTCAAACGCGCCGAAGACGCGGGGCATGTAGACCCGCTGCCAGAAATCGGAGGGGTTCTTCAGCAGGAGGTCGTACTCGTCCGGCTTCATGTACTCCCCTTCGACGAACTGGATGCCGGTGGCGTTATCCGGCAGGCCGTGCCCCGGCCACTGGTAGAGCTTGCAGTCGAGCAGGTCATAGACCCTTCCCGGCAGGACCAGGGCGGGACTGGAGAAGGTGTCCATCTCGAACTCGCGGTTGAACCGTTCCCAGGCCTTGATAAGCCGGTCGTGGTCGTACATGACGGTATGCAAATCGGTGCCGTCGAGGTAGGCGGGCATGTTGCCCACCGGCAGCGAGACCGGCACCCGGTCCGGCTCCTTCACCTGGTAAACGTCAATCAGCCGCCTGGCCCTGGCCTTAAAGGCCTGTTTGGCCTCCTGGCTGACGAACTCGATGTCCGGCTCGAGCCACCACCGGAAGCGCTGCTGTTTCTTCTCTTCCGGGGTCATGTCTTCCCATTTTTTCTCCATGTTCGGCGGTCTCCTTGCAGTTATCTTGAAACGGCGTCAATGGCGGTTGGCGTCTCCGGTGTCAGTCTCCACGGAATTAACGGCAGCCCGGCATTTCCCCGCCCTTTACGGGGGCGGTACAGGTCAGGCTGCTTCCTGTCGCTGGCTGGCGCTCAGCTTCTTGGTCTCCCTGATGAACCCTTCCCGGCCCAGCTTGAACCAGCGGGGCTCCCACTCCATATCGTTCAGGTTTTCAATGAGGGGGGAGATGGTATCGAAGGGGAAGGACAGGATAATCAGCCCGTCCGGCAGCACCTCCCGGGCTTTCATGCTGTAGCCGAAGCCGCTGACGGTGAAGTTCATCTCGCCGCTGAGGTAGGGGTGAGCGTATATCCAGGCACAGGCCAGGCAGGTGGTCCCCTTGGCGTGCCACATCTTCCCGTCCGAATAGCTGCTGGCCCGGAGGATGATTTCCGCCTGGGACGGGCTGGCGGTGATAATCAGGACATCAGGGTCGAAGGTCATCTGGTCGTAGGCGGCGTGGGTAATAAATTTAACGGAATCCTTGGGCAGGACGGGAACGTAGTCGTAGATGCGGCGGTTGGCGCCCGCCGTCTTGAACATGGAGTAGCTGGGCCCGAGCTGTCCGCTGTACATCACGGGCGGGAACTCCAGCATCCCCACCACCTGCTCCCCGCACTGCACCTTGGCCCGGTCGACGTAAAAAGGCCGGCCGGTCTGGGCTTCCTTGAAAAGCTCGCAGAGGGCCAGCTCCTTGTCCAGGAGCCTGATTCCCTCCGGCCGGTTGAGGGAGAAATTGACGCCGACCGGCTTCCTTTCGAAGTTGAATTTATCGAAGATAGAGTAGTCCGGCTTTTTCGTGCTCATGGCGGCCTCCCTTTCTGAATGGGATTATAACACGGGAATAATCGGTGCCACAATCGGCGGCGCTTGCTTTAAGCCTCACCCCATTTTAACCTCACCCCCTTAATCCCCCTCTCTGCCTTGTCCCAAATGTCATTCTGAGGAGCGCAGCGACGAAAGAATCCCCGCCGCCTTAGACCCTTCGCTACGCTCAGGGTGACATGGATAAAGTACTTTCAGGGCAAAGCCATCTGGCTGGAAAGGGGGAGATGTTTTAAGAAGGGGCGAAGCCCCCTCTATTCTATACTCCCCTCTCCAACCTAAAAAATTCGGGCCAAAATACGATGATTCTAGCTGGAGAGGGGTCAGGGGTGAGGTAAAGCCGGTCAGTCGTGTTCGGACGGGGCCAATATAATAGCCTGTTATCCCCCCGATTTGATAGACTATAAATAGACGCTGTCAGTCAGAAGTAGTTTTAACGGGATTGTACCCGAATTGAATCAAAGGACGCTGATTTTCGTCGGGGCGCACCCGGACGACGAGACCTTCGGCCTGGGGGGCACGCTGGCCCGGTACGCCGCCGCGGGGGTCAGGGTCTATTACGCCTGCGCCACTAAAGGCGAGGTCGGCTCGCCCAACCCGGAGAGCTACCCGGGGGAAGAGGCCTTCGCCAGCATCCGCTGGGCGGAGCTGGAATGCGCCTCCCAGATTCTCGGGTTGAGCGGCGTTATCCACCTCGGCTACCGCGACTCCGGCATGCCCGGCTCGGCGGACAACCGCCACCCCCGCGCCCTGGCGGCGGCGCCGCCGGAGGAGGTAACCGGTCGCATCGTCAGGGTCATCCGGGAGCTGAAGCCGCAGGTGGTGATTACCTTCGACCCCATCGGGGGGTACCGCCACCCGGACCACATCGCCGTGCACAACGCCACGGTGCGGGCCTTCCACGCCGCCGGCGACGCAGCCCGCTACCCCGAGGCCGGCCCGGCCTTTCAGCCGCATAAGCTGTACTTTCACATCTTTCCCCGCGGGTTACTGAAGCTGGCGGTTAAAATTTTACCTCTCCTCGGGCAGGACCCCCACCGCTTCGGGCGGAACAGGGACGTTGACCTCGCCAGCCTGCTAGAGGTGGACTTTCCCGTAAACGCCGCGCTGCGCCACGATAAACGGCTCCTGGCCCGCCGCGACCGGGCGGCGGCCTGCTACGTGAGCCAGGCCGATACCGGCCCGCCGCGCGCCGGCCTGCTCAGTTTCTTTTTCCGGTTCGTCCGGCAGCGCGATAACTTCACCCGCGCCTATCCGCCGGGCGATAAAAGGAAGGAAAAAGACCTCTTCGAAGGGGTATTATAAGGTGGGATTACTTGCCGACCTTCTCCGTCGGCCGGAACCTCATGGCCGACCACACGTCGTCGATGGAGACCATGGCCACCCCGGAAAGGCGGTACTTCTTCATGGCCGCCCATAAAATATCGCGATTCAGGTCGGTGCTTACCTTGGAAGTCCCCTTGGGATAGGATATCCAGAGGAGACCGTCACGCTTCAGCGCCTTGATGGCGGCCGGGATAAGCTCCTCGAGTTCCTCACTGTTCCTGACGAAGACCTGCACAAAATCCAGGCTGGCATCGGGCTGGCCGGCCGTACCGGGGCCGGTCGCGACGCCGGGCCGGTCAACGTAGCCGGGGGGTGCGTTGACCACCAGCGCCCGGTCGGACTTCAACTGGAGCTTCCTGGCCAGGGTACTTAGCGGCATATGGAACTTCTTGGCTGGTCCGTCGCGCGTCAGGGGGCGCCTGGGGCGGGTAGTCGCTTGACGATGGAGTTCCCCTGGCGGGACCACCTCGCCTGGAGGTACTCGCTGGACTCCAGGAGCCCCCGTATCGTCTTGTACTGGGAGTCCTTCAGCTTGCTGACCCCGATGACCTCGGCGGCTATCTTCGCGGCGGCCGACAGGGTAACCGAATGCCCGTATTTGGCCAGTCTCTCCCCCCAGCGCGTGTCTATCTGGCGGTCCCAGTCGGCCGGTCGCTGGGGCTGGTCCGGGCCGGACGGGGCGGTGTCCGCCAGTTCGACCATGACGTCGCCGCCTCCCTTGCGGAGCCCGACCTTGATGGCCGGGGAAGCCCGGAGGTATCTGGCGAAAGTCGTGTAGCCAAGCGCCCGGAAATCGAAGCTCGGGTCGAGGCGCTGCATCGTCTGGTAAAGCTTGCTGCCGATTACCTTGCCCTCTTCGTCCATGGTCGCCTGTACCGCCCGGATGAGGAGGGCATCGCTGCTCCGTTTTTCCGGGGACGGTCCTGATACCGCCGCCTTCCGGCTCTGGCCCAGGAAGTAGTACTTGTCGCAGGATATCACCAGGGTGCGGGGGGCCGTCGTCTGGCGTCCCGCCCCCATCACCGTCTTGCCGGCTGCCCGCAGCTTGTTGACCAGCGGGATGAAGTCGCTGTCCGAGGAGACAATCACGAAGGTATTCACCGGCGACTGGTGCAGCAGGTCGATGGCATCAATGGCCAGCCGGATGTCACTGGAGTTCTTGCCCTTTGACCCCGAGTGAAACTGCTGGATGGGTTCGATGCCGAGCTCGAGGAGCTGGTCGCGTTTATTGCCGGCGCTGGACCAGTCGGCATAGGCCCTCTTGACGATAATCCGGCCGACATCGGATATCTGGTCGAACAGCCACTGGATTGAATCAAGACCCACGTTCTCGAAATCGATAAGGGCGGCCACGAGCGTTTCGATACCTTGCCTCGCCTCCATCAAAAGCTCCTTCAGTAGATAATGATTGACTTAGCTACAGTGTAGGCTTGTGCCATTGCCGTGTCAATATTGACAGCCAATATTGAAACGGCGGCATGTACTGGATTGGTGGAGATAGGGGACAGTAGGCAGAACTTTTTCTATCTCCTTCGCGCTAAACACCTAGATTATAATGAGCTTCGGTGCACAAAACAAGCGAATGTTGCCCAATGGCACAACTTATTAAAATTTTAGGAGCCTACTCGCATCGTGACGGAGGCTTTCGGCCCCTGGTTCAGTTAAATCGCGGTTGAAACTACTTCGGTGCGGGTACTTGGCTATGTCAACCCCGATTGAATTAAACTGGGACCTTGGTTCTACTCAATCTTGGTTGTTCTGCTGTTATTGACATTGCCAACTACCTACCCATATAATATTGCCATATAACAAAACGCAGGAGGCATGATGATATGGGACTACTTTATCAAATCCTCATTATATTTATTGCGTTAGCCCTCATTATTATACTTGTAAAAGATGTTATTATTCCTTTACTTGCTGGCTAGTTTTTGAGACTAATTTAGCATATTCTCGGCAGATTAAGTAAGTGCCCGCAAGTATTGACACGGAACCTGTTGCTAGTAGAATAGCGCCGTGTTCCAGTCCTTCGCTGAATAGGACACTACCTAATCCTACAGCCAATATACCTAGATATTTCTTCATTCCTACTAACCTCCTTGTATTTTTGTCCACAACTAAGATTGAGTAATAAGGGGACCTTTGAAACCTTGACATTTCAGACGAAGAATGCTAAATTTTCGCCTAAGTTCAACGATAATTCGTTTATACAGACTTCACAAGAACCCACACCCCAGTTGGCTGGTGAACAATTAAATACACACACTGAGAGGTTGAGAAATTTACGTGAAAATAATCACTGTGGAAGAGCACTTCATTACATCTGACCACCTTAATTTTCTACGCTCGAGGAAAGAATTCCCAAAACGGGAAATTGTTGAACAGGAAAATCAACGTAAGATAGAGCGTATATGGTATTCACCTTCATGCTGTTTCACCGTGAACGATATTAATGGACCTGACAGGTTTCT
>MGNX01000089.1 GCA_001796935.1 Chloroflexi bacterium RBG_16_60_22
TAGTCCTTGAGCTTCCGACTGCGGCTGGGGTGGCGCAGCTTACGCAAGGCCTTGGCCTCAATCTGGCGGATGCGCTCCCGGGTGACGTTGAACTCCACCCCCACCTCTTCCAGGGTGCGGCTGCGCCCGTCTTCCAGCCCGAACCGGAGCTGCAACACCCGCTGCTCGCGGGGGGTCAGCGTTCCCAGGACGTCCTCTATCTGCTCCTTGAGGAGCTGCTTGGAGGCGATATCCACCGGGGGCAGGGCATTGCGGTCCTCAATGGAGTTGCCCAGCGGGCTGTCTTCCTCCTCGCCGATGGGCGATTCCAGGGAGATGGGGAGCTGGGAGACCTTGACGATTTCCCTCACCTTGTCCGAGGACACCTCCATCTCCTTGGCAATCTCCCGGGAGGTGGGCTCACGGCCGTACTCCTGGGCGAGGCGGCGGCTGATGCGGAGCAGGCGGTTGATAGTCTCCACCATATGCACCGGGATGCGGATGGTGCGGGCCTGGTCGGCGATGGCGCGGGTCAGCGCCTGCCGTATCCACCAGGTAGCGTAGGTGCTGAACTTATAGCCTTTGCGGTAATCGAACTTCTCCACCGCCCGCATCAGCCCGATGTTGCCCTCCTGGATAAGGTCGAGCAGGGACATGCCGCGCCCGATGTGCTTCTTGGCCACGCTGACCACCAGGCGCAGGTTAGCCTCGATGAGGTGCCGCTCCGCCTTCTTTCCCTCGCGGACGATTTCGGCGAAATAGCCGGTGTACCGGCCATCGTTGGCGCGCACGGCGTCGTAAAAAGCGGGGTCGGACGTCAGCTTATCGGTATCCTGCAAGGTAATATCCGGGCTGATGGCCCCGCAGACTTTATCCGGCACCAGCCGGCTCCCCAGCGAAAGGTTAATCAGCTTCTCTTCCGTTTCGCCGACGCCGGTGCCCAGGCTGCCGGCGATGTCATGGAGAATCTGCGGGTCGATGGCGTTATCGATGGTCTTCTGGAGCTTCTCGTCGTAGATGCTCTCGGTGAGGCCGGTCGCCGGCGGCAGTCCGATCTGCTGCCGGAAGAGGCTTACCAGTCCGGCCGCCTGTCCCAGGTTACGGATGATAGCCATGATGATATCGGTGGCCGCGGGCTGCCGGCCGTACTGCAGCGAGTACTCCTGCTTTATGTCACTGATGTATTTGCCCTCTTCCATCGTGCGGGCCAGCTTCTTCTCGTCGCTGGCGGTGAGCAGCTGCACCCGGCCGATTTCATGGAGGTAGATACGCACCGGGTCGTCGGTGATGTCCTGCTGGGCGATTTCTTCGGAGGGCATCTCCACTTCCAGCTCAATGGCGCTCACTCCCTTTTCGACTTCTAAGTGCTTGGTCTTCGGCCAGAGCTCGTCCGATTCGGGAAAGTCCTCGTCTTCAAGCTCCTCTTCGGCATCGAGCGACTCGTCATAATCGGCTTCTGCCTTGCCGTTGGCATCGAGGACTTCCTCCCGGGACATCTCCTCGTCGTGGCCGTTGTCATTCAGTCCGTGCTTACCGTTCTTTTCCTTAACCATGGCTATCTCCTCGCGCCGGTTCGTTTGCTCTTCCGGGCTTCAATCTCCCGGAGCTGTGTGCTGATTTTAACGTCTTCTTCCAGCTGGGCGAGGTCGGCCGTCTCCCCGGACTCCCCTTTGCGGGCGGCCAACCCCTTGAGGTATTTTTTCCTCAGCTCCATGACGCAATCGGCGTATCTCGGCTCGATGTCGTTACGGCCGGCCGGCAGGCTTTTATTGATAATGGCGTCCAGGTGCTCACGCAGGGACGGGTCGAGCCGCTCTTTGAGCGCCGGGACGTCCTTGACAGCCTGCCAGGCGTTAAAGATTTCGCGGTTTTCCGTGCTTTCAAAGAACTCCGGCAGGGGGCCCTCCGGCAGCTTTTTCAGCTCCGGGTACCGGAGGAGGAGGGTCAGGGCGTACTCCTCGCGCGGGCTGGAGAACAGGGGACGCCGGGCGGGGGTAATGACCTCCCTCCGGGGCAACGGGGTAATGCGCCGGGCCGCCGCCGGTCTCATCCGGGCCAGGGCGGCCTCCAGGGTAGGGATACCCACCTTTATCAGGCCGGCCAGCTTCTGTAAATAGTGCGCCTGGCGGATGGGGTCGGTGATGGCCGCCACGGTGGGCAGCAGCCGGTCCACGGCCGCCGATTTGTCCCGGGCGGTGGTCAGGTCGAGGCGGGCCAGAGTTTTATCGAAGGTATAATCAACGATGGGCACCGCTATGTTCACCAGTCCCTGCCAGTTTTTTACGTCTTCCCGGATAACGTCGTCCGGGTCTTTGCCCTCCGGCATGATAACGACCCTGATTTCCGCGTTGAGGATGTTCTCGTAGCCCACCGTCCGCAGCATGGCCTCCTCGCCGGCCGCATCGGCGTCCAGGGCCATAACGAGGTTTTTCGTCAGCTTTTTCAGCGTGTTCACCTGCGTTTCCGTGATGGCCGTGCCCATGGAGGCCACGGCGTTGGCGACGCCGTTCTGGTGGGCGGTGATGACGTCCATGTAGCCTTCCATGATGATGGCCCTGTCCTGTTTCCTTATCCCGGCGGCGGCGCGGTCGAGGCCGTAAAGCGTGCCGCTCTTATCGAAGACCGGCGTCTGGGGGGAGTTCACGTACTTGGGTAAAGAGTCATCGAGGACCCTTGAGCCGAAGCCCGTTACCCGACCCCTGATATCCCGGATGGGGAACATCAGCTTGCCCCGGAAGCGGTCGTGGGTGCGGCCGTCCTCCGCTTTCACCAGCAGGCCGGCGGTCAGCATGTTCTCCTCGGTTTGCCCCTTCTCCTTCAGGTATTGCTTGAGTGCCTCCCAGCTGTCCAGGCTGAAGCCGAGCTGGAAATCGGCGACGGTCGTGGGGTTGAAGCCGCGCTTTACCACGTAGCCCCGCGCCTTCTCCGCCCCCGGCGAGTTAAGCAGCAGGTTGTGGTAGTAGAGGGCGGCGGCCTCGTTAGCCCGGTAGAGCTCCTCCCTGGCTTCCTTGCCGCTGTCCTTTTCCACCCTGGAGGGCAGGGTAACGCCGGCCCGCTGGGCCAGCACCCGCAGCGCCTCCCCGAAGTCCATCCCCTCCTTCTTCATGATGAAGGAAAAGACATCGCCGCCGGTGCCGCAGGCGCCGAAGCAATGCCAGCTCTGCCGCTCCGGGAAGACGAAGAAGGACGGGGTCTTCTCGCTGTGGAACGGGCAGAGCGCGGTGAGGTTGCGGCCGGCCTTCTTCAGGGTCACGTACTGGCCGATGACCTCCACGATATCCGTCCGCTGCTTTATTTCGTCGATGGCGCTCATCTTGGCGACAGTTATCTATTATACTACTTTTTACGGGAGGTGGGACTGGCGGGAGGGGAGAATAATCAGTAATTCATCCTGACTTTAACGCCGCGGTCATGCAGGTACTCTTTAAGCTGGCGGCAGGTGTACTCCCCGTAGTGGACGATGGAAGCCACCAGAGCGGCGTCGGCGTGGCCTTCCGTGACTACCTCGACGAGGTGCTCCGGCTTGCCGGCCCCGCCGGAAGCGATGACCGGTATGGTCACGGCGTCGGCAATCATACGGGTCAGGTTTATCTCGTAGCCCTCTTTGGTGCCGTCGGCGTCGATGGAGTTAATCACCAGCTCGCCGGCGCCCAGCTTTTCGCCCTCCCTGGCCCACCACAGCGCGTCGATGCCCGTCGGCGTGACGCCGCCGTTGACGACAATCTCGTAGCCGCAGGGGATATCGGGGTTCGGGGTTACCTTCCGGATGTCCATGGAGAGGATGGTGCTCTGGGCGCCGATGGCGCGGGCTATTTCCGATATCAGCTCCCGGCGCTTGACGGCCGCCGTATTGACGTTGACCTTCTCCGCGCCGGCGTTGCGCAGCCGGGTGGCGTCCTCCACGGAGCGGATGCCGCCCCCCACCGAGAAGGGGATGAAAATCTGCGAGGCTACCTCCTCGACGAAATTAATCATGATGTCACGGCCCTCCCGCGAGGCGGTGATGTCGTAGAAGACGAGCTCGTCCACCCCGTCCTCGTAGTACTGGCGGGCCTTGGCAATGGGGTCGCCGATATCCCTGGTATCAACGAACTTGATACTCTTGGCGAGCTTGCCGCCGCGCACGTCCAGGCAGACGACGAGCCTTTTACTGAGCATAGCGGATATTATACCTCTTCATTATAAAAATTGATATTCTCTATCTTACTCAAGTTCTTTCGTTGTCATTCCGGCGGAGGCCGGAATCCAGGGGAGGCGTGATATTACTGGATTCCCGGTCAAGCCGGGAATGACATCATTAACCGGTTGCCACGCTACCGTCCCACCGGGTGAAGCGTTCCAGCAGTTGCAGCCCCAGCCGCCCGCTCTTCTCCGGGTGGAACTGGGCGGCGAAGAGGTTTTTGTACCCCAGCGCCGAGCAGAAATCGCCGCCGTAGTCGGTGACGGCGTAGACGTTGTCTTCCCGTGCCGGCCTGGGGTAAAAGGAGTGGACGAAGTAAAACTCGTCCCCTTCCTGGATACCGTCGAGGAGCGGGTGGGGCCGGACGGCCCTGACCCCGTTCCAGCCCATGTGCGGTATCTTGAGTCGCGGGTCTTTGAGCCGGAACCGGACGGTCTTCCCCGGCAACAGGCCGAGGCACTTTTGCGGGCCTTCCTCGGAGCTTTCCAGGACAATCTGGGCCCCGAGGCAGATGCCCAGCACCGGCGTGCCGGCGTTAAAAGCCCCGACCAGGGCGGCGTCCAGCCCGGTCTTTTTGAGGTAGTCCATGGCGCTGGGGGCGGCCCCCACCCCCGGAAAGATAAGCCGGTCCGCCCGGAGGACATCGGCGGGGGAGGCGGTGGTGACGGCCTCAATGCCCACCTCGGCGCAGGCGCGCTGGACGCTACGGATGTTGCCGGCATTGTAATCAATAATGGTTATCATTTTTGATATATTTTTGAGTTCCCGTCATAGCGAGCCCCGTATCGGCGTACGGGGTAAACTCCGCGAAGCAATCTCTTTCTACCTCACCCCCCCCAAATCCCGCAACCCTTCTGTCATTCCCGCGAAAGCGGGAATCCAGGTTCTACCTCACCCCCTGTGTCCCCTCTCCGTCCCGGCGCATCGGGCTAGCCGGAAAATCATCTGGTCGGAGAAGGGGAATACTATTGAAGAGGGGTTTCAACCCTCTTTGACGCCCCTTACTTGATTTCTTTTTGCAGTTCTTCGGCCAGGCGCATGGCGTAGTGGTCGGTCATGCCGGCGATGTAGTCCACCACCCTCCGCGGGGTGGTGCCGGCCTGGAGGCGGTACTCCGCCGGTAGTTTCTCCTCGTGCCGGTTGAAATAGCCCCACAGAAAGACCACCACGTCCCTGGCCCTGATTGAATCTTCCCGTTCCGTGCGCGGGGTATAGACCCGCTCGAAGAGGAAGTCGCTGAGCGTATTGGCGGCCGCCAGCACCGGGGGGCTCATGCCTACCGCGGGCCTCTTTTTAATTATATCACAGACGCGGATATCCCACGAGTTCATGATGATATCGCAGACCATCGTGTTGATGCGCTGGGAGTGGGTAAGCCCCAGCACCTCGACGGCGGACAGGGGCAGGTCCCGCTCGGTGAGGATGCCGGCCCGGATGGCGTCGCCGATATCGTGGTTGATGTAGGCCACCATGTCGGCTATCTTGACGACCTCCCCCTCCAGAGTGCCGACCTCCCCCCAGTCCTCCCCGAGGACGGCCACGCCGGACTTGGAGTGGCTGGCGATGCCGTCCCTCACCTCCCAGGTCAGGTTGAGCCCCCGCCCGTCCTTCTCCAGCAGGTCAACAATGCGCAGGCTCTGCTCGTTGTGCCGGAAGCCCCCGTCGTAGAGCTCGTCGAGGGTATCCTCTCCCCAGTGGCCGAAAGGGGTATGCCCCAGGTCGTGCCCCAGGGAGATGGCTTCCGTCAGGTCCTCGTTGAGGTTGAGGGCGCGGGCGAGGGTGCGGGCTATCTGGGAGACCTCCAGGGTATGGGTCAGCCGCGTGACGTAGTGGTCGCCGAGGGGGGCGATGAACACCTGCGTCTTGTGCTTGAGACGGCGGAAGGACTTGCTGTGGATGATGCGGTCGCGGTCGCGCTGGAAGGCGGTGCGGACGGGGCACGGCTCTTCAGGCCGCTGCCTCCCGCGGGACAGCCGGCTCCTGACGGCGTGAGGCGAGAGGCTTTCTTCCCTCTCCTCAGTCATCCGGCGTATATTCAGCTGTTGAATCACTTCATGGCCAGTTTAGCTTCCGCCGCGGCGATGATATCGCGGGTAGTGTCAATCATGTCCGGGCTGACGGATACGGAGGTGATACCCCACTCCACCAGCTTCTCCGTAATCTCCGGGTAAACGGAGGGGGCCTGGCCGCAGATGGAGCAGGTGACGCCCCGGGCCTTGCAGGTCTTGACGACCCTCTCGATGGAGAGCATCACGGCCTCGTTGCGCTCGTCGAAGGTGGCGGCCAGCTTGGAGCTGTCGCGGTCGATGCCCAGCGTCAGCTGGGTGAGGTCGTTGGAGCCGATGGAAACGCCGTCGATGCCCACGTCGAGGAACTTGTCCAGCAGGATGACGTTGGACGGCACCTCGACCATCATCCAGAGCTTGAACTTGGCGGAGCGTTTGAGGCCCTCTTCGGCCATAATTTTCACGGTGCCTGCCAGCTCCGGTACGGTGCGCACGAAGGGAATCATCACCCAGAGGTTATCGTACTTCTCCCTGACCTTCTTGATGGCGGCCAGCTCCAGCTTGAATGTCTCGATATCGGTGATGTACCGCGAGGCGCCCCGGTAGCCAATCATGGGGTTCTCTTCCGTCTCCTCGAACTTTTCCCCGCCCTTGAGGGAGCGGTACTCGTTGGTCTTGAAGTCGTTGGTACGGTAGACCACCTGGCGGGGGTGGAAGGCCTCGGCGAACATGGCCAGCTTGGCGGCGAGCTTGGTGGTGAACTCGTGGCCGCGGCCCTGCTCAATCATGGCGCTGGGGTGCTCCCCGATTTCGGCCACCATGAACTCGGCGCGCAGCAGGCCGATGCCGTCGACGTCCCGCCTGGCCACGCGGTCGACGATGTCCGGCTGGGCCAGGTTGGCCAGCAGCTTGGTCCTGGTGACCACCTCGCCGCGGACGCGTATCTTGACGTCGCTGGCGATTTCTATCCTGCCGGCGTACACCTTGCCGTTGCCGCCGTCCACCGTGATTACCTGCCCGTCCTTGAGGACGGCGGTGGCGTTCTCACAGCCGACGACGCAGGGGATGCCCAGCTCGCGACTGACGATAGCGGCGTGGGCGGTCCGGCCGCCGCGGTCGGTGACGATGGCCGAGGCCCGCTTCATGGCCGGCACGAAGTCCGGCGTGGTCATCTCCGCCACCAGGACGTCGCCTTCCAGCACCTTGTCTATCTGGTGGGGGTCCGACACGATTTTCACCGGCCCGGAAGCCACGCCCGGACTGGCCGGGGCGCCGGAGACGAGCACCGGGGCATCGATGTCATGGATGGCCCTTTCCCCTTCCTTAATGGTGGTGATGGGGCGGGTCTGCACGATGAAAAGTTTGCCCTTCTCGATGGCCCACTCGACATCCTGGGGGAAATCGTAGTGCTCTTCCAGGGTCTTGCCGATTTTAGCCAGCTGTAAAATGATATCGTCGGTTATTTTCTGCTTGGCCTGCTCCTCCGGGGTGAGGTCAACCTTAATGTTGTCGGCCTTGCCGTGGGCGCCGGCCTTCTTGACCAGCTTCCACTCCTGCTTCTTGATTTCCTTCTCCTGGATTTTCATGTCCTTCTTGCCGACGGTATAGTGGTCCGGGGTGACGTCCCCGGAGACAATCATCTCGCCGAGCCCCAGGACGGCCTCGATGGTAATCTTTCCACGGTCGTTGTTGGTCGGTTCTACGGTGAACATGACGCCGGACGTCTCGGACTGCACCATGCGCTGTACCGGCACGGCGATGCCGACCCGGAAATGGTCGAACCCCTGCTCCTGGCGGTAGAAGATGGCCCGCGCCCCGAAGAGGGAAGCCCAGCACCCCTGCACGGCTTTCACCACGTCGTCCTCCCCCTGCACGTTGAGGTAGGTGGCCTGCTGGCCGGCGAAGGAGGCCTCCGGCAGGTCCTCGGCCGTACCGGAAGAGCGGACCGCCACCAGTCCCTTGCCCATCTTGACGTAGGCTTTCTTGATTTCTTCGGCGGTCTCCGGGGGCATCTTGGCCCCCCGTATCAGCTGCTTGACCTTGGTGGCCACGTCCTGGAGCTGGCGGCTGTCATGGACGTCAACGGGGCCGAGCAGGGACTTTATTTTACCGGCCAGGCCGGCCTTCTCGATAAAGTCAAGATAAGCGTTTGAGGTTACGATGAAGCCGGGGGGCACGGGGATACCGGCATTGGTCATTTCTCCCAGGTTGGCCCCTTTGCCACCCACCAGGGGGATGTCATCCTTGGTAACTTCATTGAACCAGACGACGGCTTTTTGACCTTGTTTCATGACTGTGCCTCCGTTTTATGGAATTAGTTCGGTCGGCGGAACTCTACCATTATACATGGTCGCCGAAAACGCTTGTCAACTTTTAATTATATTGAGAGTGCCGGAGGACGGTCAATGAAGGAGCCCTGTAAATCCCGCGTTGAAAACACTTATTTTTATGGCACGGTTTGCCATGGGAATTGGTTTAATTGTGATATTTCCGTGAGGTGTAGCTTGCTGTCATCTCATTTGACAGGGCTGTTGACGCGGGGTTAGAATTTATAGGCACGGTTGAGCAAAGGGGGAGGAAGGTATGGCCATGATTGAGATGACGATTGACAGCATCCGCGTCAGCCTGATGAACTACCAGCGCGTGGTGATACTTAAAGAAAAAATGTCCGACCGCTATCTGCCCATCTGGATTGGCCCGGCGGAGGCGGATGCCATCGCGGTCAAGCTCCAGGGGGTGGCGGTGCCCCGTCCCCTCACGCACGACCTCCTCAGTTCGGTCATCGATACCCTGGGGGCGATGGTCAACTCCATCATCGTCAACGACCTCAAGAATGACACCTTTTACGCCAAGGTTATCCTCGACGTGGACGGGAAGCAGGTGGAGGTGGACTCGCGCCCCAGCGACGCCCTGGCCCTGGCCGTGAGGACCGGCGTGCCCATCTTCGCCGACGAATCGGTGCTGGACAAGGCCGGCATCCTGCTCGACGGGGAGACGGGCAAGCCCATCTTCGAAGAAGGGGACGAGGTCCCCGGCAAGAACCCCCGGGTTACCGACGAGGATATGAAGAAAAAGATGTCCGCCTTCTACGACTTCATCAACACGCTTGACCTGGACGATTTCGACAAACGCAAGTCCTAGGCAGGCCCACCTCGACCGCGGCGGGGACCGGAGCGATGGAAGAGAGCCTGATTAAGCGATTGATAGCTTCGATAAAATGTGGTTCCTGCGGGCAGCACTACGAGGAAGACCACATGGAGGTCGTCGAGCACAGCGACGAGCTCTGGTTCCTGCGCGTCGCACTACGAGGAAGACCACATGGAGGTCGTCGAGCACAGCGACGAGCTCTGGTTCCTGCGCGTCTTCTGCTCGTCATGCCACACCCGGTGCCTGGTGGCGGCCATTATCCGGGAGGATAGTAAGCCGGAGGTCGTCACCGACCTCACCGAGGCGGAGCTGGGGAAGTTCCGCAATGCCGATGGCATCCGGGAGGAAGACCTGCTGGAGATGCACCGCTTCCTCAAGGACTTCAAAGGCGACGTGCCCGGTCTCTTCCGACCGGAACAGCCCGGATAACCCCGATTATATGCCCAGCTCTTCCCCGACCAGCACCACGTGTATCCGGCCCTTATGTTTTGGCAGGGCACCTTCGATAATCACCGTGTAGTTGCAGATTCTCCACTCGTGCCGGCAATCAACGCAGCCACCGGTCTTGACGCAGGGCAAATCCCGGAATATTTCATCGTTATGCTTTAATAAATGCCTGGTAGCGTTCACACCCGCGGCGTACCCGTGTATCCGCTCCAGGGCCTCGTTGACATCTTTGACAATCTTGTTAACGCCGGCAACAAGAATGAGCTTACCGGGCCCGTAAATCATCGCCGCCACCCGGTTGCCGTTGCCATCGATACTTACCAGCTTACCGTCGAGGGTAACGGCATTGGTGCTGGTCACCATTATATCGGCGAAAAAAGACTCCCTCATCATCCGCTCTCTTACTTCGGGGGTGTCCGTCCAGTGTCCATCGCCATCCGTCCTGAAGGGGTCAATCAGCTTGTTCCGGTCGCGCTTGATAATTTCCGGCAGGAGCCCTATCTGTTCGAGGCTGAGGGAATCCCCCCGGGCCACCACGACCCCCGGAGGAATCATATCGAGGACGGCTGACACGGCCTGATTTCGGTCGGCGACATATTGTCCGTTCATTTTCCTTTTTTGAAGGTTTTTGATGACCTGCTGCGCCAGCAGCTCGAAATAATGTTCTTTTTCCGGGCGGATGTCCGTCTCGTCAATCATTTTCTTCCTTTCCGTCAAGGCACTGAGACATTATCTCATGCCGATTCACTAATTTCAAAATGACACGCTACCCGGCACTCCCCTCAAACTTGACGCCGTTTATACGTATCAAGTAATATTTTTATATATGGGGAACATTTCACTGACCCTCAATGGTACCCCTGTCAGCGCGCCACAAGGGATGACCATCCTGGAAGTCGCCCGGGAAAACGGAATCGATATCCCCACCATGTGCTACCTCAAGGACCTGGCGCCCGTCGGGGCCTGCCGTCTCTGCGTGGTGGAGGTCGAAGGTTCCCGGACCCTGGTCGGCTCCTGCCACACCCCCGTCACCCCCGGCATGGTCATCCAGACCCACTCTCCCAAGGTGCTGGAGGTGCGCCGCGTGCTCATCGAGCTCATGATGGCCTCCCACCCGGACACCTGCATCGTCTGCGAGGCGGCCAACTGCTGCGAACTGCGCCTGCGCGCTACCGACCTCGAGGTGGGGATGCCCCGGTTCCGCACCCGGATGCACTACTTCCCCGTGGAAGACGAAAACCCCAGCATCATCCGGGACATGTCCAAGTGTATCCTGTGCCGGCGTTGCGTGGCCGCCTGCGATAACATTGAAGGAAAGAAGATGTTCAGCCTCGCCTACCGCGGCTTCGAGACGAAGGTTATTTACGACCTCGATAAGCCGATAGGCAGCAACGAGACCTGCCGCGACTGCAAGACCTGTATTACCCTCTGCCCCACCGGCGCCCTCCGCCTGCCCATGAAGTTCGGGCAGGAGAAAAAAGGCCCGGTCCTCTACGTGAAAGGTTAAGCCGCCGGCTGACGGAGTGAGATGACCAAGAAAGCCGCCCGCGTAAAAACGCCGGACAACATCCTGATGGCCTTGCAGGAGGCCCAGGCGAGGTCCGGCCCCCTGACCCCGGAGGTCATGGCGGGACTGGCCGCGTCCCTGGGCGTCCCGTCCAATGACGTCTACGGGGTAGCCAGCTTCTATTCCTTCCTGTCCATCAGGCCGCTCGGCCGGAACGTCATCAGGGTCTGCCAGAGCCTGCCCTGCCACCTCAAGGAAGGCCAGGCCGTCATCGACGCCATTAGAAAAGCGCTGGGTGTCGGGCCGGGCCGGACCACGGAGGATAGCCGTTTCACCTTCGAGCTGGTCAACTGCATCGGCCTCTGTGACGGGGCCCCGGCCATGCTCATCAACCACGATGTTCATACCGACCTTACGCCGGGAAAGATAGCCGGCATCCTGCAAAAATATAAGTAACCCGGAGACTGTTCAGTGCCTCAAGAGAAGGTAGTTTTAAGAAACTGCGGAGCCATCGACCCGGCGGACATCAAGACCCACCGGGCCAGGGAAGGCTTCAAGGCCCTGGAGAAGGCCCGCGGGATGACCCCGGAGGAGGTCATCAGCGAGATTAAGACCTCCGGCCTGCGCGGCCGGGGCGGGGCCGGCTTCCCCTGCGGTATCAAGTGGGAGGGGGCCAGGAACTCCCCCGGCGACGAGAAGTACGTCATCGGCAACGCCGACGAGGGCGAGGTAGGCACCTTCAAGGACCGGTATATCATCCAGAACGACCCCTTCTCCCTGGTGGAAGGCCTGGCCATCGCCGGCTACGCGGTCGGCGCCCGGCAGGGCTATATCTACCTGCGGTGGGAATACAGCTACCTGCTCGACCTGCTCCGCGGCGCCATCGACCAGGCCAGGGCGGCCGGCTACCTCGACGGTTTCCGCATCGAGGTGCGCCAGGGCGCCGGCGCCTATGTCTGCGGGGAGGAATCCGCCCTGATGGAGTCCGTCGAGGGCAAGCGCGGCGAAGCGCGCTACCGTCCCCCCTTCCCCACCGTGGCCGGGCTCTTCCAGAAGCCGACTACCATCAACAACGTGGAAACCCTGATGAACGTGGCGCCCATCGTGCTCAAGGGCGGCGCCTGGTACGCTGGTATGGGGACGGAGCGCAGCAGGGGCACCAAGGTCTTTTCCGTCAGCGGGGACGTGGCCCGGCCCGGCGTCTACGAGATGGTGCTGGGCAGCCCCCTGCGGGAGCTGGTGGAGGGGCTGGCCGGGGCCAAAGACATCAAGATGATACAGATCGGCGGAGCCACCGGCCGCATCATACCCTACGACCAGATTGACGCGCCGCTGGCCTTTGAAAGCTACCTCGGCGCCGGGGCCATCACCGTCTATAACCGGAGCCGGGGTGTCCTGGAAATCGTCGGGCGGACGATGGAGTTCCTGGCGGAGGAGTCCTGCGGCAAGTGCACGCCCTGCCGGCAGGGCACGGAATGGCTGGTGGAGACGCTGGACCGTTTCCGCCGCGGGGAGGGGGCGGCCCGGGACATCGGCTACATGCAGGTCCTGGCCGATACCATGGCGCTCTCTTCGCTCTGCGGCCTGGGGCAGGCGGCGTGTTCCGGCCTGGTGGATACCCTGAAGTATTTCCGGGATGACTACGATAGAGGAATCAGTGGCAAATAAGGGGGTGGCCTGATATGAAGACAATCACGGAACAGAAACCGATTGAAGAGATTATGCAATACGTCGATAAGTGCCGGTGGGTGCACATTATCGGCTGCGGTACCTGCGCCACGCTGTGCCATACCGGCGGCAAGTCCGAGGTTATGGAGTTACAGCGGCAGCTGGAGGCCGCCGGCAAGAAGGTCAGCGGCTGGATGGTGATACCCACCGCCTGTGACGAGCTGACCGCGGACGCCCTGCGGGAGGAGGCCGAGGCCATTGACAAGGCCGACTGCATCGTGGCGATGACCTGCGCCATCGGGGTACAGAACATCGCCATCCACATGAAGGACGTCAAGCCGGTCTACCCCGGCCTGAACACCATGTTCATCGGCATCGAGGACAGGCCCGGGCACTTTACCGAGGTCTGCCTCCAGTGCGCCAGCTGCGTGCTGGGCCGGACGGCCTGCGTCTGCCCGCTGGTGCGGTGCGCCAAGAGCCTGCTCAACGGGCCCTGCGGCGGCTCGTCCGGGGGCAGATGCGAGATTTCACCGGACGTCCCCTGCGCCTGGCAGATTATCTACGACCGCCTCGTGGCGACGGGGCGCCTTGACGAGATGGAAGCGATTGAGCCGGTGAAAGACTGGAGCGTCAGCGTTTCCGGCGGCCCCCGCATGGTCGACGTGGATGCCGAGTGCGGCATCGTCCGGCCCAAGGCGGAGCCGGAAGCCGCCGCGACCAAGGGCTAGTCCCCCCTGAAAACCGCCGGGAAATATTAAAGTCGGATGGTGTCTGCCAGCAGTAGCATGAACGATAAGGTTCCGACCGTAACAGCCGTCGAGCGCACCCCCGAAGAAGAGACCCTGGTGATGCGCCTCCACGTGTTCAACAATATGCGCTGGGGGGCTATCCTCGGGATAATTGTCGTCACCGTCATCGCCCGGTGGGTATTCGATATCGGCTTCCCCACCGAGCCGGTATTAATCGTCTGTGTTTTCATGGCCCTGTATAACCTGGTCCTGGTATGGCAGGTCCGGGGCCTGGGCACCATCCCGGAGCCTCTGGTCATACCGCGCGTCCGGCAGTACACTTACAGTCATATCCTGCTGGACATGTTCGCCCTCATCGTGCTGCTCCACTTCACCGGGGGGATAGAAAACCCCTTCATCTTCTTCTTCGTCTTCCACATCGTCCTGGCCAGCATCGGCCTGAACTACCGGATGGTCTACCTGCTGTCCACCATCGCCATCGTCCTGGTAATAGCGCTGGTGGGCCTGGAATACACGGGGGTGATACCCCATGTCAACCTGGAAGGGTTCGTCCTGCCGACGCGCTACCGCGACCCCGCCCGGATTCTGGCCGTCCTGGCCGCCCTGGCTTTCCTGCTCTACGGCACCACCTACGTGACGACCGCCGTGGCCGGAGAGCTGCGCAAGCGGCAGCGCCAGGTGGTGGAGCTGCGGGAGCGCCTGCTCGCCGAGAAGACCGGCGAACTGGAGCGCGCCTCCGGCGAGATAGCCAACCTGGAGGAGGAGCGGAGCCGCTTCCTGCGCTTTATCGGCATCGCCGCCCACGACCTCAAGGCGCCGCTCACCGCCATACAGGGCTTCCTCTGGGTGATGCTGGGGGGCTTTGCCGGGGAAATCTCGGAAAAGCAGAAGAACATGCTGGAGCGCTCCACGCGCCGCATCAACGAGCTGCTCACCCTCATCAGCGACCTGCTGGATATACCGCGCATCGAGACCGGCCAGCTAGTCCAGGAGATGAAGGACGTCTCCCTGCGCAAAGCGATTAAGGACTCCCTGGACACCCAGAGCAGCCTGGCCAGGGAAAAGGGCCTCAAGCTGAAGGTGGAGATTCCGGAGGGGCTCCCCAAAATCAAGGGCTCGGCCTCACGGCTGCAGCAGGTTTTCACCAACCTGGTCAACAATGCCATCACCTATACCCCGGAGGGCTCGATAACCGTCCGCGTGGAGGAACGTCCCAAAGACGTGCTGGTCGAGATTATGGATACCGGCATCGGCATCCCCGCCGAAGATATGCCCCGGCTCTTCGAGGACTTCTTCCGCGCCAGCAACGTGGAGGTCAAGGGGACGGGCCTCGGCCTGTCCATCTCCAGGAGAATCGTGGAGGCCCACGGGGGCAAGATATGGGTGGAAAGCCCCTGGAACGGCCACGCCGGGACGAAGTTCAGCCTGACGCTGCCCAAACCGAATAAAGCTAAGAGGAGACCACGCCAATGAAAGCGGGAACGAATCTGGAGAAAATACTGGAGAGCGGCAAGTTCGCCGTCACGGCCGAGGCGGGTCCTCCCAAGGGCACCAGCGCGGCCGTTATCCAGCGCAAGGCGGAGATGCTGCGCCACTGCTGTGATGCCGTCAATATCACCGATAACCAGACGGCCATCGTACGGATGTCCAGCCTGGCCGGCTGTGTCATCGCCAGGCAGGCCGGCGTCGAGCCGGTGATGCAGATGGTGGTGCGGGACCGCAACCGCCTGGCCCTCCAGGCCGATATCCTCGGCGCCATCGCCCTGGGCGTCGGCAACTTCCTCTGCCTCTCCGGCGACCACCAGAAGTTCGGCAACCACCCCCAGGCCAAGGGCGTCTTCGATATCGACTCCATCCAGCTTATCCAGATGATGAAGCAGATGCGCGACGAGAAGAAGTTCCTCAACGGGGATGAAATTTCCGGCGATGTGCCGATGTACATCGGGGCGGCCGCCAACCCCTTCGCCGACCCCTTTGAGTACCGTGTCAAGCGGCTGGCGAAGAAGGTCAAGGCGGGCGTGGACTTCATCCAGACGCAGGCAGTCTATGACGTGCCCCGGTTCGCCAGGTACATGAAGATGGCCTGCGATATGGGCCTCGATAAGAAGGTGCACGTCCTGGCCGGCGTCATCCCCATCCGGTCACTGGGTATGGCCCGCTACATGCGGGACTATGTCTCCGGGGTGACCGTCCCCGACGAGATTATCACTCGACTGGAAAAGGCGGAGAAAGCCAAGGAAGAAGGCGTCAAGATAATCCTGGATATTATCGAGCAGCTCAAGGAAATACCCGGCGTCCACGGTATTCATATCATGGCGGTGGGCTGGGAGGATATCGTCCAGGAGATGGTGGAAAAGGCTGGACTTATGCCCAGGCCTGTACTATAATATCCACGGTAAGTCATTCAGGTAATATTTCCGCCGGACCGCCGGTACAAATTCCATCGGATAACGGGTACTGATTTGCCGGCTTACCAGGCACTAATATCGCCGAGACGTTCGGGAAGGAGTGAAACATGCCGGGCAAGATTCTCGTTGTTGATGACGACCCCGATATTCTGGACGCGGTGGTCATGATTCTGGAATCCCGGGACTACGCCGTCGTTACCGCCCGGGACGGCATCGAGGGCCTGGCTACCCTGAAGGCGGAAAACCCGGACCTGATGATTCTCGACCTGATGATGCCCAAGCTGGACGGGTTCGGCGTCTGCAAGGAGCTCCAGGACCCCCGGTGGGGAAAGTTCCGTAATGTCCCCATTTTAATCCTGACCTCCGTGAGGGAAGAGGCCAGCCGCCGGCGCTACGAGCTGGAGACCGGGCTCGAGCTGGACGTGGACGACTACATTGAAAAACCGATGTCCCCCGATGTCCTCCTGGACCGGGTGGGCACGCTGATTAAAAAGAGAAAACGCTGATGCTGCCGGGTGATGCTGATTAGTTAAGGAGGCCTTTCCAAGTGGAGAAAAAAGCCAAAATCCTGCTCGTTGACGATGACCCCGATTTCGTCGAATCTACCAGGACCGTCCTGGAGAGCCAGCCCTACCAGGTAGTCGTCGCCGTCAACGGTGACGAGGCCCTGCGCAAGGCCAGAACGGAGAAGCCGGACCTGATTCTCCTCGATGTTATCATGCCGGTGGAGGACGGCTTTACCGCGGCGGAGCAGCTCAAGAAAGACCAGCAGCTTGCCAGGATTCCGTTGCTGATGCTCACGAGCTACTCGTCCAGGGGCCAGGGCACCGCCATCCCGCGGAGTCGCGGCCTGGGACTGGAGGCCGAGGACTACCTCGAAAAACCGGTCAGCCCCAGGGAACTGCTGGCCACCGTCGCGAAGTACCTTAAAAAGTCGGGCCGCTAGGCACCCGCGCACCGGTAATATGATAACCAGAGGTCGGGTATATGCCCGACCTCTTTTATTTTGACCGAAGATTCACCGGCTTCGGTGCGGTTGACCGGAACCCGGGCGGGTGTTACACTGGCAATAGCCAGTCCAAAAGGAGCACGAACATGCCCAACGGTCAATACCAGGTACTCAGTCCCTGGGCGGAGGCCGACCCCATACCCTTCCGGGGCATCAACCCCCCGGTGGGCGATTTAGCTGGCAAGAAAATAGGCCTGCTGCGCAACAGTAAGCGCGGCGCCGAGCCAACGCTCCAGGTACTTGAAAATCGACTCAAGGGAAAGTACCCCACCGCCGGGTTCAGCTGGTTCGCCAACCTGAAACCCAATGAAAGGGCCGTCGACCATGACCGGGACGAATTCGAGAAATGGCTCAAGGAAGTGGACGCGGTCGTCGGCGCCATCGGCGACTGAGGGGCGTGCACCAAGTACCTTGTGTACGATGCGGCTTCCATCGAGGAGAGACACAAGCCCACGGTCACGCTGGTCAACCGGGGCTTTGCCAACGACACCGAGTCGGCCGCCCGCAGTCAGGGCCTCCCGGGACTGCGGTACATACCCGCCGCCGTCCCCTGCGAGGCCAGCATCATGGCGGACATCGAGGCCGGCGTTGACGGCGCCCTGGACGATATCATCGGGGCTCTGACCCGGCCCCTCACCCCCGAAGAAAAGTCGCCCGGGGGCAGGGAGCCGGAGAAACCGGCCCGGGTTATCTTCAAGGGCAGCCTCCGGGAGGTCAACCGCTTCCTCTACCAGCGGGGCTGGACGGACGGCCTCCCCATTATCCCCCCCACCGAAGAGGCCGTGGCCGAGATGCTCACCGGGACGGACCTGCCGCCGGACCACCTGCTGGGCAAGCTGCAGTCGCGGATGGGCAAGGCCACCATCGAGAAAATAGCCATCGCGGGCGTCATGGCCGGCTGCCTGCCTACTCATATGCCGGTGCTCATCGCCGGCACCATCGACCTGCTGGAATCGGAACCCGGCTTCACGGGCTATACCACCTTCGGGTTCAGCACCGGCTCCTGGGCGCCGTTCTGGATAATCAACGGCCCCATCCGCCACCAGATTAACGTCAACAGCAGCTCCGGCGCTCTCAGTCCGGGCAACATCGCCAACGCCGCCATCGGGCGCGCCATGGGACTCATCGTCAAGAACATCGGCGGCGTGCGCCAGGGCATCGAGGACATGGGCGTCATGGGTAACCCGATGAAATACACCTCGGTCATCGCCGAAAACGAGGAGGAGAGCCCCTGGGAGCCGCTCCACGTGGAGTACGGCTTCAAGAAGGAGGACAGCACCGTCACCCTCTCCTTCCCCCAGACCTACCTCCAGCACTGGCCTTACAGCGCTGATGCCCAGGGAGTCCTGCGGGCCGTGGTGGACAACACGCCGCGGGGCATGCGCCGCACTATCATCTTCACCCCGCCCCACGCCAATAACCTGGCCCGGGAGGGGTTCGGCAAGGAAGACGTCAAGAAGTACATCGCGGAAAACAAGCTCGTGCCGGCCTCAATTATGAGAAGGATGCAGATGGGAAGACCGCCGCTGGACTACGGCAGCATACCGGAAAAGGACGATGAGCTGGTGCCGATGATAAAGGACCGCCGGTTTATCCGGGTCATCGTCGGGGGCGGGCCGGGCGCCTTCATCGCCCACTGCGTCGGCGGGGGCGCCACCCCCGGCCAGAAGGAGACCCAGCAGATAGAGCTGCCGAAGAGCTGGGACAGGCTGGTCGCTAGATATAAAAACGTGGTACCCACCTACGCCAAGTACTAGCCGGGAAAAAGCCGGAGCAGAAAAATAAAACGGGGAGGTAAAAGATATGAGTGCGGAGAAATCGGGCGCTTCTTACGAGGTGCTCAGTCCCTGGTCGGAGGCCGACCCTATCCCCCTGAAGGGCCTGGCGCCGCGCCTGGCCGACCTGGCCGGGAAGAAAATCGGCCTGCTGTGCAACAACAAGCGCGCCGCCTCCCTTATCTTGTCCGCCGCCGAGAGGATACTTAAAAAAAGATATCCCTCCATAAAGACGGGCTGGTTCAAGGCCAACACCTTCTCCGTGTCCGCGCTGGAAGCGGACCGGCGGGGGGAGTTCGAGGACTGGATAAAGGGCCTGGACGCCATCGTGGCGGCCGTCGGCGACTGAGGGGCATGCACCAAGTACCTTGTGTACGACGCTATTTTCATCGAGGAGCACGGTAAACCGACCGCCACGTTCGTCTTCGAGCACTTTCTCAACGACGTCATGTCGGCGGCCTCTTCCCGGGGCATGCCCCTGGTGAGGGTCGTGGCGGAGACCATCGTCTCCGAGTCCACCGTCGTCCCGACCATCGAGGCGGCCATCACGGCCGTCGCCGATGACATGGTAGCCGCCCTGACGAAGCCGCTGACGGCCGGGGAGAAGTCACCGAAGCGCCGCGAGCCGGAAAACCCGCCGCGCCTGGCCTTCAAAGGCAGCCTGGAAGAGGTCAACCGTTTCTTCTACCAGCGGGGCTGGACGGACGGCCTCCCCATTATCCCCCCCACCGAGGAAGCCGTGGCCGAGATGCTCACCGGGACGGACCTGCCGGCCGACCACCTGGTGGCGGAGCTGGAGCCGCGGCGGGGCAAGGCCACCGTGGAGCGCATCGCCGTCAACGCGGTCATGGCCGGCTGCCTGCCGACCTATATGCCGCTGCTCATCGCCGGAGTGCAGTGCCTCACCGAGAGCCCCACCGCCGGGATGATGGCGGCCAGCACGGGGTCGTTCTCCCCCTTCTGGCTCATCAACGGCCCCATCCGCCACGATATCCACGTCACCGGCACTTACGGGGCCGCCAGCCCGGGGAACATCGCCAACGCCGCCATCGGGCGGGCCATGGGCCTGATAACCAAGAACTTCCGGGGCATCCGCAAGCAAATCGAAGACATGGGCGTGCTCGGCAATCCGGGGAAGTACACCTGGGTCGTCGGGGAAAACGAAGAGAACAGCCCCTGGGAGCCTTTCCATGTGGAGCGCGGCTTCCAGAAGGGGGATAGCACGATTACCGTCACCTTCCCGCAGTCCTTCCAGCAGATGATACCCTTCGGCACCGATGACAAGGGCATCCTGGCCACGGTGGTGGGCAGCCTTACCCCGGCGCGGATGGGCGTCTTCGGCCTGGCCCTGACCCCCTCCAACGCTAAAGCCCTGGCCGACGGCGGCTGGAACAAGGCGACCATTAAAGAGTACATCCTGAAGAACACCCGCGTCCCCGAGGACTATTACTCAATACTCGGCCTCGAGTTCAGCGGGCCCTTCGACCGGGGCAACCAGAGCGCCCAGGGCGACCCCAAACTGGTCTTTCACCCCACCCCCCGCGACCCCGAGCCGGTCCAGATTTACGTCTATGGTGGCTTCGGGTCATGGCTGGGTTTCCTCCAGGGTGGGCCATCGCCGGCCACCCGCAAGGCGGAGCTGCCCAAGAGCTGGGACAGGCTGGTGACTAGATACCGGAATATCGTGCCCAACTACGTGCGCTACTGAGCCACGGGCTGTGGCCAACGCCTACGCCGGGAGCGACTCTATGAAGTCGCGGAGGTAAATCAGGGCGTGGTTGATGGTCCGGCTGATACGCAGCGGCACCCGGCCGGGGAGGCCGGGGGCTTCGGCCGAGCGGCTTTCCTTTTCCATGTCCACCGCGATGAAGGCACTGCCCCGCGGCGCGCCGGGGTCATCATGGTAAAACCCGGCGATGGCCAGCCCGATATCCGCCCCGAACTGGAGTCGGGCCGACCGGGCCATCGCGGCGGCGTTTTCATTCCCGACTCCGGAAGCGTCGGTCGTCAGCACGATACCGCCCTTGAAACACCCGGCGACCTCCGGCGTGCCGCTCAGCGTGGAACTCAGGCGGCCGCCGGTCAGCGACTCACTGACGGCCAGGGACAGCTTCCGGTCGCAGAGCAGCTTCCCCACCACTCCTTCCAGGGTAGCGGCATCCGCACCCCAGACATGGTGCTTCAGTATCTCCCTCACCTCACCCTCCCTCGCCGCCAGCATGGCGCCGGCCTCGGCCTCGGTGGCCGCCTTGGCCGTGATGCGCAGGTTGATGCCGTCCGGCCGGGCGTAGAGGGCCAGCGTCGGGTTGGCCGACCCCAGGTACGGCGTCACCAGCTCATCCACTTTACCCTCGGACAGGCCCCACGTCTTGAGCGTGCGCGATAGTATCACCGCCCCGCTCTTCTCCCTGAGCCGGGGCAGCACGTGGCGGTGCCACATCTCCTGCATCTCGGCGGGGGGACCGGGCATCGTCACGATGATGCGCCCCTCCTTCTCCACCCACCAGCCCGGGGCCGTGCCGGCGGCGTTGTGCAGGGCCACCGCCGAGGGAATCACCGTGGCCTGCTTGATATTGTTCTCCGGCATTTCCAGACCGCGCCGCGAGAAGAAAGCCTCAACCTCTTTCTTGAGGTCGGCGTCCACCCTGGTCTTCTCCCCCAGCATCCCGGCGATGACCTCCCGCGTGATATCCCCCTGGGTGGGCCCCAGGCCGCCGGTGATGATGACCAGGTCCGACCTCTCCCAGGCCTGCCGCAGCACCCCGGAGAACCTCCGGAAGTTGTCCCCTACCGTGGAGGAATAATAGAGGTCGATGCCCAGCGCGGCCAGCTGACCGGCCAGGAAAGGCGTGTTGACGTCGGTGACCTCCCCGAGCAGCAGCTCGGTGCCGCTGGTAATGATTTCCGCTTTCATGACAAGTCTATTATCCGGCAAACGGCCCAAATGCTCAAGTGGCCGGCGGGCGGGTTTTGAACTCCCGGCCGGACTGTGCTAAGGTGGAAATAAAGGCGGTATCATGGAAGCTGACATCATCAAGAGCCCGGACACGGCCAGGAAAAACAGGGTGCCCCCCGGCCAGAAGCTGACGGAAAAGTGGCCGGTGCTGCACTACGGTACAGCGCATAAAATAGACGTGGCCGGCTGGACTTTTAAAATATTCGGGCTGGTGGAAAAGGAACGGACGCTGACCTGGGACGAGTTCCGGGCTTTGCCGCACGTCAAGGTTTTTTCCGATATCCACTGCGTCACCACCTGGTCGAAGCTGGACAACCTCTGGGAGGGGGTGAGCACCGGCGTCATCAGGGACCTGGTGAGCATCAAGCCGGAGGCCCGCTACGTCATGGTCCACGGGGCCGGCGGGTTTACCACCAACCTCTCCGCGGACGACTTCTTTCAGCCGGATGTCCTCTTGGCGTTGAAACACGACGGCCGGGATATACTGCCGGAGCACGGCGCTCCGGTGAGGCTGGTAGTGCCGCGCCTCTACTTCTGGAAGAGCGCCAAGTGGGTCACCGGTATTGAGTTCATGGCCGAGGAGCGGCCGGGGTTCTGGGAGTCCAACGGCTACCACCTCCGCGGCGACCCCTGGAAGGAAGAGCGGTACTCCCGCTGACAATAACTAACGTCCAGCTTACTTGATGCTCTTCCTCGCCTCGATGAGCTTGAAGATTCCCGCAGCGAGGTCGGTAACCCTGACCACCACCAGCCCGCTCCGGACGACATTGTCCACGGTCTTCCGGTTGATGTTCGCTCCCATCAGACGCACCACCAGGGGATTGACCGTGTCCATCAGCCGGGCCAGGACGCGGTTGGCGCTGAGGACGTGCTCCAGCAGCAGCACTTTGCCCCCCGGCCGGCAGACGCGCGCCACCTCGGTCAGACCGCGGACGGGGTCGGGGACGGAGCAGAAGACGAAGCTGCCCACCACGGTATCGAAGCTGGCGTCCTCAAACCGGAGGTCCTGGACGTCCATCGTCAGCAGGCGGACCCTGACCCCAAGCCGGGCCGCCTTGTCCCTGGCCCGCCGCAGCATTCCTTCGCTGAAATCGACGGCGGTAACGCTGGCGTTCTCCGGATAGTAGGGGAAATTCTTGCCGGTGCCCACCCCGACCTCCAGGACTTCCTGCCCCTCCACCTTGCTCCACAGCATCTGGCGCCAGCGACTGTACCGCGTCATCTCCACCACCCCCTCCATGAGGTCGTAGAGCGCCGCGTTTCTGTCATAGCGCCTCCGTGCCGACTTCGTCTCCCGGTTTTCCGTTACCATCCTGATTAAATGATACTACTTTCCGTTCCAGGCGTCACTACAACGGCCGGCAGGCTGCCAATACTTGACAGTCAAGGGTCGGAGTTTGTAGACTAAGATAGTCACCTTTATCACCAATAAGCCGATGAAACTATCTAGCCGGGGACGCTACGGGACGAGGGTGCTGCTGGACATCGCCATGCACAACGGCGAAGGGCCGGTGCCGCTGCGGGACATCGCGCGGCGCCAGCAGATACCGCTGGCCTACCTGAAGCGCCTGATAACCCCCCTGGTGGGCGCCGGCGTGATGCGGAGCCTGAGGGGCGTGGGCGGGGGCGTGCTGCTGGCCCGGCTGCCGCAGCAGGTAAACCTCCTCGAGGTTATCCGCCTGCTGGAAGGCACGTCGCCGCTGGTGGAATGCATCGACCGGCCGGAGGTCTGCGAGCGCTCCCGCGGTTGCGCCACCCGGGACCTCTGGACCGAGCTGGACCGGGCCGCCCGCCAGGTCCTGGAGAGCACCACGCTGGAAGACCTGGTAGAGCGCCAGAAAATCAAGGACAAGAACGCCGGCGAGATGTACTATATTTAACCGGTTACCACCGGGGACAGTGATATTTATCCGGGGAAAACAGGGAGGTCAACATGGAGATAGAGAGCTTGAGCATCCACGCCGGAGAGCGGCCGGACCCCGCCTACGGTGCCGTCGGCACGCCCATCTACCAGACGTCCACCTTCGCCTTCTACGATGTCGGGAAAAACAGGGGCTATGACTACTCCCGCACCGCCAACCCGACGCGTAAAATCCTGGAGGAGACCATCGCGAAGCTGGAGGGGGGCAAGGCGGGGTTCTGCTTCGCCACCGGCATGGCCGCCGAGACCACCGTGCTGCACCTGCTCAAGGCCGGCGACCACGTTATCAGCGGCGACGACGTTTACGGCGGGACCTTCCGCCTGCTGGAGAACGTGATGCGGCCCCTCGGCGTGGAGACCACTTTCATGAGGCTTAACGACCGGCGTAAAATCGAGGCCGCCATCCGGCCCAACACCCGGATGGTCTGGCTGGAGACGCCCTCCAACCCGCTGCTCAACATCACCGACGTGGAGATGGTGGCGGACGTCGCTAAAAAGCACCGCCTGCTCACGGCCATCGATAATACCTTCGCCTCCCCCGTGTTTTTAAGGCCCATCGACTACGGCATCGACCTCGTCGTCCACTCCACCACCAAGTACCTTAACGGCCACTGTGACGTGGTCGGCGGCGCCGTGGTGACCACCACCGACGAGCTTACCGAGCGGGTGCAGTTCCTGCTCAACGCCATGGGTACCTGCGCCTCGCCGTTCGACTGCTGGCTGGTGCTCCGCGGCATCGAGACGCTCTCCCTGCGGGTAAAACAGCACGCGCAGAACGCCGCCGCCGTCGCCGATTTCCTCGGCAGCCACCCGGCGGTGTCCAGGGTCTATTACCCCGGCCTGAAGTCCCACCCCGGGCACGATATAGCCCGGCGGCAGATGAAGGGCTTCGGGGGGATGGTCGCCTTCGAGCTCAAGGGCGGCACCGAGGCCGCCTACGCCTTCCTGAAAAAAGTAAAGCTTTTCCTCCTGGCGGAGTCGCTGGGCGGGGCCGCCTCGCTGGTGGCCCACCCGGCCACGATGACCCATGCCTCCATGCCCCGGGAGCACCGCGAGAAAGCCGGCATCACGGAAGGCCTGGTCCGGTTGTCGGTCGGGCTGGAAAATATCAATGATATCATCGCCGACCTGCGCCAGGCCCTGGAGCCCGGATAGAAGGAGGTGGTTGGAATGTCTCACGCGACGACCCTGAGGTGCCGGAAGTGCGGCCGCGAATACCCGCTCAAGCCGCTCAACCTCTGCGATTTTTGCCTGAGCCCGCTGGAGGTCAACTACGACTACAAGGCGATGGCCGCGGCGGTGAGCCGCGATAAGCTGGCGGCGGGACCGCCCGGCATGTACCGCTACCGCGAGCTGCTGCCCATCGAGAGCGACCCCGTGGACATCGGCACCGGCTTCACGCCGCTGACGAAGGCGGATAACCTCGGCCGCGAGCTGGGACTGGACAACCTCTATGTCAAGAACGACGGTCTCAACCCCACCTTCTCCTTCAAGGACAGGGTCGTCTCGGTGGCCGCCACCAAGGCCGTCGAGTTCGGCTTCAACGCCATCGCCTGCGCCTCCACGGGGAACCTGGCCGCCAGCGTGGCCGCCCATGCCGCCCGGGCCAACCTCAAGGCCTACGTCTTCGTCCCGGCGGACGTCGAGGCGGGCAAGCTGGTGGGGGCGGCCGTCTATAACCCGGTGCTGCTCACCGTGGACGGCAGCTACGACGACGTCAACCGACTCTGCCGCCAGCTTACGGATAAGTTCAAGTGGGGCTTCATCAATATCAACCTGCGGCCCTACTACGCCGAGGGCAGCAAGACCCTGGGCTACGAGGTGGCGGAGCAGCTCGGCTGGCGCGCCCCGGACTGCATCGTGGCGCCGGCGGCTTCCGGCCTGCTCTTCACCCGTATCTGGAAAGGGCTGGAGGAGCTGGCCATGCTGGGGCTTATCGATTCGGTGGATACCCACATGTTCGTCACCCAGGCGGCCGGCAGCTCGCCCATCGTCAACGCCTTCAACGCCGGCAGCATGCACGTCAACCCGGTCATCCCGGAGACCATCGTCAAGTCGATTGCCATCGGCAACCCGGCGGACGGCTACTACGCGCTGCGGGTGGCCCGGCAGACGGGCGGGGGGGGCTGCTCCGTCACCGATGAGGAGGCCCTGGCCGGGGTAAGGCTGCTGGCCCAGACGGAGGGCATCTTCGCCGAGGCCGCCGGCGGCGTGGTCATCGGCTCATTGAAAAAGCTGGCCGCGGCCGGCAGCATCAAGCGCGACCAGCTCACCGTGGCCTTCATCACCGGCGCCGGCCCGCGGACGCAGGAGATACTCACCGACATCGTCAGGCCCCTGGCGGTCAAGCCGACGGTAGCATCGGTGGAGGAACTGCTTAACGTTTCCGCCTGAGTGTATTATAATGTGCGAAGGAGAAAGAGCCGATGGCGAAGAGACAGGTAATGTTCACTTTCCCGCCCGAGAAGATTAAAGATCCCCTGATATTCCACCTCGGCGTTAAGTTCAACCTGCTGCCCAATATCCGCCAGGCCGATATCTCGGAGGCCAAGGGCTGGGTGATGCTGGAGCTTGAAGGCGAGGAAAAGGACATCGAGGCCGGCATCGCCTGGCTGGAGTCCAAGGGCATCAGGGTCGACCCGGTCACCGGCGATATTATCGAGGGCTGACCCGAACCGTGGCGGGACAGGAAACGGTGGCATGATGGACAGGCACTTGAGGAACCGCTATTCCCGGCAGACGATGCTCCCGTCCATCGGCGAGGAGGGACAGCAGAAGCTCATCGCCTCCGGCGCGGTCGTTATCGGGTGCGGGGCCCTCGGCAGCCACATCGCCACCCTGCTGGTGCGGGCGGGGGTGGGTAAGGTCCGCATCGTCGACCGCGATTTCATCGAGGAGCACAACCTCCAGCGGCAGGTCCTCTTCGACGAGGAAGATATTAAAGCCGGGCTGCCCAAGGCCATAGCGGCGGAAGCCCACCTCCGGAAGGCCAACTCCAGCGTTGAGGTCGAAGGCATCGTCGCCGACGTCAACTACACCAATATCGAAAAGCTCTGCTCCGGCGCCGACGTCATCCTGGACGGGCTGGACAACGCCGGCACCCGCTTCCTCATCAACGATGTCTCTCTCAAGCACAAAATTCCCTGGGTCTACGGCGGCGCCATCGCCACCACGGGGATGACCATGACCATCGTTCCGGGCCGGACCCCCTGCCTGCGCTGCATCAGCCCCACCCTGCCCGACCCCGCCATCACGCCCACCTGCGAGACGGCCGGCATCCTGGGGACCGTCCCGGCCGTTATCGGCGCGCTGCAGGCCACCGAGGCCATGAAGCTCCTCATCAACCCGGCAGAAATCAACCGCGACCTCGTCATCATCGACGCCTGGAAGGGAACGTTCGACAGGCTCCACCTGGAGCGCCGCCCCGACTGCCCCGCCTGCCGGGGCAAGTACGAGTTCCTGGCGGAAAAGTTCCATGTCCGGACCACCTCGCTCTGCGGGCAGAGTCGCTCGATTCAGGTGGTCGATACCCGGGCCGGTAAAATAGACCTGAAAGCCCTGGCGGCGCGTCTCCGCAAGTCCGGCGAGGTCAGCGGCAACAGCTATATGCTTGGCTTCGGCATCGACGATAAAGAGATTCTCGTCTTCCCGGACGGCCGGGCCATCGTCAAGGGCACGCTGGATGAGGCGGAGGCCTGTGACCTCTATTACCGGTACGTTGCTTCCTCCGGCGGTAAATAATTTTTAATTCCGCCACCGCCTTCAAGTTGTCTTACTGCCCCGCCTCCCCTCGTATGATATCTATTCCCACCCGAACCGCCCTCGCACCGTCCGCGGCTTAGCCCGTGGGGGAGTTATGAAATCCTAACCCCTGCCCTTCCCTTTACGAAAGGGAAGGGGGTTAAGGCGGGTCTTATTTCCCCCTTTGAAAAAGGGGGATTAA
>MGNX01000090.1:0-772 GCA_001796935.1 Chloroflexi bacterium RBG_16_60_22
CTCAAGGGCAGCGCCGCCGGGCTTTATCAGAGGCTGCAAAAGAAGGGAATTCTGGTGCGCTATTTCGATAATCCGCTGCTGAAGAACGGCATCCGCATCAGCGCCGGAAAGCCGGAGCACACCGATGTCCTCCTCAAAGCCCTCCGCGAACTGGGGGACTAAGCAAACCCCGCGCCCTAAACCCACGGTATTCAACTTTGATGTTATAATTATTAACATATTATATCAATATATACTTGACAAATTGGATATAACTGTTATAATTAATAACATATTAACCGGTTACCGAGACGGGAAATATTATCAGGAGGGTGCCAATGGAATCGGCGGAAGAGGTACTGAAAAAGATAATCCGGTTACAGGAAAGCAACGCGTATTCCGACCAGCAGATGGCGGAGAAAATAGGGTGCAGCCGGCCGCTCTACCAGAGGACACGTACCGGCAAGATACCGGTCGGCGGCACTTTCCTCAAGGGGGCCATGAAACTGCTCGGCGCCGCCGGTGATGGGGGAAGGAAAGCGTCCGTCCGGCGGCAGACGCGGGAGACCAGCATCGAACTGGAACTTAACATCGACGGGCACGGCGCCGGAAGTATGGATACCGGGATAGGCTTCTTCGACCACCTGCTGGACCAGCTGGCCCGGCACGGACTGTTTGACATAAAGCTAAAAGCCACCGGGGACGACCCGCACCACATCGTGGAGGACGTGGCCATCTGCCTGGGCAAGGCCTTCAACGAGGCGCTGGGCGAGAAGCGTGGCATCCGGCGCAT
>MGNX01000090.1:1078-1756 GCA_001796935.1 Chloroflexi bacterium RBG_16_60_22
AGTTTCAGTCAAGGGCCGCCAGCCGGCGGCCGGTCAGTCGTTCGTAGGCCTTCACGTACCGCTTCGAGGTGGCTTCGACAACGTCCGGGGGGAGCATCGGGGCCGGCGGTTTCTTGTCCCAGCCGGATGCCTCGAGCCAATCGCGCACCGGCTGTTTATCGAAGCTGTCCTGCGCCTGTCCCACTTTATAGAGGTCGACGTCCCAGAACCGCGAGGAGTCCGGTGTCAATATCTCGTCGATGAGCACCAGTCGGCCGTTATCGATGCCGAACTCGAACTTGGTATCGGCGATGATGATGCCCTTGCCGAGGGCGTACTCGCGGGCATGGTTATAGACGGCCAGGCTCTTCTCCTCCATCTCCCTGGCGATATGTGAGCCCATCAGCTTGACGATTTCCTTCTTGCTGATGGGCTCGTCGTGACCGGAATCCGCCTTGGTCGTCGGCGTATAAATTGGCTCCTTAAGCTCCTGGCTCTCCCGGAGACCCTTCGGCATGGTATCCCCGTTGACAGTGCCATGCTTCCGGTACTCCACCCAGGCCGACCCCGCGATATAGCCCCGGATGACGCATTCCACCGGGATGCGCTTGACCTTCTTGCAAATCATCGAGCGACCGCGGATATAGGCCGGGTAGGCGAAGCGACTCTCCGGGGGCAGGTAGGAATCGAGGCTGTGGA
>MGNX01000090.1:1778-2200 GCA_001796935.1 Chloroflexi bacterium RBG_16_60_22
GGGGATGATTTCCGCGGTGCGGCGGAACCAGAAGGAAGAGAGGCGGTTGAGGACATGGCCCTTGAGCGGGATGCCAACGGGCAGTACCACATCAAAGGCGGAAATGCGGTCGCTGGCGACGATGAGCAGGTGGCTCCCGAGGTCGTAAGAATCACGCACCTTGCCACGGATAAATACCGGCAGCGGCAGGTCCGTTTTCATCAACACTGATTGTCCGTTAGCAACCATAAACCCTACCTTTCCAGATATTCGCTCGTTGCGTCCACGTTGTAGATATTATATAGCCCTCGGACCCAGTTCCATCGTTTCCGGGAGGGCGCCCTGCCACTGCGACTTTGTCAGGCCGAGGCGACGGAAGATCTCGTCGACGTGGGCCAGGTAATGCTCGTAATCGAACAGCGCCTCCAGCTCCCGGGCGGTCA
>MGNX01000090.1:2237-3677 GCA_001796935.1 Chloroflexi bacterium RBG_16_60_22
TCGACGTGGGCCAGGTAATGCTCGTAATCGAACAGCGCCTCCAGCTCCCGGGCGGTCAGGGTGGCTGCCACCTCTTTATCGGCCTTGAGCAGCGTCAGGAAGCTGCGGTTACCCCGCCAGGTCTTCATGGCGTTCTTCTGTACCAGTTCGTAGGCTTTCTGCCGGGACAGTCCCTTGTCGATGAGGGCCAGCATGACGCGCTGTGAAAACACCAGCCCGCGGGTAAGCTCCATGTTCTTTTTCATCCGGTGCGGGTACACCTGGAGCCGCTTCATCACCGAGGTGAACAGGGCCAGGATATAGTCCAGGGCCAGGCAGGCATCGGGGAAGATGACGCGCTCGTTGGAGGAGTGGCTGATGTCGCGCTCGTGCCACAGGGCGATGTTCTCGATGGAGGTCAGGGCGTTACCCCGTATCAGCCGGGCCAGGCCGCAGACCCGCTCCGAGAGCTCCGGGTTGCGCTTGTGCGGCATGGCCGAAGAGCCGGTCTGACCGGTACTGAATGGCTCTTCCACCTCCCGCACCTCGGTCTTCTGGAGGGCCCGGATTTCCGTGGCGAACTTCTCCAGCGAGCCGGCGACGATGGCCAGCGTGGTGACGAACTGCGCATGGCGGTCGCGCTGGAGCACCTGGTTGGATATCGAGGCGGGCTCCAGTCCCAGCTTGCGGCAGGCACGCTGCTCGACCTCCGGGGTGACCGTGGCGTAGGTACCGACGGCCCCGGAAATCTTGCCCACGGTGATGACCTTCCTGGCCTCGGAGAGACGGTGCAGGTTACGCCGCATCTCCTCGACCCACACCGCCAGCTTCAGCCCGAAGGAGGTCGGCTCGGCGTGGACGCCGTGGGTGCGGCCGATCATCACCGTGTACTTGTGCTCGATGGCCCGCTGGGCCAGCACGGCCGTTAGTTCCTTGATGTCCTGCATCAGTATCTCGGAGGCCTCGACCAGCTGAAGGCTCGTGGCCGTATCGATGACGTCAGAAGAGGTCAGGCCGAGGTGGACGAAGCGCGATTCCTCCCCCAGGCTTTCGGCCACCGAGCCCAGGAAAGCGGTGACATCGTGGCGGGTCTCCTTGAGGATTTCCTCCATGCGTTTCAGGTTGCACTTGGCCATCTTTATCTTGGGGATGGCCTTCCGGGGGATAACCCCCACCTCCGCCCAGGCATCGCAGACGGCTATCTCCACGTCAAGCCACCTTTTGTACTTGTTCTCCTCCGACCACACCTGCTTCATCTCGGGTCGGGAATAGCGTTCAATCATGTTGCTCTCCTTTGTCCGCCCGTGCCATGTACCGCTCCGGGCGACGGGTATGCAATGTCCTTACGAACTTCCCAGTTCGCGGCGGTACTTCTCGTAGGCCTGCCCGATTTTCTCGTGCTTGAGCCCCAGGATGGCCGCCGCCAGGTAAGCGGCGTTTCTGGCCCCGGCGCTGCCGATG
>MGNX01000090.1:3684-7398 GCA_001796935.1 Chloroflexi bacterium RBG_16_60_22
GATGGCGGTACAGGCCACCGGGATGCCAGCCGGCATCTGCACTATCGAGACCAGGGCGTCGATGCCCATGAGCTCGCCGCCGGACACGGGCACGCCGATGACCGGCAGGGTGGTCCAGCTGGCCAGGACGCCGGGGAGGTGAGCGGCCAGACCCGCCGCGGCGATGATGACCTCGATGCCCCGCTCCCGGGCGGAGAGGGCGTACTGCCGGGCCTTCTCCGGGGTGCGGTGGGCGGAAATAACGCTGACCTCGTGCTCGATGCCGAACCGCTCGAGAACGTCCAGCGCCGGCTGGAGCGCCCCGGCATCCGACTTCGAACCCATGACCACGCCGACAAGTGGCATTTTAGCTACCTCACTTAGTTATTTGATATCGGCAATATCTTTACGGTACTGGCATCCCTCAAAACGGATGCGGGAGATATTGCGGTAAACCTTCTCCCGGGCCTCGGCGAGGTCTCGCCCCGTGGCGGCCACCGTGAGGACACGCCCGCCGGCGGTCATAATCTGGCCCTCCGGGCTGACCCGGGTCCCGGCGTGAAAGACCATGACCTCCGCGTCAACGTCTTCCAGGCCGCTGACGGGGAAGCCGGTCCGGTAGGTGCCGGGGTAGCCCCCGGATGCCATCACCACCCCGACACAGGCCTCTTCACTCCACTCGATATTCATCTGTTCTAGCCGGCCGTCAATCACGGCCAGCATGATGTCCACCAGGTCGGTCCGGAGGCGCGGCAGGACCACCTGGGCCTCCGGGTCGCCGAAGCGGGCATTAAATTCTATCACTTTTGGCACATGATTGGTAATCATCAGGCCGCCATAGAGCACGCCTTTGTAACTCCGGCCTTCATCGGCCAGGGCCAGGACGGTGGGCTCCATGATGGTCTGGCCGATGATGTGTCCCAGGGCCGGGTTGAAAAAAGGCGGGGGGCTGAAGCTGCCCATGCCGCCGGTGTTGGGGCCCCGGTTGCCGTCGTGGATTCGCTTGTAGTCGCAGGCCGGCACGGTGGGGACGACGGTGCGGCCGTCCGTAAAAACGAAGAAGCTCACCTCCCGGCCGTGGAGGTACTCCTCGATGACCACCTTTTCTCCCGCCGCCCCGAAGGACCGGCCTTCCATCATGCTGGAAAGGGCCTTTTCCGCGTCCTCGATGGACTCGGCGATGATGACCCCCTTGCCGGCGGCCAGGCCGTCGGCCTTGATAACGACGGGCGGCTTCTGTCTCTGGACGTACTCCCGCGCCTGAGCGAAGTCGGCAAAGCTGGCGCTGGCGGCGCAGGGGATGCCGTGGCGCTGCATCAGCTCCTTGGCGAAGACCTTGCTGGACTCTATTTCCGTGGCGGCCTGGCTGGCCCCGAAGATGTGGAGCCGGTTGGCCAGGAAAAGGTCGACGATGCCGGCGGCGAGGGGCGCTTCCGGCCCGACGACGGTAAGCTCGACGCGGTTATCCCGGGCGAACTTCAGTAGCGCCCCAATGTCCTCCGACTTGATATCCAGGTTCTGCGCCAGCCGGGCCGTGCCGGCGTTGCCGGGGGCGGCGTAGATTTCCTTGACTTTAGGGCTTTCGGCCAGCTTCCAGACGAGGGTGTGCTCCCTGGCCCCGCCCCCCACCACCAGTATTTTCAGCGTCAGGCCTCCTTTAAGGATTCTAGCTGCCCGTTACCAGTGAACGAGCACTTCCTTGATGGTATAAGACGAGAACTCCGATTCGTACCAGGTGCCGCCCAGCTCCGTCTCCAGTGCCGTGATAGTCTCCCCCTGCGCTTGCAGCTCCTGCTCCCGTTCCGCTATCCTCCGGGCTGCGGGGGTGCCGTAGGTGAACACCCGGCCGCCGATGTCCCGGTTATATTTATCGACGGCCTCGTTGTGAGCGTCCAGCAGGGCCTCGTATTCCCGCCACTTTCTCTCGTAGTCGGTGTAGAAGTCATACCCGAAGGGATAGTAATCGAACTTCGACCCCGCCACGATTTCGATGGGTATTATACCGTATTTTTCACCTTTTTCCACGTAGGCCACGGTATCCCAGCTCTTGATTTCGCCGTCGCGGTCTTCCGGAGCGTTCCCGTTGGTGCAGTCGATATACACCAGCCCCTTGTCCGTCGTCTCGAAGGCGTTGACGGCATGGCCGTCATCGGTGCCGAAGAAGGTTATCCCCACCCAGGCGGCCCGGATGCCGGCGGCCTCGGCGTTGTTGTGGACCTCCTCGGCGAAGTCGGCGCAGACGTAAGCATCATCGACATATTCTTTTTTATCCGTGGCATCTTGCTCGATAAAGGCCGCTAGCTCCGCGAAGGTGGGGTCGGCGGCGTCCGGGTTGTTGACCAGGGCGATGGCCTGGCCGTCCCCGCCGCACTCGATGTCCCCGTTTTCGTTAAGGAGATAACCGGCAGACGGCCGGCAGGCGGCCAGCAGGACCAGGACGATGATAATGACGCCCGCCCCGCCCCCAACGACCCTTCTTACTATCTACCTCACCCCCTGTTTATAGTGATACTGTCATTCCCGCGGAAGCGGGAATCCAGGGGTGGTAACCCGCCCCCTTGTATTCTCCCTCCCTCGGGTATTTAGTGAAGGGAGGGGGAAATTTTTAGAAGATGGGCGTAGCCCCTCTTGGACGCCCGTGGAAAGTCTCGCCCCTTTCAAGCTAACTTGGTGGCTCTATCTTCGCTAACGAAGTGCACCAGCTTTTCCCAGTGTATGCCGCCGTCCGCGTGGCAAAAGTCTTTTATGAACTCTGCGGTAAACCTGTTTATGGCTGTATCCTTTGCCGAAGTATATTCTTTTTTATACTTTGCTGGTAAATCCTTCATAAGCCTTATTAGCTTGAGGTAGAAACTGCTGTCACCTGTGATTTCGGTCCAGAATGCTTGTCCAGAAAGGTCCCTGTATAGGCGGTCTTTGGTCGGCTCAGTTTTTAGACGACCATAAGCGTGTCCCAAGATAGGGTCGAACGGCTTGTGTAGCTTGTAGAGACGACTGCGAACAGCATTGAATTCCTGGGATTGGCGCTTCTTCTGGCTAGCATTATAAATGTTCGGCCCAGATTTTAAGGCAATCGCAGTGATACGTTCACCCGTCTCAATAACGAAATCTACTCCTTCAGCATCCGATGCCTTTCCTTCTGACACAATACGGGCAATAGGCTCAAAGAAGGCATCGCCAAATATCGTTTCGTCTGAAGCACTAATATAATCGTCAAGTACACGCTCAACTATTTCAGAAGCTCTTTGAATTCCCAATGCTTTGAACAAATAAGGATTTTTCCGACGCAAGAAAACCCTAAGCTTCAATTCCCTCATCTTCTGGAGGCGCCGTTCATAAAAGTCTAAGAGACATCTGCCTATCAAGGCTTCTAACTGGTCGCTGTCCATTGTTTGCCCTCTCAATAGCCTCAAGTGCCAATTCGTAATAATTCTCCATGAGTTCAATGCCTATATAATGCCTTTTTAGCTTAATACAGGCAAGCGCTGTGGTTCCAGCACCAACAAATGGGTCAAGTACGAGATCTTCCTCTTCTGTGAATAGTCTGATAAACCACATTGGTAGAGATATAGGAAACGTTGCGCTATGCCCTCTGTTGGCACACTCTGTACTTAAATGCAAGACATTTGTGGGGTAAACATACTTCTTGCCAAGCCAGTGCGAGATATTCTTGCCAAACCCACTTCCCACACGGGACGCATCACGGATTTTGTCCCTATCGCTTAACTTTGCAAG
>MGNX01000090.1:7459-7891 GCA_001796935.1 Chloroflexi bacterium RBG_16_60_22
TTGGTTAAGTGCAAGCAACGCTCCCAGGCGTCTCTGAATCGATTGGTCCATTTACCTGGATAACAGTTTTTCTTATGCCATATGTATTCTTCGGTCCAGAGCCAGCCCTGTTTTTTCATAGCAAGAATCAACTCAAGCACATAGGTCTGGCGTTCGCCATCTATGGCTCTTTCTTTGATGTTCAATACGAAAGAGCCCTCGGGCTTCAGGACGCGCTTGAGTTCGTTAGATATCGGTAAGAACCATTCCACATAATGGTCAATCGGGATTCCCTTATAGGTTTTCTTTCTGTTGTCGGCATAGGGAGGAGAGGTAAAGATTAGGTCAAAGCAGTTGTCAGGAAGTGATTTCAAGACTGCCAGACAATCTCCATGTATAATCTGGTCAACCTCTGAAAGTGTTTCCCTAACTTCACTCAAATCACTTACTCCC
>MGNX01000090.1:7972-13877 GCA_001796935.1 Chloroflexi bacterium RBG_16_60_22
AAATCCTGGCCAGGAGGTCATAGGGCAGGCGGGCCCAGTCGGCCGTCATGGCGTCGTCGCTGGTCACGGCGCGGATGGCCACCAGGTAGCCGTAGGTGCGGTAGTCGCCCATCACCCCCACGGACCGCACGTCCGTCAGGACGCAGAAGCTCTGCCAGAGGTGGCGGTACAGCTTCGCCTTCTTAATCTCGTTCATCAGGATGAAGTCGGCGCTGCGCAGTATCTCCAGCTTCTCCCGCGTTACCTCGCCGATGCAGCGGATGGCCAGGCCGGGGCCGGGGAAGGGCTGCCGCCAGACCATCTCCTCGGTAAGGCCCAGCTCCTTGCCCACCAGCCGGACTTCATCCTTGAAGAGAAAGCGCAGCGGCTCCAGCAGCTTCAAGGTCATCTTGGCGGGCAGCCCGCCGACGTTGTGGTGCGACTTTATCTTGGCCGAGGCCGTGCTGACCGAGGAAACGCTCTCGATGACGTCCGGGTAGAGCGTCCCCTGCGCCAGAAAGTCCACCTTGCCGATTTTATTCGCTTCGTCCTCGAAGACGCGGATGAACTCCTCGCCGATTATCTTGCGCTTTTCCTCGGGGTCGGTGACGTCCTTGAGACGGTCGAGAAAGCGGTCGGACGCGTCGACGTAAATGATGTTCATGCCCAGGTTGTTCTTGAAGACCTTAAGGGTCCGCTCCGCCTCTTCCCGGCGCAGCAGGCCGTTGTTGACGAAGATGCAGGTAAGCTGGTCGCCGATGGCCCGGTGGATAAGGGTGGCCACCACCGAGGAGTCGACGCCGCCCGAGAGGGCGTTGATGACCCGGCCGCCCCCTACCTGCTCGCTGATGCGGGCGATGCTCTCGTTGACGAAGTTGCCCATCGTCCAGTTGCCGCGGCAGCCGCATACCTTGTAAACGAAGTTCTTCAGGATGGTCTTGCCTTCCGGGGTATGGGCCACCTCCGGGTGGAACTGGAGGCCGTAGATGCCTTTCCCGTTGCCGATGACGGCGAAGGGCGAGTTCTCCGTGTAAGCCATGGTACCGAAGTCCGGCGGCATTTCCTCTATCTTATCGCCGTGGCTCATCCAGACCGGGGTGGACTCGGGCAGGCCGGCGAAGAGCGGGGAGTCCACCTGACTGATGTGCATGACGGCGTGCCCGTACTCGCGCCTGGTCCCCGGCATGACCTGACCCCCGAGCTGCTTGGTGATGACCTGCATTCCGTAGCAGATGCCCAGCACCGGGAGCCGGCTCTCATAAACGTAGGCGGGGGCGAGGGGGGCATTGGGGGCGTAAACGCTGGCCGGGCCGCCGGAAAGAATAAAACCCCTGGGGTTGAGGTGGGCTATCTTCTCCCAGGGGGTATCGTGGGGCAGCAGTTCGCAGTAGACCCGGCACTCCCGCACCCGGCGGGCAATCAGCATGTTGTACTGGGAGCCGAAGTCCAGCACGATGATGGCCTCGCGCTCGGCGCCGGATACCGCCGTCTCCGTCTCCGCCGGCTGCTCGCCGCCTATCTCCTTGGCAATCTCGAGATAGGTGGAGACTTCGATATCGTCGGTGGTGGCTATCCGGTGGCTTTCGTCCGGGGGCGGATTGAGATTTTCCTTAACCATGGTTTATAGAACACAATTTACCATTATGCTATACTATCGTCAAGTGGAAAAGCCGTTCCCCGGAGGCAGGGGAGAAGTAGTATTACGGAAAATATTTTTCATCCGGCCAGCCGGCAAATAGATATTGTCCTTCATGTACAGTTATGAATTTCTCAGCCGCGGTCCGTCGGCCACGATGTCTCTCGGGAAGAGGATGGGGGAGCTCCTGGGGCCGGGCAGCGTCATCGCCTTAATCGGGGAGCTTGGCTGCGGCAAGACCCTGCTGGCGCGGGGCATCTGCGCCGGGCTGGAGGTCCCGCCGCGGCTGGTCAACAGCCCCACCTTCGTGCTGGTGAACGAATACCCCGGCCGGCTGCACGTTTTTCACATGGACCTCTACCGACTGGAGGAAGCCTCCGACGGCGTGGAAATAGGGCTGCTGGACTACCTGGCCCGCACTGAGGCCGGGGTGCTGATTGTGGAGTGGGCGGAGCGGGTTATCTCCGTCCTGCCGGAAGACCTCCTTAAGGTGGAGTTCGAGGTCCTTTCGGCGAGGAAGCGGCGAATAAAATTCACGGCGTCCGGCGGGCGTTTCGTCTGCCTGCTGCGGGAGCTGAGACGGTCATGCTAGTGCTGGGCATCGATACCTCGGGTTATGCCAATGCCGTCGGCGTGACGGACGGTGAAAAGGTCCTGGCGGACCTTACCTTTCCGGCCAAGACCGACTCCTTAGAGCAGATTGTCGCCAACATCGACGACGCCCTCAAATGCGCCGGGCTGACACTGGAAGACATCGGCGGCATCGGGGTGGGTCTGGGGCCGGGTTCGTGGACGGGCATCCGGGTGGGGGTGACGGTGGGCAAGGTCCTGGCCTTCAGCACCGGGAAGCCGCTCGCCGGCATACCCACCCTGGAAGTCCTGGCTTACCAGGCAATCGTTGAAGCCTCGCTGGTCTGCGCCGTTATCCCCACCGGCGCCGGGGATGCCGTTTACGCCGCTTGCTACCAACTCCAGGCCGGTGTGGTGGGCCGGGTCGGCGATTACTTTATCGGAAGTGTCAAGGATTTGACCGGGATGATAAAAGAGCCGGTGGTCCTGGCCGGCGATACCGGTGCTTCTTATATGCAGACATTGCGGGATGGTATCATCAAGGCCGGGATTGCTGTTACCAATATAACCGCCGTGCCCGGCGGGGCGGCGGTGGCCCGGCTGGCCTCGGAAAGACTCGAAAGGGGCGAAAGAGCCGACGTGCTGGGGCTGGAGCCGCTGTATTTAAAAGAGTCCACGGCCAGGGCGTTCGTCAACCGGTACGCGGCTAAAACTAAAGGATGGGGTGGGTCTTAGAGATGCTGATACTGGGCATCGAGACTTCCTGTGACGAGACGTCGGCGGCGCTGGTGGCCGATGGAAAAACGGTGCTGTCCAGCACCGTCGCCGCCCAGCTCGACCTGCTGCGGAAGTACGGCGGCGTGGTGCCGGAGATTGCCGCCCGGCGGCACACGGAGCTCATCGGCTACGTCATTAAAGAAGCTCTGGATAGCGCCGTTAAGACTTTAGAAGATGTGGAGGCGGTGGCCGTCACGGCGCGGCAGGGGCTCATCGGCTGCCTGCTGGTCGGTGTGGCGGCGGCCAAGTCGATAAGCTACGCCCGCCATGTTCCCCTCGTCGGCGTGCACCATATCGAAGGGCATATCTTCGCCAACATCCTCAGCCACCCCGAGATACCGCTGCCCCACGTCTGCCTCACCGTGTCCGGCGGCCATACCATGCTGCTCTACGTGCGGGAGGGCTGCCGCTACCAGCTGCTGGGCACCACCCTGGACGACGCCGCCGGCGAGGCCTTCGATAAGATTGCCAAGTTCCTCGGGCTGGACTTTCCCGGCGGGCCCGTTATTGACCGGCTGGCCAAACAGGGCGACCGCGAGGCATATCACTTTCCCCGGCCGATGATTAAAAGCCGGGCGCCGGACTTCAGTTTCAGCGGGCTAAAAACATCGGTCATCAATGCCTTCAAGGAGCGGGTGGCCCGCGGCGAGGCTTTGCCCCTGGCCGATATCGCCGCCAGCTTTCAGGAGGCGGTCGTGGAGGTGCTGGTCGCCAAGACGATGCGCGCCGCGGAGGCGAAAGGGGTAAATGCCGTCAGCGTCACCGGCGGCGTCTCCGCCAACAGTCGACTCCGCGAGGCTTTCCGGGAAGCCGCGCTCCGGCAGGGGGTCGATGTATATTTTCCGAATCTTTCCCTCTGTACCGATAACGCCGCTATGATTGCGGCGGCCGGATACGCTAGAATGATGCTGGGGGAGGTCTCCGACCTGCGTCTCAACGTGGTGCCCACCGCCCCGCTCGAGGTGTAGCTTGAAGACAAGGATAGAGAAGGTAGACGCGGCTAACCCCGATACCGGATTGCTATGGCGGGCGGCCCGGCTGATACTCCGGGGCGGGGTGGTGGTCTGCCCCACCGATACCGGCTACGCGTTTGCGGCCAATGCCCTGGATACCCGCGCCATCGCCAGGGTCTTTCATTTAAAAGGGCGCTCCTTCTCCAACCCGATACATGTCGCCGTAAGCTCCATCGATACTGCGGAGAGATACGCCCATGTTGACGAGGCCGCCCGCTACCTCGCCGGGCATTACCTTCCCGGGGCGCTGACACTGGTGCTGCCGAAGAAAGAGGTGGTGCCGTCCCTGCTGGTGGCCGGCCTGGACACGGTGGGCATCCGCATCCCGGACAATCCGGTGATACTAAAACTGGCGGATATGGTGGACCGTCCCCTCACCACCACCAGCGCCAATATCAGCGGTAAGCCCACACCCTACACGGCGGAGGAAGTGCTGGAGCAGCTCGGGGAGAATGTCAAAGACGTGGCCATGGTGCTGGACCAGGGGCCGCTGCAAGGCCGGGAGCTTTCCACCATCGTGGACCTGACGGTCAGCCCGCCCCAGCTCATCCGGCAGGGCCGGGTCAGCTGGCTGGAGCTGCGCGAGGTGCTCAAGAGATTTCAGAATCCCGAAGAATAGGGTACACTATAAGCAGGAGGTTTTTCCGTGCGTATCGCTATCGGCAGCGACCACCGGGGCTGCGCCCTCAAGGAGGTCGTTTTCAAGCTGGTGACCGGCGCGGGGCACAGTTATCACGACTTCGGTTGCTATACCGAGGACTCGGTGGACTACCCCGATATCGCCCGGGAGGTAGCCGGGGCCGTGGCCAGGGGTGAGTTCGACCGCGGCATCCTGGTATGCGGGACGGGCATCGGCATGTGTATCAGCGCCAACAAGGTGAGGGGAATCCGGGCGGCCCAGTGCCACGACGTCTTTACGGCCCGGCGGGCGCGGCAGCACAACGACGCCCAGATATGCTGCCTGGCGGCGGAGGAGGGTAAAGCGCGCGTGCCGGCCATCATCGAGGCTTTCCTGACCTCAAAGTTCGAGGGCGGGAGGCACCTGGCCAGGATAGAGAAGATAAGAAAAATCGAGGAAGAGCAGTACGACCGCAAGTAAGATGAGCTACCGCGATGAGTACCGCCGCAAGCTGATTTCCGCCGAAGAGGCCGCCGGACTGGTGAAGTCCGGCATGTGGATTGACTACGGGGCCATCTGCGGCTTCCCATCCCTCATTGACGAGAAGCTGGCCGCCCGGGCGCCGGAGCTGCGCGAGGTGAAAATCCGGGCGGAACACTCCCATACCCAGATTCCCCGCATCGACCCCGACCAGGAGCACTTTATCCATAACTCGTGGTTCCTGGGCAAGGTGGAGCGGGAGTACCACAAGCAGGGCTGCTGCTCCTATATCCCCTTCGGACTGAGCGAAGGCCCGCGGATGTACCGGGAGTGGCTCAAGGACGAGGTGGATATCACCTTCATCGAGGTCACCCCCATGGACGAAAACGGCAACTTCAACTTCGGGACGGCGGTGACGCGGCAGAAAGCGGCCTGCGAGGTGGCCAAGAAAGTGGTCGTGGAGGTCAACGAGCACCAGCCTTGGGTCTTCGGCGGCTATGACGAGGTCGTCAATATCTCCCAGGTCAATTACATCGTGGAGAACTACGAGTACAAGATACCCGAGTTCCCGGCGGCGGAGGTGACCCCGGAGGACGAGGCCATCGCCGCCCTGCTGGCGGAGCGGATTGAGGACGGGGCCACCATCCAGCTCGGCGTGGGGGCCATACCCAGCGTGGTCGGCAAGTTGCTGATAAAGCACGGCATGAAAGACCTGGGTATCCACAGCGAGATGTTCAATGACAGCATGATGGAGCTCATCGAGGCGGGCGTGGTCACCGGCGCCCGGAAGAGCCTCAACCCGGGCAAGGCCGTCCACTGCTTTGCCGCCGG
>MGNX01000090.1:13894-22444 GCA_001796935.1 Chloroflexi bacterium RBG_16_60_22
AGTTCATGGACCGCAACCCCGTGCTGGCCGGTTTTCCGGTGGACTACACCAACGACCCCTATGTTATCGCCCGGAACGAAAAGCAGGTCGCCATTAACAGCACCCTCCGGGTCGATTTAAGGGGGCAGGTCTGCTCGGAGTCGGTGGGCTGCCGCCAGATAAGCGGCACCGGCGGCCAGCTGGAGTTCACCCGCGGCGCTTACATGTCGCCGGGGGGCAAGGCGTTCATCTGCCTCCACGCCGCCCGCGAAGACAAAGACGGCAGGCCGGTATCCAACATCGTCCCCACCCTGGAGCTGGGGGACATGGTAACCGTGCCGGCCTCGGACGTCTCCCACGTGGTCACCGAGTACGGGGTCGTCAACCTGAAGGGGAAGACTACCTGGCAGCGGGCCAAGGCGCTGATATCCATCGCGCACCCGGACTTCCGTGCCGACCTCGAAAGGGCCGCCTGCGAGGCGAATATCATCACCAGGGGTACCATCTTTTTAGGTTTTTAACTTTCCACCTCGCCTCCCCCACGTATGATATCTATTCCCACCCGGCCGCCCTCGCGGCATCGGCGGCTTAGCCTGGAGGATTTCCGGGAAAATCCCTCTCACTCTCCCTTTATTAAAGGGAGACGACCCATTGTTCAGAAGGTATTGTCCCCCTTTGTAAAAGGGGGACTAAGGGAGATTTTAATCCTTTTTTCTCCCCCTCTCCAACTAAATCATCTCACGGGTTGTTAAAATGTAGCTGGTTGGAGAGGGGGATACAGGGGGTGAGGTAAAGTCCATTGCCGCCACAGGTAATATACCCGTGCTTTAGCTTGACAATAAACTCGCGCCCGTGCTATCTTTAGGTACGGGCTTTTAACAGAAGATTTCCCTATCACGGTCCGTCTCGAGAGACGGTTTCTTTTTTAGGGGACATAGTTCAAGGAGTAAACGATGAAAAGTGATGCCGTAAAAAAGGGTATTGAGAGGGCGCCGCACCGCTCGCTGCTGTACGCCCTGGGGTGCACGCGCGAGGAGATTGACAAGCCGTTCGTCGGCATCGTCAACAGCTTTACCGAGATAGTCCCCGGGCACATCCACCTGCGCGGCATCGCCGACGCCGTCAAGGAAGGCGTGCGGGGGGCGGGGGGTGTTCCCTTCGAGTTCAATACCATCGCCATCTGCGACGGCATCGCCATGAACCACGCCGGCATGAAGTACAGCCTGCCGAGCCGGGAGCTGATTGCCGACACCGTTGAGGTGGAGGTGGAGGCCCACGCCTTCGATGCCCTGGTCTTCATCCCCAACTGCGACAAGATAATACCGGGGATGCTCATGGCGGCGGTGAGGCTGAACCTGCCGGCGATATTCGTCAGCGGCGGCCCGATGCTGGCGGGGGTGTTCGAAGGCAAGAAGGTGGACCTCAATACTGTTTTCGAGTCGGTGGGGGCGGTGATGAGGGGCAAGATGACCGAGGCCGAGCTGACACGACTGGAAGAGGCGGCCTGCCCCGGCTGCGGCAGCTGCGCCGGCATGTTCACCGCCAACACGATGAACTGCCTGACCGAGGCCATGGGGATGGGCCTGCCGGGTAACGGCACCATACCGGCCGTCGATGCGCGGCGGCGGGCGTTGGCCCGGGAAGCCGGAAGGCAGGTAATGAATCTGTTGGCGAAGGACATACGTCCCGCCGGCATCGTCACCGGCGATGCCATTTACAACGCCTTCACGGTGGACATGGCCATGGGCGGCAGCAGCAACTCGGTCCTGCACGTCATGGCCATCGCCAACGAGGCGGGAGTCGACTTTGACCTGGCCAGAGTAAATGAAATCAGCCAGCGCACCCCTTATCTCTGCAAGCTGAGCCCGGCCGGCACCAACCGCATCGAGGACCTGGACCGCGCCGGCGGCATCCAGGCGTTGATGGGAGAGCTCAAGGACCGTCTCAAGCTCAAGGCGCTGACCGTTACCGGCCAGACGGTAGCGGAAAATATTGCCAGGGTGAAAACGCTGGACAGCAGCGTCATCCACCCGGTGAAGGATGCCTACTCGGCCACGGGCGGGCTGGTGCTGCTCTTCGGGAACCTGGCCCCGGAGGGGGCGGTGGTTAAACGGGCGGCGGTGGCCCCGGAGATGATGGTACACCGCGGCCCGGCGCGCGTCTTCGAGTGCGAGGAGGACGCCACCAGGGCTATTTTAGACAATAAGATTAAGTCCGGCGACGTGCTGGTCATCCGCTACGAAGGGCCAAAGGGCGGCCCCGGCATGCGGGAGATGCTCACGCCGACCTCGCTGCTGAGCGGCAGCGGCCGGGACAAGGAGGTGGCCCTGATTACCGACGGCCGGTTTTCCGGGGCGACCCGTGGGGCATCCATCGGGCATGTGTCACCGGAGGCCGCCGCCAGAGGTCCCATCGCCGCCGTGAGAGAAGGCGATATCATCAGCATCGATATCCCCAACTTCAAGCTCGATTTGGAGCTCAGCGACAAGGAAATAGCCGACCGCCTGGCGAAGGTGGCCGATTTCGAGCCGAGGATAAAGACGGGTTACCTTCGCCGCTACATCGAGAAGGTGACCTCGGCCAGCACCGGCGCGGTGTTCAGTCGATAGGGGGGACTTCAATGAAAAAGACGGGTGCCCAGATTATCATGGAAAGCCTTATCCAGGAGGGAGTCGAGGTCATGTTCGGCTTTCCCGGCGGCTATATCCTGCCCTTCTACGATACGCTGCCGCAATATCCCCAGCTAAGGCATATCCTGGTGCGCCACGAGCAGGGCGCGGCCCATGCCGCCGACGGCTACGCGCGGGCCACCGGTAAGGTAGGGGTCTGCGTGGCCACCTCCGGCCCCGGCGCTACCAATTTGGTGACCGGCATCGCCAATGCCTATATGGACTCCGTGCCGGTAGTCGCCTTTACCGGCCAGGCCACCCGGGCCTTCATCGGGAAGGACGCCTTCCAGGAGATAGATATCTCCGGGATTACTTTGCCCATCACCAAGCACAGCTACGTGGCCATGGATACCGCCACGCTGGCCCGGACGGTTAAAGAAGCCTTCTACATTGCCCGGACAGGGCGTCCCGGGCCGGTGCTCATCGACCTGCCCCGCGATGTCCAGCTGGACCAGGCGGAGTTCAGCTACCCGGACAGGGTGAACCTGCCCGGCTACAAGATACCCACTAAGGGCCATCCCACGCAGCTCAAGAACGCCGCCAAGCTCATCAACGAGGCGCAGCAGCCACTCATCATCGCCGGCCGGGGCGTGGTTATCTCCGGGGCCTTCGAGGAGTTGAAACAGCTCGCCGAGACGGCCCAGATACCGGTGATTACCACCCTGCTGGGCATCGGGTGTTTCCCGGAAAACCACGTGCTCAGCTATGGCATGGCCGGCATGCACGGCTCCGGCTACGCCAACAAGGCCCTGGACAATACCGACCTGCTTATCGCCATCGGCATGAGGTTTGACGACCGCGTTACCGGCAAGATTAGCGCCTTTGCGCCCCATGCCAAGATAGTACACATCGACCTCGACCCCGCGGAGATTGGTAAGAACGTGCCCGTCCACGTCCCGATAGTCGGCGACGTCAAGGCGGTACTCCAGGCGATGCAGAAGATGATTGAGTCCACCCAGCACATCGACTGGATAAAGCGGCTCGAAGGCTGGCGGAAACAGCACCCGATGACGGAAATCCGGGACCATTCCGGGCTGCTGCCCCAGTACATCATCCGGCAGCTCTACGAGGCCACCGGCGGCGAGGCCGTCGTGGTGACCGGTGTGGGCCAGCACCAGATGTGGACCGCCCAGCACTACCTCTTCCACGAGCCCCATACCTTCATATCCTCCGGCGGGCTGGGCACGATGGGCTTCGGGCTGCCGGCGGCCATGGGCGCCAAGGTGGGCCGCCCGGATAAAACGGTCTGGTGCGTGGACGGGGACGGCAGCATCCAGATGACCATCCAGGAGCTGGCCACGCTCGTCCAGGACAAAATCGCCGTCAAGATAGCGGTGATAAACAACGGCTACCTGGGCATGGTCAGGCAGTGGCAGGAGCTCTTTTATGAGCGACGGTACATCGCCACGCCGATATCCTGCCCGGACTTCGTCAGGATTGCCGAGGCCTACTGCATCGCCGGGCGGCGGGTCACCCAGCGCGAAGAGGTGAGACCGGCCATCGAGCAGGCCATGGCGCACGACGGGCCGTTCCTGATAGACTTCAAGGTGGAGCCGGAAGAGAACGTGTTCCCGATGGTGCCGCCGGGGGCGGCCGTCGGAGAATTTATCGAATTCCCCAAGAAAGAGGTGTCGACATGGCCACGACGAAGCACACCATAGTCGCTCTGGTCGAGGATAAGCCCGGTGTCCTCAACCGCGTGGCGAGCCTGTTCCGGCGGCGGGGATTCAACATCGAGAGTATCGCCGTGGGACACAGCGAGGTCGCTCACCTGTCGCGCATGACCATCATCGTCAACGGGACGACCGCCACGGTGGAGCAGGTCCGCAAGCAGCTGGACAAGCTAATCGACGTGGTCCGGGTGTCCGATATAACAGGGGAAAATATCACCGTGCGGGAGCTGGCCCTCATCAAGGTCAAAGCCGGCTCGGCGACGCGCAGCGAGATTATCGAAATCGCCGATATCTTCCGGGGCAATATCGTGGACGTGGCCTCGGACTCCCTCACCGTCGAGATTACCGGCGACGAAGATAAAATCGAGTCCATGTTGAAGTTGCTGCGCGGTTTCGGCATCAAGGAGATAGCACGGACGGGGCGCGTCGCCATGGTCAGGGGGGCCATCGGCGCGCCGGCGCCGGAAGAGAAGGTTGCCAGGAGCCACACTAAAAAATAAGGCGGAAGGAGAAAAGTTATCATGGTTAAAATTTACTATGAGAAGGATGCAAATCTGGACCTGCTGGCGGGCAAAGTGATAGGAATTACCGGCTACGGCAGCCAGGGACACGCCCACGCGCAGAACCTCCGGGACAGCGGCTGCAAGGTGGTCGTTTCCGAGCTTAAAGACAGCCCGGGCTGGAAAAAGGCCAGGAAGGCCGGCTTTGAGGCGACCTCCGCCGAGGAGATGGCCGCAAAATCGGATATCATCGTGATGCTGGTACAGGACAATCTGCAGAAGTCCGTCTACGAGCAGTATATCGCCAGGAACCTGAGCAAGGGCAAGATGCTGATGTTCGCCCACGGGTTCAATATCCACTACGGCCAGATAACGCCGCCCGGGGACGTTGACGTTACCATGATTGCCCCCAAGTGCCCCGGCCCCATGCTGCGGCAGCTATACACGGAAAATGCCGGGCCTCCGGCGCTGGTGGCGGTGCACCAGGACGCTACCGGCAAAGCCAGGCAAATCGCCCTGGCCTACGCCCGCGGCATCGGCTGCGCCCGGGCCGGCGTGCTGGAGTCCACCTTCGCCGAGGAGACGGAGACCGACCTCTTCGGGGAGCAGGCGGTGCTCTGCGGCGGCATCAGCTCGCTGATTAAGGCGGGTTTCGAGACCCTCATCGAGGCCGGCTACCAGCCGGAAATCGCCTACTTCGAGGTCTGCCACGAGCTGAAGCTCATCATCGACATGATTTATAACGGCGGCCTGACCTACATGAGAAACTCGGTCAGCGATACCGCCGAGTATGGCGACTATACCCGCGGGCCGAGGGTCATCGACGACATGGTGGCCGACGAGATGCGGCAAATCCTCGCCGAGGTGCAGGACGGCTCCTTCGCCCGGGAGTGGATTCTGGAGAACCAGGCCGGCCGTCCCATGTACCGTGCCCTGAAGCGCATGGACGAGGAGCACCCCATCGAGATTGTGGGCGCCGCCCTGCGCAAGATGATGCCCTGGCTGAAGACGGGCTAGACAGGATAACATAATATCTGTATAATATATAGCGTTAAACATGATGTACCATAGTTGTTCCACTACAGGGAGAATAAAGCTCGTCCTTACCGGCCCCTCTCCGATTATCCAGGAGAGGGGATAAGGCGGGTTTAACTCTGAATTATTCTCCCGAGGAGGAACATCTATATGGACAAGGTTATCATCTTTGACACCACGCTGCGGGACGGGGAGCAGGCGGCGGGGGGCACCCTCAACGTTCAGGAAAAGCTGGAGATTGCCTGCCAGCTGGAGAAGCTGGGTGTGGACGTTATCGAGGCGGGCTTCCCGGCCAGCAGCCCCGGCGACTTCGAGGCGGTCGGCCTCATCTCTAAAGAGATTAAAAGCTCGTCTGTCTGTGCGCTGACTCACGCCAACTTCAATGCGGTGGACCGTGCCTGGGAGGCGGTCAAGGGCGCCGCCCACCCGCGCATCCACATCTTTCTCTCGGCCTCGGATATTCACCTTATTCACCAGCTGAAGAAGAGCCGCGACGAAATCATGAAGATGGCCTGTGATACGGTGGCCAGGGGCCGGGGCTATACCAGCGACATCGAGTTTTCCCCCATGGATGCCAGCCGCACCGAGCCGGAGTACCTTTACCAGATTTTGAGAGCGGTCATCGATGCCGGGGCCACCACCGTCAATATCCCGGACACCGTGGGCTATGCCGTGCCGGCCGAGTTCGGGCGGTTAATCGAGGGCATCTTTAAAAACGTCGGCAATATCCACAAGGCCGTGGTCAGCGTCCACTGCCATAACGACCTCGGCCTGGCGGTAGCCAACAGCCTGGAGGCCGTCCGGCACGGCGCCCGGCAGGTGGAGTGCACCATCAACGGCATCGGCGAGCGGGCGGGCAATGCCTCGCTGGAGGAAATCGTCATGGCCATCCGGACGCGCCAGGACGCCTTCAACCTGACGACGGGCATCGATACCGGGCAGATTTACCGGACGAGTCGGCTGGTCAGCGAGCTGACCGGCTTCCCCGTCCAGCCCAACAAGGCCATCGTGGGGGCCAACGCCTTCCGGCACGAGTCCGGGATACACCAGGACGGCGTCATCAAGATGCCCATCACCTACGAGATAATCGACCCCCGGACGGTGGGTATCCCTTCCAGCAGCCTGGTGCTGGGCAAGCTGAGCGGTCGGCACGCCTTCAAGCAGCGACTCTCCGAGCTGGGCTACACCCTGAGCGAGGAAGACCTCAACCGGGCCTTCACCGCCTTCAAGGAGCTGGCGGACAAGAAGAAGCACGTCACCGACCGCGATATAGAGTCGCTGGTGGCCGAGGAGCAGCGCACCGTCTCCGAGGAGTACCACCTCGACCGTTTGCAGGTGACCTGCGGCGACCGCGGTATTCCCACGGCGGCGGTCCGGCTCATCGGGCCGGACGGCAAGACGCTGGAGGACGCCGCCCTCGGCACCGGGCCGGTGGACGCTGTCTACAAGGCCATCAACCGGCTGGTCAAGCTGCCCAATTCGCTCACCGAGTTCACGGTAAAGTCGGTGACCGAGGGCATCGACGCCATCGGCGAGGTGCTTATCAGGATAGAGAGCAACGGCGTTACCTACACCGGGCGCGGCGCGGACACGGATATTATCGTCTCCAGCGCCAAGGCCTACATCAACGCTCTCAACCGGCTGCTGGCGGCCCGGGGCAGGTCCGGCTAGGACGCGAACCCGCGGGTCCAGGTTGTACGCTTCCTCCCAAACGGTTATAATTCCGGTATAGCGTGCCGGCGTTAATCTGATGTCATTCCCGCGAAAGCGGGAATCCAGGGGAGGAGTGGTGTTCTGGATTCTCGGGTCGAGCCCGAGAATGACATTGTTAGATTTTCTTAAAAAGGGGAATCACGTTGAATTTATCCGAGAAAATTCTGGCGGCCCACGCCGATAAAAGAGAGGTCAGCCCCGGCGAGTTCATCAACGTCCGGGTGGACATGGTCCTCTCCAACGATATCACGGCGCCCATCGCCATCCGGGAGTTCCGGCGGCTGGGGGTGAAAAAGGTCTTCGACCCGTCTAAAATCGTCATGGTGCCGGACCACTTCGTGCCCAACAAGGACATAGCCTCCGCCGAGCAGGCCAGGCTGATGCGCGACTTCTCCCGGGAGCAGGGAATAAGGTACTTCGAGGTGGGGGAGATGGGCATCGAGCATGTTATCCTGCCGGAGCAGGGACTGGTGCTCCCGGGGGACGTGGTCATCGGGGCGGACTCCCATACCTGTACCTACGGCGCTATCGGGGCCTTCGCCACGGGGATGGGCTCGACCGACATCGCCGCCGCCATGGCCACCGGTGATATCTGGATGAAGGTCCCCCCGACCATCAAGTTCGTTTACCACGGCACGCTCGGGAAGTGGGTGGGGGGCAAGGACCTGATTCTCTATACCATCGGGGATATCGGGGTGGACGGCGCGCTCTACTCGGCCATGGAGTTCACCGGGGAGGCTATCGACGAGCTGTCCATGGACGGGCGGTTTACCATGGCTAACATGGCCATCGAGGCCGGCGGCAAGGCCGGACTTTTCCGCGTGGACAACAAGACACAGCTATACATAAAGTCGAGAGCCCCGCGCTCTTACCTCGTCTATGAGCCGGACCCCGACGCCGAATACGCGAAAATAATTGAATACGATGTCTCCACCGTCGAGCCGCAGGTATCGCTGCCGCACTCTCCGGCCAACGCCCGGC
>MGNX01000090.1:22643-23159 GCA_001796935.1 Chloroflexi bacterium RBG_16_60_22
GCACGCCCACCTGCGGACCGTGCCTGGGAGGGCACATGGGCGTCCTGGCGGCGGGCGAGCGCTGCGTCTCCACCACCAACCGCAACTTCGTGGGGCGGATGGGCAGCCCGAAGTCCGAGGTCTACCTGGTCAACCCCGCCGTGGCCGCCGCCAGCGCCGTGGCGGGCAGGATAGTGGGGCCGGACGAGGTGGTGGGGTAGGGAGGGGTGGTTAAGGGATTAGTATAATACCTATGAAGGTACGGGATGTAATTAAGATGATTGAAGATGATGGCTGGTACATCGTAGCCACGCGTGGTAGTCACCGTCAATATAAGCATCCTGTAAAGCCAGGGCGAGTTACTATAGCTGGTAATCTGAATTATGAAGTGGCCCAGGGGACACTGAACAGTATCTTGAAGCAAGCCAAGCTTAAGGAGTGAAGCTATGCATAAATACCTCGTTATCTATGAAAAAGCCGGAAAGAATTACTCCGCATATTCTCCTGATATACCTGGATGCATTGCCACGGGCAAGG
>MGNX01000091.1 GCA_001796935.1 Chloroflexi bacterium RBG_16_60_22
TGAACATCGCCGAGAGGCTGCCGGCCACCGTCCTGACGAAGGAAGCGATGCCGATGGCAAAGATGGACCGCAGTATCCCGAGCTCCGGCTTGAGGTTGGGGGTGTGGATTTTCAGGTAGCTGGTGCCGGTAAGATAATAGCTCAACATGTAGGCCAGGGAGATGACCTGGGCGATGACGGTGGCCAGCGCGGCGCCCTTGACTCCCCATCCCAGCGGGATGATGAAGACGGCGTCGAGGACGATGTTGAGTCCGGCCCCCAGTATCATGCCGGTCATGCCGACCCTGGCGTTGCCTTCGGCCCGGACGAAGCTGACCAGGGCCATGCCGAAGGTGGCGGTGACCGTGCCGCCGATGACGATGCTCAGGTAGTCGCGGGCGTAGGGGATTACCTCGTCCGAGGCGCCGATGAGCCTTAGCCAGAAATCCAGGTTGGCGAGGATGACGACCGTCACCAGCAGGGCCAGGACGATATCGGCGGTGATGCCGTTGCCCAGCGCCCGCTCCGCCCGGGGGGTGTCCCCGGCGCCGATGAGCCGTGACATCAGCGAAGCCCCGCCCAACCCCACCATCATCCCGATGCCCATGGTCAGTATCTGGAGCGGGAAGGCGATGGAAAGGGCGGCGATGGCCAGCGGGCCGACGAAATGGCCGATAAAGATGGTATCCACGACGTTGTACAGCGTCATGACGAACATGCCGAAGAAGGCCGGCGCGGCCAGCTTCAGCAGCAGCCGACCTATACGGTCGTCGTCAAGTACGTTATGGTAGTTATTCGTCGATGTGTTTTTCATACGTCCCCGTGTGTCGGTACGGCGGCGGCTTTATCTCCACCCGGTGCGCCCCGGACAGGGTCTCTTCCTACCCGCCGAGGAAGCGCAGGCCGTTGATATAGACGCCGGTGATGACAGCGGTGGTGATCACCCCGGCCACGCAGGGCCCCATGGCAAAGGGCAGAATCATGGCCTTCTTATTCACCATCAGGGCGCACTTCTGGGCCACCTTGGCGGTGGTCGGCACGCAGGAAACGGCGGCAATGCCCAGCAGGGGGTTGAACGGCTCCCGGGTTATCTTGCGGAAGATGAGGCCGCCGGCTATTCCGCCCAGGCCGGAGAGCGTCAGGGCGATGACCCCCAGGACGAGCAGCAGGAGCACCTTGGGGTTCAGGATAATATCCACCCCGAGCAGGGCGCCCAGGGTGAAGCCCAGGAAGAGGGTGGAGCCATAGAGCAGCGGCCCGGAGAGGAACTCCACGAAGCGCGTGATGCCGGCCTCCTTGACGGCCAGGCCGAGGAAGAAGGAGGCGAACAGCGGCGCCGCCACCGGGAAGAGGATGGTCAGGAAGGTGAAGGTGACGATGCAGAAGGCGAACTTGGCGCCGGGGGAGACCCTGGGGATGGTGCGCCAGTCCATCTCCACGGCGCGGAGGCGGCGGGGGATGATGCGTACCAGGAACGGAAAGACCGCGTAGATTACGCCCAGGTAGACGTAGGCCACCACCGTAATCGGCACGAAGAGGTCCCTGGCCATCATCAGGGAGCCGTAGAGGACCATCGGGCCGTCAGCGCCGCCCACCAGGGCGATGGATGCCGCTTCGTTGGGGAGGAGCCCCATGGCTATGGCAATCGGCAGGGTGACGATGGTGCCGAACTCGGCAAAGATGGCCAGGAAGAGGCTCATGCCCGGCCTGGCCAGCAGGATATCAATATCCGTGATGGCGCCGATGCCCATGAAGACCAGGCAGGCGATGAGTCCGTTGGAGAACATGAAGGTATAGACCGGCTGAAGGAAGTCGATTTGCAGGAAGTACATCAGCTCGTTGATGTTGCCCGCCAGCGGATTGACGAAGAGCGTGCCCACCTGCCCGGCTTCCATCACCATGAGGCCGCCGTTGACGGCAATCATCCCGATGCCCAGGGGCAGCATGATGAGGGCTTCCAGGACCTTCTTATAGGCGAGGTAAATGAAGAACAGCCCCAGGGCCACCAGGAATATCCTGGCGAAGGCGATGGCCGGTTCGGTGAGAAAGAGGGTATAGATGCCCTGAAAGAACTCTAAGACAAACATGGGACGATAATCGCCTTTAGCCCTCCCCGGTACTCTTCTTCCTCTGGACGACGAGGGCAATTATCCTGATGATGAAGGCCACGCAGACGGTAATCACCGCGGCGGTGACGTAGGCAACCAGGGCGAAAAGCCAGGGGTTCAGCTGCATATCTTATCCCGTGTCCCCTCAGTATTCAATGACGGCGATGACGTCGCCGGGCTTGACCACCTGGTCGGCGGCCACCTTGACCTCGACGACGGTGCCGTCGACCGGCGCCAGCATCGGGTTCTCCATCTTCATGGACTCCAGCACGCAGATGACGTCTCCCTCTTTAACGGCATCGCCGACCTTGACGTCCACGCTGATTATCTTACCGGTGATGGGTACTTCTACGGTCTCTCGCGCCAACTTCCAGGCTCCTTTCCGGCTGTCTTTCCCAATCAAAAGGGCGGGGGGCTCAACGCTTTGAACCACCACCGCCCTATTATACAGGAGTCGGTTTTACAAGTCACGCTGCCCGGGTAAAGCTACCCCGTCGCGGCGCCGACCGCCACGTTGGGCAGCGCGAAATTTTCCTTGGACTCGATGACAACCTCGCTGTCCTTGATATCCACGACCACGTAAGAGATGTAGATGCTCTCCGTGACGTGGGATTCCGGGGTCCCCTTGGCCTTCTTTTCCGGCTTGTCCTTGCCGGCTTCCTTGAGCCGGTCCTTGAGCACCAGCTCCACGTCGAGCTTGATGCTCCGGCTGGAGTACACGGTCAGGGTATCGCGGGACTTCTCGGCCAGGAGGACATCGGCCATTTCCTTGACGGCCTTGAGGGTATCGTTGATGATATCCTTGCCCTTGACCTCGACTTTGGTCTCGAAGACCCGGGGGAAGACCTTGAACTCCTCGCGGAGGACGGCCTCGGAGAGCCTGTCCTCGACCATGCTCTGGATGACGCGGCGCAGCGGCCGGGCCCCGTAGATTTCATCGTAGCCCTTCTCGCCCAGGAAGTCCTTGGCCGCCTCGGTCACCTCCAGCTTGACTTCCTTCTCACACAGCTGCTGGCTGACGGTGGCCATCATCAGGTCGACAATCCGGCGTATCTGTTCTCGGGTGAGGGAGCGGAACACCACGGTGTCGTCGATGCGGTTGAGGAACTCGGGGCGGAAGGCCTTCTTGAGCTTGCCGAGCAGGTTTTCCTTCATCCTCTCGTAGGACTGCTCCCGCGTCTTGGCCTCGTCACTGCGCGAGGCAAAGCCGATGACGGTGCTCTTGAGGATATCTTCGGCGCCGATGTTGCTGGTCATGATGATGATGCTGTTCCGGAAATCGACGCGCCGTCCCTTGGCGTCGGTGAGGTGCCCGTCGTCGAATATCTGGAGGAGGAGGTTGAAAACGTCCGGGTGGGCCTTTTCAATCTCGTCGAGGAGGATGCAGCTGTAGGGTTTACGCCGTACCGCCTCGGTGAGCTGCCCGCCCTCGTCGTAGCCGACGTATCCCGGCGGCGCCCCGACGAGTCGGGACACGGCGAACTTCTCCATGAACTCGGACATATCGATGCGGATGAGCGTGTCCTCGCTGCCGAACATGAACTCGGCCAGCGTCCGGGCCAGCTCGGTCTTGCCGACGCCGGTGGGGCCCAGGAAGATGAAGTTGCCGATGGGCCGCCGCGGGTCCTTGAGGCCGGCGCGGGCGCGCCGGATGGCCTTGGCGATGGTATCGATAGCCTCATCCTGGCCGATGATGCGCTTGTGCAGTTCCTCTTCCATGTGGAGCAGGCGGCTCGTCTCGTCGTCGGCCAGCTGGACCACCGGCACCCCTATCCACATGCTCACCACCTCGGCGATGTCGTCTTTGCGGACGACGACCTCTTCCTGCTCCTGCTCGTCGCGCCACTCGGCTTCGAGCTTCTTTATCTTCTCATCAAGCTGGAGCTCCTGCTCGCGCAGCTCGGCGGCGTAGTCGTACTGCTGGGTGGCCAGGGCGGCGTCCTTGTCCTTGCGGATGTTATCGCCCAGCTGCTTGGCCTCCTTGAGGCTGATGGGCATGGTGCGGTGGCGGATGCGCACCCGGGAGGCCGCCTCGTCAACCAGGTCGATGGCCTTGTCCGGCAGGAAGCGGTCCGGGATATAGCGGGAGGCCAGGTTGGCCGCGGCGGCCAGCGCTTCGTCGCTTATCTTGAGGCGGTGGTGCTCCTCGTAGCGCTCCTTGATGCCGCGCAGTATCTCCATGGTCTCGTCCACGGACGGCTCCTCCACCAGCACCGGCTGGAAGCGGCGCTCCAGGGCGGCGTCCCGCTCCACGTGCTTGCGGAAGTCGTCCAGGGTGGTGGCGCCGATGCATTGCAGTTCGCCGCGGGCCAGGGACGGCTTGAGGATGTTGGCCGCGTCCACGGCGCCCTCGGCGGCGCCGGCGCCGACCATGGTATGGAACTCGTCGATAAAAATCACGCAGTTGCCGGCGGTCTTTATCTCGTCGATTATCTTCTTGAGTCGCTCCTCGAACTCGCCCCGGTACTTGGTGCCGGCCACCAGCGAGCCCATGTCCAGAGCGATAAGACGCTTGTCTTCCAGGGTCTCCGGGACATCGCCGCTGACGATGCGGTGGGCCAGGCCTTCCACGATGGCCGTCTTGCCCACGCCCGGCTCGCCGATGAGGGCGGGGTTGTTCTTGGTGCGGCGGCTGAGAATCTGAATCAGCCGTTCAATCTCTTTCTGCCGCCCGATAACGGGGTCGAGCTTGCCGGCGCGGGCGGCGGCGGTCAAATCAATGCCCAGCTGGTCCAGGGCCGGCGTCCGACTCCCCGAGCGGGTGAGCCGGGCCTTGGGAGCGCCCTGGGTGAGGATGTGGGCCGTCTCGGCGCGCGCCCGCTCCAGGGTAATGCCGAAGCTGTCCAGCACGCTGGAGGCCACGCCTTCTCCCTCGCGGAGCAGGCCCAGCAGGAGGTGTTCCGTGCCGATATAGTTATGGCCCATCTGGCGGGCCTCGTCGATGGCCAGCTCGATGACCTTCTTGGCCCGCGGCGTGAGGCCGGTCTCGCCGCTGCCCGGCTTCTCCCCGCGCCCGATGATGAACTCCACGGCGGAGCGAACCTTACCCAGGCCGATGCCCAGGTTGGTGAGGACCCTGGCGGCTACCCCCTCCTCCTCACGTACCAGCCCGAGGAGAATATGCTCGGTGCCAATGTAGCTATGGTTGAGGTTGCGTGCCTCTTCTTGAGCAATGGTGAGGACGCGGCGGGCCCGTTCTGAAAACTTCTCAAACCTGCTGGCCATTTTATTTTACCGGTACGGCTTTATCTCTGGAGGGACCCCCCTCCATTTCTAATCTTATAATACCACAGATTGTAAAGCAAGCAGGAGTAAACGGTCCGGGTTTTGACAGACAGCGCCGAAGCCCGATGAATTTAAGCCTCCTGGCAGTGGCATATTTTCCACAAAGGGTTGCCCCCTCAGTATCGTCTGCGCTGGGGCGTTTCACTTCCGTGTTCGAGATGGGAACGGGTGGTGCCACCCCGCTCTAACCACCAAGAGGCAAATCTCATCTTGGTACTCTGCAGTTGTTAATGTCCGGCGCTTCAGCTACATTTTATTCTAGCACAATATCACGTCTGTGAAAAGGGCCAAACCTTAAATTTTCATATATATAACGTAAAATTTTTATTAAAGAGCGGGGGTAAGGGGGCACCGGCGAGGGTAATCGCCCTTGACAAGCCGGAAAACAAGTGCTAGTTTATGGGAGGGTTTCCCAGCGAGGCTATTTGTAGCTGAGCACGCGTGTTTCAGCCCGGCGGACAATAGCACCAACAGGCCCCGGGGCACCCGGCCGGTCCGTATGTGAAGATGACTTCTGGCGGTAACCAGAATGGGTTAAAGTCCTCTGAATAATGCACGAGGTGATAATATGACAGTAGATCTGGTTCACATTGGATTTGGCAACATCATGGCCATGAGCCGGGCAATTGCGATAGCCTCCCCTAATTCCGCCCCCACCAAACGCACCATCCACGAAGGGAAAAACAACGGCAAGGTCATCGATATGACCAGCGGGCGCCGCACCAAGGCCGTTATCTTTACGGATAGCGGCCATATTATTTTAGCCGCCCTGGCCCCGGAGACCATTGCCAGCCGGTTGCAGTCGAGCCGGACCGGCGGAGCGGTAAAACAGGAGCAGGTTGACACCCCCGATGAGCCGTGAGGGTACTTCACCGCTCGGCCCCCCTCCGAAACCCTTACTCATCGTTCTCTCCGGCCTCTCCGGCGCGGGCAAGGACGCCGTTTTAGCCAGACTCCGGCAGTCGGCCCGCCACCTCGAGTTCATCGTCACCATGACCACCCGGCCCCCCCGCGCCGGCGAGAAGGACGGGGTGCACTACCACTTCGTCACCGGGGCCAGGTTCCAGGAGCTGATTGACCGCCAGGAGTTGCTGGAATGGGCGGAGGTCTACGGTCACCGCTACGGCGTGCCCCGGGAGCCGGTCAGGCTGGCCCTGCAAAAGGGCCGGGACGTTATCATCAAGACGGACGTCCAGGGAGCGGCCACCATCAAGAAGCTGGCGCCGCCGGCCGTGTTCATCTTCGTCACGCCGCCCTCCCTGGAGGAGCTGGCGACCCGGCTCAGGCAGCGTCACACGGAGACCGAGACCGACCTTGATTTGCGCCTGAAGACAGCCCGGCGGGAGCTGGAGACGCTGCCGATGTTCGACTACGTAGTGCTGAACCGGCAGGGCGAGCTGGAACGGTCCGCCGCCGATATCCAGGCCATCATCACCGCCGAGAAGTGCCGCGTGGAGCCGCGCGAGATTATTCTGTAATCTCTAGAATATCGTGTGCAGCAGCCAGGAAAAGAAGTAGCCCAGCGCCCCGCAGATGGGGAACGTCAGTATCCAGGCTGCCACGATGTTGCCGGCAATTCCCCACCGCACCGCTGAAAACCGCTCGGTAGCCCCCACGCCCATGACGGCGGAACTGACACAGTGAGTAGTGCTCACCGGAATGCCCAGCTGTGAAGCTACCTCGATGACCCCGGCCGCCGAAGCCTGGGCCGTAAAGCCGTGAATCGGCCTCAAGTTGGTGACACGCATCCCCACCGTTTTAATCACCCTCCGGCCCCCCAGCCCCATGCCGGAACTGATGGCCAGGGCGGAGACAACGATTACCCACCATAGCTGGGAATCGGTGATGGAGAGGCGGTCCCAGATAGTGGGGTCCTGGTAAAAGGTTACCAGCGCCATGGTGATGACGCCTACCGGCATCTGGCCGTCATTCTTACCGTGAGCATAGGCCACGAAGGCCGAGGCCGGTATCTGGAGTTTAGAGAAAAGGCTCCGGATTTTATCCGGTGCGACGCGCCGTAACGCCCAGTACAGGGCGACCATCACGATGAAACCCCCGATGAAACCGAGCAGGGGCGCCGTGACCACGGCCGCCATCACCCGGTTCATGACGCTCCATACCACCGCCTGGCCCCCCACCACCGCCGCCCCGGAGGCTGCCAAGGCCACCACGAAGCCGTGGGTCAGGCTGACGGGAAGTCCACGGTAAGTGGCAAAGGCCGTCCAGCCTATCACCGATATCAGGGCGGCGATTATCGTCAGGAAGGTCATGGCCTCCGGGACGAGAATCCCCTTACCGATGGTCCGGGCGACTTCCAGGCCGGTGGCCGCCCCCGCGAAGTTAAAGATAGCCGCCAGGGTTACCGCAGCCCGGGGGGAAAGGGCGCGGGTACCGATGGCGGTGGCGATGGCATTGGCGGCATCGTTAAGGCCGTTGGTAAAACCAAACCCTATAGCCAGCAGGATAATCAGGGCCAGCAGGAAGAAATTGGTTTCAGGCATGCTTGAGGGCTACCCCTTCGAGGACATTGGCCACGTCCTCGCAACGGTCGGTGGCACTCTCCATGTGCTCGTAAATCTCACGCCACTTGATAACCTGGGCCATGTCCTGGGTATTATCAAAGAGCTCGGCGATGGCGGCGCGGTAAACGCGGTCGGCCATGTTCTCCAGCCGGTTGATTTCCACACACACGTCGAGGATGCGCTTGAGCTCGGAACGCCGGCGCAGTCCCTTGACGGCACTCTCCACCTCGACTGCCCCCTGGACGATGATGGCCGCCAGCTCCTTGGCCCGTTGCGTGGGGCTCTGTACCTTGTAGATGAACATGGCGTCGGCGGCGGAGTGAACGAAGTCGATAATATCGTCCAGGGTATGCGCCAGCATGGCGATGTCCTCGCGGTCGAAGGGGGTCACGAAGGTGCGGTGCAGCAGGGAAAGTATCTGGTGGGTGATGGTGTCTCCCCGGTGCTCCAGTTCGGTTATCTCCGCCACCCGGCTATCGACGAACTGCCAGGTATCCACCATCTCCTTCAGCGCCTGGGAAGCCTTGACGATGTTACTGGCGCTCTCCTCGAAGAGCACCGAGAACTTCTGTTCCTTGGGAACAAACGGTAACCTGACCATAAGAACTTCACCTCCGCGGGGACGACTGATACCCGGCCGGCTCCCGGCGGGGATAAAAAGAAAGCGGCACCACGCGTGGCCGCCGCTTCAAACATGTTACCGGGGCGCCCCCGGGCGGGAAAGACGCCACAGTAGCGGTGAATAGTCGGGAGGTGTGCCCCGGTGCTGCGGGCAGGCTCCATCTCCGCCGTGTCGACGCTGAATTTAACACTGAACCTATACGAGTTTATTAGAGGACGGCGCCATTGTCAAGGAGACCCAGACGCGGTGGGGGCAGGTCCAGGCCTCTTTTTATGGACCGGGCTCCGGCGGCCCTTCACCGGCCTCCGGCCTGCCCTTGTTCTGCCACCAGGCCTTCAAGCGGTCCAGTACCTGCTTTTCATAGCCCAGCTGGCCGGGGTTATAGAACCTCCGGCCCTTGAGGGAATCGGGGAGGTGCTGCTGCTCCGCGAAGTGCTCCGGGTAGTCGTGGTCGTACTTATAGCCCTCGCCGTAGCCCATCTCGGTCATTAAGGGGGTGACCGGGTTGCGCAGGTGCAGGGGCACGGACTCGGTGGAGCCGCCTTTAATTTCCGCCTGGACCTTCTGGTAGGCAGCGTAGAGAGAGTTGCTCTTGGGAGCGGTGGCCAGGTAGACGGCGGCTTCCGCCAGGGCCAGGTTGCCCTCCGGCATGCCGATGAAGTGGACCGCCTGCTGGGCGGCCATGGCCACGACGAGCGCCTGCGGGTCCGCCAGGCCGACGTCCTCCGAGGCGAAGCGCACCAGCCGCCGGGCGATGTAGAGCGGGTCTTCCCCCGCCTCCAGCATCACCGCCAGCCAGTATATCGCGGCATCGGGGTCGGAGCCCCGCATCGATTTATGCAGGGCGGAAATGAGGTCGTAGTGCTGCTCGCCGGCCTTGTCGTAGCGCACGGCGCGGCGCTGGATGGCGTCCTCGATGACGGAGAGGGCGATGTGACGCCGGCCCTCATCATCGGGGGGCGTGTTCAGGGCCGCCGTCTCCAGGGTATTGAGGGCCACCCGGGCATCATGGTTGGACATGGCGATGAGGTGACTCTTGGCGTCCGGGGAAAGCTCGGCGTTGAGGTCGCCGATGCCCTGGAACTTGTCCCGCATCGCCCGCAAGATAATTACCTGGATTTCCTCCTCGGTGAGGGGCTTGAGCGGCAGGACGCGGGCGCGGGAGAGCAGGGGCGAGGTCACCTCGAAGGAGGGGTTCTCCGTGGTGGCGCCGATGAGGATGACGGTGCCGTCCTCGACGTAGGGGAGGATGGCGTCCTGCTGGGCTTTGTTGAAGCGGTGAATCTCGTCGATGAAGAGGATGGTCTTCTGGAGGTGGACCTTGCGGCGCTCGGCGGCCTGCTGGACGATGCGGCGGAGGTCGGCCACGCTGGCGCTGACGGCGCTGACGGGGGAGAAGTAGGCGCCGGTGCTGTTGGCGATGATGAAGGCCAGGGTGGTCTTGCCGCAGCCGGGCGGGCCCCAGAAAATCATCGAGGGGATGCGGTCCGCCTCGATGGCGCGGCGCAGGACACGCCCCTTGCCGATGAGGTGCTCCTGTCCCACGTAGGTATGGAGGCCGTTGGGCCGCATCCGGGTGGCCAGGGGGGCCTGCTGCGTCTGCTGGGAATCCGGCGGCCGGTCCTGCTTTTCCGCCGACTCGAACATGTCCATGCTCATGGTTCACCTGCTCCGGGATTTTTCGCCCTTATAATGTTCCGTAAATCCCCCTCTTATATACACTATTCCCTGATATTATACAACTCTCCCCCGTACACCCTGTCATGGCGAGCCCCGTATCGGCCGTACGGGGTAAACTCCGCGAAGCAATCTTTTTTCTACCTCACCCCCCGGTCATTCCCGCTTCTCTTTTGTCATTCCCGCGCAGGCGGGAACCCAGGTGTTCCCTCTCCCCCTGGCCCCCTCTCCAACCTGTTAAATCAGGCCAGAAGGAAAATCATCTGGTCGGAGAGGGGGAAGTATTGGGAAGAGGGGTGAAGCCCCTCTCGGACGCCCCCTTACTTATACCGCTTCACCTCAAACCTGTACAGGTTCACCGGCTCGTCGGGGTGGATGCCGGCCTTCTGGCGGCAGATGTCAATCTGGTACTCCACGCTGTCCACCCCTTCGAGGTCGGGCAGGAGCAGCCCCCGCCGCCAGCCCGCCTCCACGATGACCCCGTATTTTTTGGGGTCGAGCTGGCTTTCATCGGCCACCGGCTCCGGGCTGGTGAGCACGTCCACGGAGTAGTCCAGGTCCTCCAGCTCCTCCGGGGCGACGGGCGGGAAACGGGGGTCGCGGGTGGCCGAGGCCACGGCGTTGGCGATTATCTCCGCGGCGACGTTCACCTGCTGCGGCTCGAAGGTGCCGATGCACCCCCGCAGGGCGCCGCGCTTGTGGATGGAGACGAAGACCCCGGCCTGCTCCTGCATCTCCGGGGCGGGGGAGGCGGGGGGCGACGGCGTCCTTCCCTCCCGCACGTAGCTCTCCACCGTTTCCTTCGCCAGGGCCGCCAGCGGGTGCAGGGCGGCTTTCTTGAAAATCACGCCGGCGTAGCCCACCACCGCGTCATAATCACCGGTGGCGTCGCCGCTGGTCTGATATTTCACCAGCTCCGCGCCGGTGGCGCCCAGCTCCCTGGCGGCGGCGATGAGGCAGACCACCGGGCCGTGGGCGCACATCGAGATATCGTACGCCTCGTAGCGGCGCGTCAGCTCGTCCGCGTCGAGGGCCAGCATGGCCTCGATAGCCTTGTAGTCCTTTTCTTTGGCGGCGGCCTGCGACTCGTAGTGGGTCATATCGCCGCTGGCCAGGATGACCACGTCCCGGTCCAGCTCCTTTATCGCCCGCGCGATGTCCCGGCCGATTTCCTGGTAAATCGCCGCCGGGGCCGGGGTCAGGATGATGGGCACGATGCGCACGTCCGGCTTGAAGTACTGTAAAAAGGGGAGCTGCACCTCGACGGCGTGCTCCCGCTGGTGCGCTTGGACGTCCTCCTCCAGGTGGCGGGACACCTCGACGATTTTCCGGGCGAGCGCCGCGTCGATGGCCACATCGCCGAGGGGGGTCTGCCAGGTGCCCTCCGTCCAGACGCTGAAGGGCTTGCCCGCGCCGGTATGGCTGGGCCCCATGATGACGAAGGTATCCCGGAACTTTATCCGGGAGATGGTGGCCCCGGCCACCGGCCCGGAGTACTGGTAGCCGGCATGGGGCACCAGCAGGCCGATGACGTCTTCCTTCGGTGCCGTTTCATCCACGAGGTCCCGGAGAGTCTCTTTGAGCTGTTCCGCCTGGCCCGGGTAAAAGTACCCGGCGACGGCCGGACTTCTTTTCATTTTGCCCCTCCTTGCGCGCCGGGCGAGCGGAAATTGAGCTCCGCCCCGCAGTACCGGCACTTCGAGCCGTCCAGTCCGGCCACCCGCGTCTGGTAGCCCAGCCGCTCCACGACCGTCCGGCCGCAGGAGTAGCAGCGGGTGCTCTCGCTGTGGTGACCGGGGACGTTGCCGGCATAGACGAACTTCAGCCCGGCCCGGGCGCCAATATCACAGGCGCGGTCGATGGTCTCCAGCGGGGTGGACGGCAGGTCCCTCATACGGTGGTGGGGGTGGAAGCGGGTCACGTGCCAGGGGGTCAGCTCGCCCAGTTCATCGCGTATCCAGCCGGCGATTCCCTCCAGCTGCTCATCGTCGTCGTTGAGGGTGGGGACGATGTTGGTCACCACCTCGACGTGCATGTCCCATTTCTTTTTGGCCCGGCTGGTCACCGCGAGGATTTCCCGCCAGCGGGGCACCCCGGCCAGCGTCTTGTAAAAATCGTCGGAGAAGCCCTTGATATCGACCCTCCAGGCGTCCAGGTAGGGGCCGATGGCGTCCAGCGTTTCCGGGGTGGCGTAGCCGTTGGTGACGTAGACGGTATAGAGGCCGTTTTTCCTGGCGGCTTTGGCGGAGTCGAGGGTATGTTCGAACCAGATGGTAGGCTCGTTGTAGGTCCAGGCGATGCCCTGGCAGCGGTACTGCCCGGCCAGCGCCACCGACTTCTCCGGGGATAGCTCCCGGCAGGAGTGCAGGGCGGTGCCGTCCGCGGTGGAGATTTCCCAGTTC
>MGNX01000092.1:0-4195 GCA_001796935.1 Chloroflexi bacterium RBG_16_60_22
TGATTATCGACTTTTTCAGGGCCTCCAGCTCGCCCGGGGATTTTAGCTTTGCCACTGGTGACGTCCTCCACTCATTAGTTATATTCCTTCAGCACGGCAGCGATACCCTCCGGCGTCATCTCGCCGTGGTAGTCCTCGCCCACGATGACCATGGGGCCCAGGGCGCAGGCACCGACACAGTTGACCGTCTCCAGGGTGAACTTGAGGTCCCTGGTGGTCTGACCGGTCTTGATACCCAGCTCCTGCTCGATATTCTCCAGCACCTTGACGGCGCCCCGGACGTGGCAGGCCGTGCCCATGCAGACGTTAATCAGGTGGCGCCCCCGCGGCGTCAGGCTGAACGCCTTGAAGAAGGTGGCCACGCTATAGACCCGACTCTGCGGGATATCGAGGCCGCGGCTGGTCTCTTCCAGCACGTCCTTGGGGAGGTAGCCGTTCTCCGCCTGGATATCCTGCAGGATGTCCACCAGCAGCGAGGCATCGTGCCGGTACTTCCGGAGTATCTTATCTACCTTTGCTTTTAGCTCTTTTGCTGCCATCTTTAGCTTTCTCCAGTATCTTGTTATATTCCAGTTCCACCCTGGCCTGTATCTGGGCGATGAGTTCATCGCTGAGGTGGCGGAACCGTCCCTGCATTTTGAGGTAGTCCTTGACCGGCCTCAGCCCGGGGAGGTCGAGGCTCATCTTGTAAACGCCGTTCTCCACCTCGTAGAGGGGGAACATCCCCGTCTGCACGGCCAGGCGGGCCTGCCGGTTAACCGTATCGGTGGCGGAGCGCCAGCCGGTGGGACAGACCGAGAGGACATGGACGTAGGACAGCCCCGGCGTAGCCACGGCTTTGCGGACCTTTTCCATGAGGTCGAAGGGGTAGCCGTGGGTGGCGGTAGCCACGTAGGGAATATCATGCGCCACGGCAATGGCCGGCATGTTCTTCTTCCAGGAGAACTGCCCGGTGCTTTTCTTGCCGGCCGGGGAGGTGGTGGTGGCGGCACCGAAGGGCGTGGCCGAGGACCGCTGGATGCCCGTGTTCATGTAGGCCTCGTTATCGAAGCAGATATAGGTGAAATCGTGGCCCCTCTCCATGGCCCCGGACAGCGCCTGGAGTCCGATATCGCTGGTAGCGCCGTCACCGCCGTAGGCGATGACCTTGGTGTTATCCGGCAGGGGTACTCCCTTCCTTTTCATGGCCTTATACCCCGCCTCGATGCCCGAGGCCACGGCGGCCGTGTTCTCGAAGAGGGTATGAATCCAGGGCAGGTGCCAGGAGGTGAAGGGGAGCTGGGAGGCGACAATCTCCATGCAGCCGGTGGCGCTGACCGCGATGACGTTGTTGCCGACCGCCTTGAAGGCCATCCTTACGGCCAGGGCCTCGCCGCAGCCGATGCAGGCCCGGTGACCCGGCGCGAAGTTGTCTTTCTTTTTAACAAGCCTGGGGACGTAAACCGCGTACTTTTCCATTATTCCCTCACCCCGTAAATCTCGTACTCGTTCGGGCTTCCCCCGGCGGCAATCTCGACGCCCCGCTTGATGATGTTCTTGAAGTCCGTGACGGTGATATCACGGCCGCCGAGCCCGGCGACGAAGCTGACCACCCTGGGTTTCTCCGGGAGGTTATAGAGGGCGGCCTTGACCTCGGAGGCCACCGGCCCGCCCGGTCCGCCGAGGGAGATGGCCCGGTCCATAACGATAAGGACATCGGCGCCGCTGACGGCCCGGCGCAGCGCGTCGAAGGGGAAGGGCCGCCACAGGCGCAGCCTGACCTGCCCGACCTCCTGTCCGGCGCCCCGGAGCTCGTCGACGGCCACCGAAGCGGTCTCGCTGACGCTGCCCATCGTCATGAGGATAACCCTGGCGCCGTCGCTGTGGTACTTCTCCACGGGGGCGTACTGCCGCCCGAATATCCTGTTAAACTCGTCCCAGACCTCAAGGATAGGCTTCATCGAGTTCCGTATATTGACTTCCTGGGCCCACTTGGCCTCGGTGAAGATGGCCGGCGGGGCGAAGTCCCCCATGGCCACCGGCCGGTCCGGGTTCAGGGGCAGGGGGTAATTATTGGGGGGCAGGAACCTGTCAACCTCTTCCTGTCCGGGAAAGATTATCGGCTCGATGACATGGGTCAGGTTGAAACCGTCGAGGTGGACCATCACCGGCAGCAGCACGCGCCGGTCCTCGCCGATGCGGAAGGCGCAGATGGTGTTGTCCACGGCCTGCTGCCCGTTTTCCGTGATTATCTGAATCCAGCCGGTGTCCCGGACGGACATCATATCCGAGTGGTCACACCAGATGCTCAATGGCGACGACAATGCCCGGTTGGCTACCGACATGATGATGGGAAGGCGCATAGACGAGGCGACGTAAACGACCTCGTTCATCAGGGCCAGTCCCTGGCTGGAGGTAGCGGTGAAGGTACGGGCGCCGGCGGCCGCCGAGCCGAGGCAGGCGCTCATGGCCGAGTGCTCCGACTCCACGGGAATATACTCGGCGTCGAGCTCCCCGTTGGCCACCAGCTCGGCCAGGTGCTCGACGATATGGGTCTGCGGTGTAATGGGGTAAGCCGCCACGACGTCCGGGTTGGCCAGCTTGACGGCGTCCGCCACCGCGATGGAAACCTCAACACCGATTCGGGTGGTCATTATTCCTCCTCCTCTGCCATCGTTATCACCCGGGTCGGGCACTCCCGGGAACACACGCCGCACCCCTTACAGTAGAACATGTCGGCCTCAAAGTGGCCTTCCTTGTTCGGCCCGATGCAGCCTTCCGGGCAATTCAGGGCGCAGAGGCCGCACTTGATGCACTTCTTGAAGTCGTAGGTCGGCCTTTGCGAGCGCCAGGTACCGCTCTCGTACTGGCGGGCGCTGCCAGGGTCGGTAACGATGCAACCTATTTCCAGGTCTTTCCAGGTAAGTTCATGCTCCGATTTTGCCATTTATTGCTCCTCGATTGCTACTTCAGTGTAGGCTGTTTCCATGGCGTTGATGTTGCGTTCCCCCAGCCTGCCGAAACGCTTCTCCAGCGGTTGATGTGTTGACTCTTTAGCAACGACGCCGGTGACCCTGATGACCGCGCCGAGCATGGTGGTGTTGACGATGGACACGCCCAGCTTCTCACGGGCGATTTTGGTAGCGTTGACCGTGGCCGTCCGGTGCTTGATGCCGAACTCTGACTTTATTTCTTTGGCCGTCTTACGGGTATTGATGACCACCCAGCCGTCCTTCTTGAGGCCGGAAGTGACGTTGACCTTGGAGAGAAGCGAGGGGTCCAGCACCACGACGACATCCGGCTCGGTGATATCCGCCCGGATTCTGACCGGTTCCCTGGCGTCAACCCGGTTGAAAGCCTGTACCGGCGCCCCCCGGCGCTCCGGCCCGAAGCTGGGGAAGGCCTGAGCGTACTTGCCTTCGCTGATGGCTGCCTGGGCCAGCAGCTCGGTTGATGTCACCGCCCCCTGGCCGCCGCGCCCGTGCCATCTAATCTCGATGAGGCTCTTTTTAATCGTCATTTTCCGCTCCGTACTTGCTGAAAACGCCCCTGGAGCGACTTGAACGCTCGCGCCCGGCTCCGGAGGCCGGTGCTCTATCCACCTGAGCTACAGGGGCAATTAATAAGATAATACAATAATCCGGTAAAGCATGGCAAATTTGACGACTTTCTCAAGCGTAACGCCAGATAAGCATGGCGTGGCTGATGCCCACGACGATAAGCATGGGCGGGAAGGCGTACTTGAGGAACCGGCCCCAGCTGATGGGATAGCCTTCTTTGTGGGCTATCGATGTCCCCACCACGTTGGCCGAGGCGCCGATGGGGGTGGCGTTACCGCCGAGGTCCGTCCCCAGGGCCAGCGCCCAGGCGAGGGTCGGCAGGCTCATCGCCCCGACGACCGAGAGCTCCTTGATAACGGGTACCATGGTGGCGGCAAAGGGGATATTATCCACTATCGCCGAGGCAAAGGCGGAAATCCAGAGAATAAACGGTATAGCGATGCTAATCTTGCCGCCGGATGCTTGGCCGATGAACCTGGCGATAATCTCCAGCACGCCGGTCTCCTCCAGACCGCCCACGCAGACAAAGAGGCCGAGGAAGAATAGCAGCGCCTGCCAGTTGACCGCCTTGAAGACGTGCTTGATGTCCTTAACGTCCGTCAGCAACGTCAGGGCGGCAGCGATGACGCCGATTAAACCTATGGAAAGTCCCGTCT
>MGNX01000092.1:4204-4373 GCA_001796935.1 Chloroflexi bacterium RBG_16_60_22
TCACGATAAGTATTACCGCCAGGAAAAAAATGCCCGTGTCGATGAAGAACAGGCGGCGGTCGGTTATCGCCGAGGTGGGGAAGGGGCAGACCTTCATCATCTCCGCGGGGCTGGTCCCCTGCTTAAGGCTTTTACGAAAAATGAAATAGAAATAGACCATGGTGAAAAT
>MGNX01000092.1:4388-9117 GCA_001796935.1 Chloroflexi bacterium RBG_16_60_22
TGACGCCGGTGTTCACCGCGAAGTCCGCAAAGGTATAGCCGAGGCCGGTGCCGATAATGATATTGGGAGGGTCGCCGCTCATGGTGGCCGCACCGCCGGTATTGGCGGCGAAAATCTCGGCCACGATGACGGGAACGGGGTCGAACTTCAGCAGGCGCGCCAGCTCGATGGTGACCATGCTGAGGAACAGCAGCACGGTAATGCTATCGATGAACATGGAGAGGAACCCGGAAATGAGCATGAAAGAGAGCAGGAGAGGGATTACCCGGCACCCCACCAGGCGGGCGGCGTAGAGGCAAATCCAGCGGAAAAAACCGACCCGCTCCATGCCGGCCACCATCACCATCATCCCGCCGATGAAGATGATGGTCTGCCAGTTGACGCCGTAAGATTCGATGTGCTCCTGGCCGGGCACCCAGAAGGCCCACTGCCCCAGTTGCGCCAGGTTCAACACGTTCCAGACCGCCTCCGGGCTCCGCTGCACGCCCAGGAAGACAACGAATATCATCAGGGCGCCGCCGACGAGGGCGGGAATATAGCGGGGAAACCGGTCGCTGATAATAACGGCCAGCACGAGGCCGAAGATGACTATCGCCAGGACCTGACTGAGTGATAACATCAATAAATGCGCAATCCGGGGGGCCGGAGAGAATGTAATATTGTAGCAAAAAACGGGGCCTGATGGCAATATTGACATTTGGCGCCGATGTCAATAGAGTTACTAGAGTGCTGGTAACAGAGGTCCACCTTGGTCTGGTTTAAGCTGATAATCTGCATACTGGTCATCTTCTTCTCCGGTCAGAAAGTAGCCAGGTACGGGGATATCATCGCGGAGAGGACGGGCATGGGGCAGGTGTGGATGGGGGTCATCGCCATCGCGGCCATCACCTCCCTGCCCGAGGTTTTCACCGGCGTCAGCGCGGTGACACTGGTCGGCGTGCCGGACCTCACCGTGGGCGACCTCATCGGGGCCAACGCTTTCAATCTCTTCAACCTGGCCCTGCTGGATATCTTCCATCGCCACGGCTCCATCATGACGGCCGCCAGCCCGACCCACCGGTTGACGGCCTGGTTCAGCCTGCTGCTGCTGGCGGTGGTATCCCTTTCCATCCTGGTCAGCTCCCGCTTCTACGCCATGCCGCTCGGCCCGGTGGGCTGGTACACACCGGTTATCATTATCCTCTACATTATCTCGGTGCGTTATATCTTCCGCTTTGAGAAGCGGCACCCCCCACCCCAGGAGCCACCCATTTACCCGGTGGACGAACCCCTCGGCCGGGTCTACCTGTTCTTCGGCATCGCGGCGGCCTTTATCGTCGGGGCCGGCATCTGGCTGGCGACCATCGGCAACGAGATTGCCCTGGTTACCGGCTTGAAAGAGAGCTTCGTGGGCAGCCTCTTTCTGGCCTTCACCACCACCCTGCCGGAAATCACCGTCTCTTTCACGGCGATGCGCATCGGCGCCATCGATATGGCTGTGGCCAACATGGTCGGCAGCAACCTGTTCAACCTGACCATCATCCCGCTGACCGACCTCCTCTACACGAAGGGCCCGGTCCTCGGCGCCGTATCGGAGGGCCACCTGGTCGTCGCGGGGGCGGTGTTCCTGATGACGCTGCTCTTCATCGCCGGGCTCCGTTTCAAGCCGGCAAGACTCTTCCGGCTGAACTGGCTGAACGCCGGCCTGATGCTGCTGTTCCTGGCCGGCATGTACCTGAGTTTTGTCATGGCCTGAGCAGATGATATAATAGCAACGGTAATCGCGATTACGAGGTTTTTTTGCCTTCACCCTCGGTTCCCGCAGCATATAAATTCTGAAAAATATGGCAACTGAAATTTTATCGGGGCTGAAGGCGGTCGTTTTAGTGGGCGGCCCCGGGACGCGACTTCAGCCGCTCACCAGCACCACGCCGAAATCGATGGTGCCGGTCCTGAACCGCCCGTTCATGGAGCATACCATCGCCTACCTCAAGCAGTTCGGCATCAGGGACATCATCCTGACACTGAGCTATCTCCCCGGCGTTATCCGTGAATACTTCCGCGACGGCAGCCCCTGCGGCGTGCGGCTGACCTACTGCCTGGAGGCGGTGCCCCTGGGCACCGCCGGCGCCGTAAAAAACGCCGAGGCGCACCTGGACGGGACCTTCTTCGTCCTCAACGGCGATGTTTTTACCGACCTTGATTTAGCCGATATGTTCGCCAGGCACCGGGAAAAGGGGGCCAAAGCCTCCATATCTTTGCATCGGGTGGAAGACCCCTCCGCCTTCGGGGTGGTGGAAACGGATAGCCACCGGCGGGTAAAAGCGTTCATCGAGAAACCGCCGCGTGCGGAAGCGACGACCGACTGGATAAACGCCGGCACCTATATCCTCGAGCCGGAGGTGATGCGGCACATACCGCCCGGCCATTACATGTTCGAGCGGGGTCTCTTCCCCACCCTCCTCGGTAGGGGAGAGCCGGTCTACGGCTATCCCCACCGCGGCTACTGGCTGGACATGGGGACGCCGGGCAAGTACTTCTCCCTGTGCATGGACCTGCTGACCGCGGCGGTGCGCAGTCCGCTCCTCCCGGGACTGGACGGCGGCCTGAGCTACGGCCCGCGGGTTAACGTCCACCCTTCGGCCTCGGTGACAGGGCCGGTGGTCGCCGGCGGCGGCTGCCGGATAGACGCCCGGGTATCCGTCGTAGGGCCGGTAGTCCTCGGGGAGAACTGCCGTCTGGAGGAGGGCGTATTCGTGAAAAATGCTATTTTGTGGGATAATGTCAGCGTGGGGACCGGCGCCAGGCTGAACCGCGCCATCATCAGCAGCAACGCCGGCATCGCGCCGGGCCAGGAGGTTGCCGACCGTATGGTGACACCCGCGGAGACCGCCCCGCTGCCCCGCTAGCCATCGATGGAAAAGGAAGTACCGAAAAAGGAGTGTCTATGGCCGACGAAGTGTCAAAGAAAGAGGACAAGGCGACCAGGCCTCTGGTGATAAAGTTCAAATGCCAGCGCTGCGGTAAGGATAAACCGCTCGAGGACATGAGGAGCGTTACCCGGTTCCTGCCGGTACTCGTGGTGTGCCGGGACTGCGTCCGGGAGCTGCGCTAGGTGTTTTATGAAACATGATGACGGACGGGAGACGATTTCATGGCCGAGGAACTGGGCAGGATAGAGAAACCCCCGGCGGCAGACTATAAGAAGGGGCGGAGGCTGTACTTCATTCCCCTGATGTACCGCACCGAGGACTCGCCGGAAGAGTACGTTGCCAGGCTCAAGAAATACTGGGAGCAGGTAGCCGGGCAGGTCGCCGACCTCGAGGCGAAGCTCGGGCGGGCCAGGCGCATCTACCACGAGCTTATCGCCGTCGGCGGGGAAGAAGGGGATAAGGCCATCGCGGAGCTGAGCGAGGCCAGCCACGACATCATCAAGTCCTGCCTGGAGAAAGAGGCGCAGCTGGAGGCGGTCGAGGACCTGGATACCCTGACGGAGTTCATGGACTGGAACCGCTGCCTGCTGATGGGCCTGCAGAACCCCGGGGTGATGAACAAGGTCTACGAGGCCTATACCGGGGCCGCCAGGAAGAGGAAGGAGTACATCTCCCGCAAAATCGACGAGACTCTCCAGGCAGATGAGACCGGGATACTGTTCATGAGGGAAAACCACCAGGTCCAGTTCCCGCCGGATATACAGGTCTTTTACGTGGCCCCGCCCGCCCTCGATGATATCAAGCGCTGGCTCCGGGAGTTCCAGAGCAGGGCGGCCGGAGAGAACGGGGAGAAATAGCCGGCGGCTTCTCAGCGGGCGTACATCTTCTTGAGCTTGGGTTTCCTGACCAGAGGCGCCAAGCGCCGGACATAGACGGCGCTGCACTGCAGGCAGGAGAGAAAAACCCCATCGGAGTCGCGGTCCAGAAAAAGGTCGCCGCCGCAGCGCTTACACCCCTTGAGCTTAACGATGTTTAACATGGCCCCCCTCCAGATAATCGTCCCGGCTACGCAATAGCGCGGGCACCGGCCGCAAGTCGATTTCGTGTCCTTTCCTTCAATCCACGCAATCGTTGCAGTCGCTCTAAATGCTGGCATTGTAAGGAAACCGCGTCACACGCAGGTCACAAAATACGGCGGAAACGTCACAAAATAATCACAATACGGCCATGGCGCCCGGCGACCCCGTCACGCGTTGACAACGCGAGCGTGAATGGACTAGAATTTGGTCGTCGACTTCGACCGTCGGCGAGTTCTTAAAATTCCGGGAGGTACGGCATGGCGGGTAAATACGATAAGTACGTGGTGCATCCGCCCCACGTGGAGATAAGCTCGGGGGATGACGGGAGGGTCGTCTTCAACGGCCGCATGGTATCGCACGCGCAGCTGGGTTATAACATGACGATGGGCCTCCAGTTCATCAACCGTCCGTTCAAGTCCGATAATCCGTGCCACACCCATAACTTCCAGGAGTTCCTGGCCTGGTACGGGGGCAACCCGGACGACCCGGAGGACTTCGGGGCGGAGGTGGTGCTTTACCTGGGCGAGGAGATGGAGAAACACGTCTTTACCAGGCCGACGATTGTCAACCTGCCGGCGGGGTTCCCCCACTGCCCGCTGGAGGTCACCCGCGTGGACCGGCCGATTATCCAGGTGGAAATCATGCTCGTGGGGGAAGGCGGCACCCGTGACGTGTACTTCGAAAAAGATAAAAAGGGACACAGGCCGGTCACGTTCAAGGTGCTGGGGTAATCCGGCC
>MGNX01000092.1:9155-9228 GCA_001796935.1 Chloroflexi bacterium RBG_16_60_22
GTTAAAATTCTTAGGTTCGGAGAGGTGTCCGAGTGGTTCATGGTGCCGCTCTCGAAAAGCGGTCTACGCGCAA
>MGNX01000092.1:9327-9655 GCA_001796935.1 Chloroflexi bacterium RBG_16_60_22
ATAATTTGTGTTGTGAATTCTTTATCTTCGACCTTTATTACTTTATCGGCAATTTTATCAGGTTTTTCTCCGAGAAGTCGGGCGTGCTCGAGTATCGTCTGCCTAAGGTTTCTTTGTAAAGTCGGCCTTTTTGCCCATGGCATATTCCATTGTCCCGACGAGGCAATAACTCTACAAGCCAATCTTTGAATTGGAGTCAACCTTGTGGCTAAATATGTATCAAAAAGAATTGATCGTAATGTACCAAACCCCATTTGCACTTGTGGGGTTAATGTTAAAAGAAATCCGATAGCAGATAACGAAAGAACCATCTCAGGTTCTCCTATTT
>MGNX01000092.1:9669-11004 GCA_001796935.1 Chloroflexi bacterium RBG_16_60_22
TTGTCAGCCTCTTTTAATAATCTTGCGGATGATACTATGCAATACGTACGCGGCTCTCCCACAATATGAGCTGATTGTCGTTCGTTATGCACTACAGATATTAATCTGCCATCCCTTCTTGCTTTATCGATAATCCTATAATCAAGTTCGTAAGGTTGGCATCTGTATTGTCTACAGAATATTTTTATCAGGAAGCCAGATACTCGTTTTGAAAAATCATTACCCTTTTCACTATCTTCAGGAATTAAACCCCACCCATGTTCATCTCTCAACAACTCTGATATATACCCATAGTCAGTATCAACACGACCTTTATATTGTTTTATGTAGCTATTCCAATTTCTTCTATCTGTTGAATCTGCAGCCTCTTTACGGAATGCTCTCACAAATGCATTATCAATTAGCCTATTTGCTTCTATGTCTGATAAATTTGACAGTTCTTTACCGAATGCGTTGTAATCGTGCTCGCTTATCCAGGCATGATGAGCAATTTCTTCTAAGACTGGCCTAACCATGAACAATTTACCACCAATGCCTTTCCATCCAGATAATATCCTATTTACATCTTCATTATTCTCTTCCCCTACACAAAGCAAAGACAGAACAATATCGCTATCAGGAACCAAATGATAACAAGAAAGCGTATTAACTATTTGTTCATTACTTAAAGTCTCGAACCCCAGAGAGCACATCATTACATAAATTCCACAAACCTGTGTAAGCCAGTTAAAAGCTGGAGTATTTTTTTCAAAGAACATGTCTATTATAGACTGCCTGATTTCTTCCCTTTGTTGCTTTTCTGTTATTACAGTTGTAACACGATTTGCAAAATCATCCAATGGAATTTCTATCGTACTTTTATCCGCTTTCCAAGTCTCTTCGGCTAAAGCCGACCTAATCATCTTGACTATTGAAAGGCCATGAGTGTGAAACAAGTCAGTTATCCCCTCTTGGAAATTATTCCAGAGTTTTTCAAACTGACTATCGCTAAGGGAATGTCCCGAGAGTCCTTTGATCGCTTCCCTAATCGCAATCCGACCTTCTAAAAGCTTGCTGCTTGCTTCCTCAGGCATGTCTGCAATAAACTTATTTCCCAAATCTGTTAGAGATACTAGATTATTATCAGAAGTAATAAGACCATCGGTCTTAAGTATAGAGAGTATTTCTTTCATATAGGCAGTTGATATGGTTCGTGGCAGATGTAATATTCCAGTTATTTCTCCTGCAAGTTGTTCTGGTGTTCTCGATTTTTGATCTGAAAGGGTATCTAAAACTAACCGGGTCGTGAGGCCTTTTCTAAGGTCCGTAGCATCGTCACTTTCATGTGTCAATAAG
>MGNX01000092.1:11010-11144 GCA_001796935.1 Chloroflexi bacterium RBG_16_60_22
CTTAAGCCTATGTTTTTTGCTTCAGTTAACGTACTCGGAGTTGCCAATAATGCCTTTTCTATGTTGTTAATCTCAGCGGCGTAGTATTTCCTAAATATATCTTCATAGCGTTCGGAAAGTGTGGTAAGCTGAAT
>MGNX01000093.1 GCA_001796935.1 Chloroflexi bacterium RBG_16_60_22
GCGCTGAATGACTCTCCCCGTCCTCCGGTCCCCCCGCGAAAGCGCCGCCTCCAGCAGGCTGACCCGCGGGTCCTGCCAGGACAGACGCACGCCCTTGTGTGACAGGCCGTGCTGGAGGACTTCCTGCCTGGCGCGCAAAGAGTCTTCGCCTTCCTGGGACGACCACTGGAAGGGCGTATGCGGTTTGGGCACGAAGGTGGCGACGCTGACCCTTATCATCGGCTTCTTGCCGCTGGCCTTCCGGCCCTCGGCGCGGACCCTGTCCACCAGGGTGACGATGCTCGCCACGTCCTCGAGGGTCTCGGTGGGGAGGCCGACCATGAAGTAGAGCTTGAGGCCGGTCCAGCCCCGCTCGAAGGCGGTGGCGGCCGTCTCGAGCAGGTCCGCCTCGGTCAGGGGCTTGTTGATGGCCCGGCGCAACCGCTCGCTGCCGGCCTCCGGGGCGAAGGTCAGCCCGGTGCGACTCCGGGTGGGGAGGGAGCCGACCAGCCTGATGGAGGAGCTGTCCAGGCGCAGGCTCGGCAGGGAGAGGGTGAGGTTGGGGTGGCGGCGGGAGAGCTTGCCCACCAGTTCGTCGATGCCGGCGTAGTCGGAGGTGTTCAGTGACACCAGGGAGAGCTCGTCGTAGCCGCAATTCTGGATGAGCTCTCCCGCCGCCGCGATGACCTCCTCGTGGGGACGCTCGCGGACCGGACGGTAAATCATGCCCGCCTGGCAGAAGCGGCAGCCCCGACTGCACCCGCGCTGGATTTCGATGGCGGCACGGTCGTGAACCACCTCGATGTAGGGTACCACCGGCCGGAAGGGCGGCGGGGGCAGCTTTCCGACGAGTCGGCGTTGAATTTTAACACTGGCCTCCGGGACGGCGGGCGTCAGGCTTTTTAAAAGGCCGTCGGAGCCGTACTCCGGGTGATAAAGGGCGGGGACATAGACACCGGTGACGGAGGCCAGCCGGCGCAGCAGCTTTTCCCTGCCTTCGCCCCTGGACCCGCGGTAGGCGTCGAGGAACTCCAGGAGCACCTCCTCGCCGTCGCCGATGACAAAAGCGTCGATGAAGTCGGCCATCGGTTCCGGGTTGAGGCAGCAGGAGCCACCGGCGATGACGAGGGGGTGGGAACTATCTCTCTCCGCGGCCAGCACCGGAATCCCCGCCAGGTCGAGCATGTTGAGCACGTTGGTGTAGGTAAGCTCGTACCCCAGCGAGAAACCGACGATATCGAAGTCCTTGAGCGGCCGCTGGTTTTCCAGGCTGAAGAGGGGGATGCGGCGCTGGCGCAGGGCGGCCTCCAGGTCTGTCCAGGGGGCGTACACCCTCTCGGCGAGGACGTCCGGCTGGCGGTTGAGCAGGTCGTAGAGGATGGGCACGGCCATGTTGGACATGCCTATCTCGTAGGTATCCGGGTAGGCCAGTGCTATCCTGATGGCGGTCCCTTCCCAGTCCTTGACGACGCTGTTCCACTCGCCGCCGGTATAGCGGGCGGGGCGGTTGACCCGGTGAAGTATTTCGCTATCGAGCAATTCCTGCCTCCAGACTTTCAATTATAGTGGTTGCGCGCAACGGGGCGCAAATAGGGTAAAGGAGGTTGTCCGGCGATGATTTGCCGTCATTCCGGCGAAAGCCGGAATCCAGAGGGGGAGGGCTCTGGATTCTCGGGTCAAGCCCGAGAATGACATTATTAATAAATCACGGAAATACTCAAGCACGTAAGCGAGGAGTTGCGGGGCTGCGCCGGTGCGCAGTTGCGCAATTACTCTTATGAGCAGATGTTAAATGGGGCATTATCTTTGCCTCACCCCCTTTGTCCCCCTCTCCGACCAGTTGCATCAGGCTAGTCCGAAAGTTCATCTGGTCGGAGAGGGGGAAGAATTGAAAGAGGGGTTTCACCCCCTCTCGCTGGCGCACTCCCCTCTGGGGTTGGGGGAGTTGAAATCCCCCTTGGTCCCCCTTTTCCAAAGGGGGAAAACGCGCCCATAAGACCTTTTAGGAAATTGTCATTCCGGCGAAAGCCGGAATCCAGAGGGGGAGGCGGTGGGGATTCTCGGGAAAAGCCCGAGAATGACATCTGGGCCAAAGAAAGAGATTGCCACGTCGCTGCGCTCCTCGCAATGACATGGGGGTGGGGAAAAGGAAGAGGGGGCTTTTCAGCCCCCTCTCGAAATATCCGTAATTGCGCAGGTGCGCAGATACTAAACTTCCCGGAACTCGCCCTCCACGGTGCCTTCACCCTCCTCACCGCCTCCGCCCTGCGGCGGCTCCTGCCCGCCGGGGGGCGGCGGGGGCGGCTGCGGCTGCTGTCCGTACACCGCCGAGCCTATTTTCTGCATGGTCTGGTTGAGCTCCTGCGTGGCGCGCTTGATGGCATCGGTATCCGTGCCCTGCAGAGCGGACTTCACCGCGGCTATCTTGGCTTCGGCCTCGGTGTTGAGGTCGGCGGGGACCTTGTCCTTGTTGTCCCGCAGCGTCTTCTCCGCCGTGTAGGCCAGCGTATCGGCCATGTTCTTGGCCTCTATCTCGTCGCGTTTCCGGGCGTCGTCAGAGGCGTGCGCCTCGGCCTCCTTCTGCATCTTGGCCACCTCTTCCTTGGAGAGGCCGCTGGAGGCGGTGATGGTTATCTTCTGCTCCTTGCCGGTGCCTTTGTCCTGGGCGCGCACGTTGAGGATACCGTTGGCGTCGATGTCGAAGGTGACCTCGACCTGCGGCACGCCCCGGGGGGCCGGCAGGATGCCGTCGAGCATGAACCGCCCCAGGGTGCGGTTATCGGCGGCCATGGGCCGTTCGCCCTGGAGGACGTGAATCTCCACGCCGGGCTGGTTGTCCGCCGCCGTGCTGAATATCTGGCTCTTGGCGGTGGGGATAGTGGTGTTGCGCGGGATGAGGGGGGTGGCTACCCCGCCGAGTGTCTCGATGCCCAGCGTCAGCGGGGTGACATCGAGCAGGAGGATATCCTTGACCTCCCCCTTGAGCACGCCGGCCTGGATGGCGGCGCCGATGGCCACCACCTCGTCCGGGTTGACGCCCTTATGCGGCTCCTTGCCGAAGAACTCCTGTACCTTCTTCTGTACCAGGGGCATCCGGGTCTGACCGCCCACCAGGATGACCTCGTCAATCTGGCCGGTGGTCTTCTCGGCATCGGTCAGCGCCTGCCGGCAGGGGCCTATCGTCTTTTCCACCAGGTCCGCCACCAGCTGCTCCAGCTTGGACCGGTTCAGGGTGATATTGAGGTGCTTGGGCCCGCTGGCGTCGGCGGTGATGAATGGCAGGTTCACATCGGTCTGCTGCACGGTGGACAGCTCCACCTTGGCCTTCTCGGCGGCCTCCTTGAGCCGCTGGAGGGCCGTCTTGTCCGACCTCAGGTCGATGCCCTGGTCTTTCTTGAACTCGTCGCACAGCCAGTCCATAATCCGCTGGTCGAAGTCCTCGCCGCCGAGGTGGGTGTCCCCGTTGGTGGACTTCACCTGGAAGGTGCCTTCGCCCAGCTCCAGTATGGAGATATCGAAGGTGCCGCCGCCGAGGTCATAGACGGCGATGGTCTCGTCGCCCTTCTTGTCCAGGCCGTAGGCCAGCGAGGCGGCCGTGGGCTCGTTGATGATGCGCAGCACTTCCAGCCCGGCAATCTTGCCGGCGTCCTTGGTGGCCTGGCGCTGGGCATCGTTGAAGTAGGCCGGCACGGTGATGACGGCCTCGGTCACCTTGTCGCCCAGGTACGCCTCGGCATCGGCCTTCAGCTTCTGGAGAATCATCGCCGATATCTCCGGCGGGCTGTAGTCCTTGCCCCCCATCGCCACGCGGACGTCGTTGTTCGCGGCTCGGGTAACTTTATAGGTCTTGCGCTTGGCGTCTTCCTCGACGGGGAGCTCGCGCCCCGCCGGCTCGCCCCACTTGCGCCCCATGAAGCGCTTGATGGCGTAGACGGTATTCTCCGGGTTGGTGATGGCCTGCCGCTTGGCTATCTGGCCCACCAGCCTTTCCCCGTTCTTGTTAATGGCCACCACCGAGGGTATCAGGCGGCTGCCTTCGGCGCTGGTGATGACGACCGGCTCCCCTCCTTCCAGCACCGCCACCTCGCTGAAGGTGGTGCCCAGGTCAATGCCTACTGCCTTGCCCATTTACTCTTCCTCCTTTGTTTCTCCTTCACCGTTGCCCACCACTACCCGGGCGGGGCGGAGGAGTTTGTCATTCAACATGTAGCCTTTTTGAAATACTTCGATGATGATGCCCTCCCGGCCCTTGTCCTGCCTCAGGGCTTCGTGGAAATTGGGGTCGAAGGGTTCGCCCAGCGCCTGTATCGGCTTGACCCCCTGTCCTTCCAGGGAGGTCTTGAACTTGCGTTCGACGAGCCGGACGCCCTCCACCCAGTCGTGGTTTTTATATTTGGCCGGCACGGCCTCCAGCGCCCTTTCCAGGTCGTCGAGCACGGGCAGGAGCCCCAGGATGAGGTTGGCGTTGGCGTAGCGGTTGAAATCCAGCCTTTCCTGTTCCATGCGCCGCTTGTAGTTAACGAAGTCTGCCTGGGCCCGCTGCCAGCTGGCCAGGTATTCCTCCGCCTTTTTCCGCTCCCCGGCAAGTGCCGGCCCGGGGACTTCCGCCCCTTCTTTCTCAACGGCTTCCGTTTCCGGCTCGCCGTTATATTCGTCTTCGGAGTTGCGTGGCATCATTTCAGGGTCCCTCATCAGGCCGGGGTTGATTCGTCTCTGGTTTCCCGGCGGTAAAGGCCGGCCACCAGCAGGCTCAGCACCGAGGACAGGTAAAAGACGGTGGGTATGGTGCGCGGGTAGGGCATCCGGGTGGGGCCGACTACGGCGATGGTGCCGGTGGCCTCCCGGGGCAGGCCGTACTGGCAGACCACCACGCTGCAGGTCTGGATGGCCGGGTTGTTATTTTCTTTGCCGATGACGACGTGCACCCCCGGCTGGCTCAGCCCGGCCGGCACGATGGCCTTCAGCAGGCTGCGGTGCTCCACCAGCTCCATCAGGTCGTGCATGCGGTCGCTCCGGGCGAACTCCGGCTGGTTGAGCATGAAATGCCAGCCCTCCAGGTAGGGGTCTTCGTACTCGTGGCTGTCCTCGGCCTTCATAATCTCGATAAGGTGGTCGGCGGCCTGCTTCTCCAGCGCCGATAGTTCTATCTTCTTGGCGGCAATCTGCTTACGGGTGAGGCCGTCGTAGGCGGCATTCAGCTTGTTGCTGACCCCGGACAGGGTCGGCTGGGTAACGTCCTCGTTGAAATTTACCAGCTGCTGCTTTATCTTGGCCCCTTCCAGCACGGCGATAGCCAGTGCCCGGGAGTCGTGCAGGGCAATCAGTTCCAGGTGCTTCAGCTGGCAGTCGGCCGCCTTGGGCAGGCTGACCACCGCCACGTTCTGCACCAGGCGGGCCAGCAGCGAGGCGGTCAGGCTCACCCAGGTCTCCACCTCCCTCTCCACCTGGTGGAAGGTGTGACTTATCATGCGCTGGTCCTCCCAGGGGAGCCTGGCGTCTTCTATCGACTCCACGTAGTAGCGGTAGCCCTTGTCCGAGGGAATGCAGCCGGCCGATGTATGGGGCCGGACGAGGTAGCCTTCCCCCTCCAGGTAGGCCATCTCGTTGCGGATAGTGGCCGGGCTCACCCCCAGGTTGGCCTCGTCGGCGATGACCTGCGACGGTACCGGTACCGCCCTGGCGATGTACTCCGCCGCGATATATTTAAGTATTTGCCCGCTTCTGGCTCTGAGCATCTTTTCTCCGTTAGCAGTCTAACCCTCCGACTGCTAATTATAATTTAGCACTTTAGCCCTTCGCTTGTCAAGAGAAATAGTCGCTCATCTCTCCCTTTTCTTGACCCTCCAAGCCACCCGGTGATAAACTGGTATTGTGGATATTACGTGGCTCGGTCATTCCTGTTTCCGTATCAAAGGAAATCAGGCCACCGTCATTACCGACCCCTTTCCCCCGGACCTGGGTTACACACTGGGCAAGCCCACCGCCGATATCGTCACCGTCAGCCACCAGCACCCGTCCCATTGCTATATCCAGGGCATCGGCGGGGAGCCTAAAGTTGTTCGGGGCCCCGGAGAGTATGAAATCAGCAACGTGCTGATTATCGGCGTCGCCACCTGTCATGATGCCGTCAAGGGCCAGACGCGGGGCAAGAACACCGTCTACCTCATGGAGATTGACGGGGTGGCGCTGTGCCACCTGGGCGACCTCGGCCACGTGCTCAATAACGACCAGATAGAGGAAATCGGCAACGTTGATGTCCTGCTGCTCCCTGTCGGCGGTGTATCCACGATTAACGCCACCCTGGCCGCCGAGGTTATCCGCCAGCTCGAGCCCAAGGCCGTCATCCCCATGCACTACAGGACCGATTCCGTCAGCCGCGAACTCGACCCCGTGGGGGACTTTCTCAAGGAGATGGGCATGGAGAATATCGAGTCCCGCCCCAAGCTGACCATCAGCAAATCGAACCTGCCCCCGAGCACCCAGGTATTTCTCCTCGGCTCTTGAGTCTTTTTCCCCGCTGCCCGGTTGGTGATAAAGGTCACAGACGCCTTTCCCCGCAAGTGCTATCATTTCAGCGTCGGTGCCGGGGAAACTTGACAAAATCGCCCGTTAAATCTAGCATAATATCCTCAGGACATAGGTTCGGTAGGCTCCGGTCCTGAGCTGTCACCGGTCGGACGTTCTTTATGATAGAGGAGGGAGAGAATGTACAAGAAAATCATTGTGCCACTGGACGGCTCTGAACTGGCCGAGTGCGTCCTGCCCCACGTGGAGACCATTGCCGGGGGGTGCGGCGTCGAGGAGGTGGTCCTGGTGCGGGCCGCCGAGCCGTTCTACATGCCCGCCGGCGAATACGTCTTCACCGACGCCGAGATTAAAGAGATGGAAGACCGCCATGAGGCCGGAGCCCGGGACTACCTGGCTAAAATCGCCAAGCGGGTCAGCCCGGGAGGCGCCCGGGTGGATACGGTGGTCCTGACCGGGGATGGCAAGAAGGCTACCCGGGTTACCAGCACGGTCCGTATCAGTGCCGCCGATATGCTGGTCGATTACGTCAAGAGCAGCGGGGCGGACCTCGTCGTTATTTCCTCTCACGGGCGTTCCGGCATCAGCCGCTGGGTCTTCGGCAGCGTGGCCGACCGGCTCCTGCGCGGCGCCTGCGTCCCCGTCATGATGGTGCGGGCCCCGGGCTGCGAGACAGGTATTTAAGGCCTTTTCAGCAGCAAGTCGGACTCAATACGTAACAATGGAGGCCGGAAATGTATAAAAAGGTAATTGTGCCACTGGACGGCTCTGAACTGGCCGAGTGCGTTGTGCCCCACGTGGAAGCCATCGCCGGGGGGTGTGGCGTGGCGGAGGTGGTCCTGGTGCGGGTGATTGAGCCGGTGCGTCTTCCCGTCGGTACCCTGACGGACGGGGCCGGCGTTTTTTCCGAGGCAGATGCGGTGAGCGCGCGCCAGCGGCAAGATGCGAATGAAAAGGCCGAGGCCAAGGACTACCTCTCCAACGTGGCGAAGCGGCTTGAACTGGGCCGGGCCAAGAAGCAGACGAAGGTCATCATGGGTCACGCCGCCGACAGGCTGGTTGATTACGTCAAGGACAGCGGGGCCGACCTCGTCGTCATCGCCTCTCACGGGCGTTCCGGCATCAGCCGCTGGGTTTTCGGCAGCGTGGCCGAGCGCCTCCTCCGCGGCGCCTGCGTCCCCGTCCTGATGGTGCGGGCCCCGGGCTGCGAAATCGGTATTTAAGGGTTATTTCCTGGTAAAAGGGGAATTTCATGGACTATTTGCCGGAGATATATAAGGAATTTCAGCGGCACCACCCGGAGCTGTCCGAGGCCTACGGCGAGCTGGCCGGCCGCTGTCTCCAGGCCGGCCCCCTCGATGAGAAGACCGCCGAGCTCGTCAGGCTGGGCGTCGCCGTGGGGCTGAGCTCGGAAGGCGCCGTCCGCTCCCACGCGCGGCGCGCCCTGGCGGGGGGAGCTTCCAAGGACGAGGTCCGCCACGCCGTGCTCCTGGCCCTGACCACCGCCGGGTTCCCGGCCATGATAGCGGCGATGGGCTGGCTTAACGAGGTCCTGGACAGGGGCGGCTAAGGGCGGCCATCCACCAGGAAATCGAGCAGCAGCCGGTTAAAGGCCGCCGGGTTCTGGACTTGGGGGGCGTGCCCGTACCCCGGCACTACCGCCAGCCTGGCCCCGGGTATCAGCTTTTCCGCCCGCCGGGCGATGGACACCGGCAGGTAGGGGTCGTGGCGTTTCCAGACGAGGAGAGTCGGCGTTTTCAGGCCGGGCAGCTTGTCGACGCAGAGCCAGTCGTTGTCCTCCCCGTCCCTGGCCAGGAACTGGGGATAGGGCTGCGGCCGCCGCAACAGCTTGCGGAGTCGCCAGAAGGCCCCGAAGAACACCGTGCCGAACCGGGAGACCCGGCCGAGCCCGGCGGCGTCCACCAGCACCAGCCGGCTAACTTTCTCCGGATGTCGCAGCGCCACGCCCAGGCAGACCCTTCCCCCGAGGGAGTGCCCCACCAGGGCCGGTTCTTTCAGCCCCAGCCTCTCGATGAACTCCAGGATGAAATCGGAAAAATCGGAGAGGTAGTAGCCGTCCGCTCTCCGGCTGCTCCGCCCGAACCCTATCAGGTCGGGGGCGTAGACGGAGAAGCGGTCCGCCAGCGCCGGGGTGGTGTTGAGCCAGTCGCGGGAATCGCTGGCGCCGCCGTGTACCAGCACCACCGGCGGACCGCCGCCCGCCTTCAGGTAGTGCGCCCGGTGGCCCTTGACCTCCACCGTCAGGCTTACCGTGCCGCTATTATTCTCCGACCCCATGAAGATTTTCCCAAGCCCTATTCTAGCGTATATATGTCGGGTCCCTCAAGGCTGGTTCTGTTGGTATTTGGTTGCTTTTCTTTTCCTCACCCCTGACCCCTCTCCAGCCTGTTTCCAGGCGTAATCCGTCGCCCCGATTGGCTGGAGATGTCCAACCAGATTCACTTTGCCCCAAAAGTGCTTAATCCATGTCACCCTGAGCGTAGCGAAGGGTCTACAGCGGTAGGGATTCTTTCGTCACTTCGTTCCTCAGAATGACATTTAGGACAAAGCCAACCAGATTATCTGTCGGATGGATTGATTTACCAGGTTGGAGAGGGGGATTAAGGGGGTGAGACCAGAATGTCATGACAATCAGGACAGAACCCCGGGCTGGGGGGGTGGCGCGGTAAGGGTGGTTGGAGTAAAATAGTGGTGAAATACGGGAAAGGAGGCAGGTGTCATGGCCGACGAGGCAAAGCGCCTCACCGAGACCGTTCACGGTGCGGGTTGAGCTTGCAAAATAGGTCCGGGTGACCTCGCCCAGGCGCTCGCCGGCCTGCCGCTCGGGTCCGACCCTAATCTCATCGCGGGTCTGGAGCATGCGGAGGATGCCGGCGTCTATAAGCTATCGGCAGAGCTGGCCATCATTCAGACGGTCGATTTCTTCACGCCCATCGTTGACGACCCCTTCAGCTTCGGCCAGATTGCCGCGGCCAATGCCCTCAGCGACGTCTATGCCATGGGCGGCCGGCCCCTGACGGCGCTGAATATCGTCTGCTTCCCGCGGAGCACCTTCGATATCTCCGTGCTGCGGGAGGTCCTCAAGGGGGGCCTGGACAAGATGCATGAGGCCGGGGTGCTGCTGGTCGGCGGCCACAGCGTCGACGACCCCGAGCTCAAGTACGGCCTGGCGGTCACCGGCACCATCCACCCGGATAAAGTGGTCCACAACGGCGGGGCCAGGCCCGGCGACTGTCTCATCCTGACCAAGCCGCTGGGGACGGGGATAATCAGCACGGCCATTAAGAAGGGTACGGCCAGCGTTAGTGCCATTGCTCTTGTCGTGAAGTCGATGACCGCCCTCAACCGCACCGCCTCGGAACTGATGCTGGGGGTCGGCGTAAATGCCTGCACGGATGTCACCGGCTTCGGCCTGCTCGGCCATGCCTCGGAGATGGTCGAAGGCACGGAAGTGGGCATGGTGATTGATTCGGCCGCCGTTCCCGTCTTCCCCGAGGCTAGAGAGCTGGCGGAGAAGGGCACGGTCCCCGGCGGACTCCAGCGCAACCGGGAGTTCCGTGAAAACATGGTTGATATTGATAAAAGCATAGCCCGGTATCTGCAGGATATCCTTTACGACCCCCAGACCTCCGGCGGACTGCTCATCGCCGTGCCCCGGGAAAAGGCGTGGATGCTGCTGGAGAAGCTGCACGGGGAAGGCGTGGCGGAGGCGGCCATCATCGGGGAGGTGGTGGCGGAACCGAGGGGGAGGCTCAGGGTAAAATAGGAGCCGTCTAAAATGCCTTCCGTCAGGGACCTGCTTCACCTCACCACCCGGAGGGATAAGAACCGGGAGGTGCTGTGCGGGGCCATCAAGGGCCGGCGCGTCATCGAGTTTTACTATCACGGCGGCTACCGCACCGTGGAGCCCTTCTGCCTGGGGGTGGTCATGGCCGGCGCGGACAACGAGTCGCTCATCTGCTACCAGACCGGCGGCTACAGCGAGCTGCTGGAGGTGGTGGGGTGGAAGCTCTACCGCGTCTCGGAGATGGAGAATATCGAGATTACCCGCCGGGAGTTCGGCGGCGACCGCCCCGGCTACGACCCCGATGACATTGGGATGGCCCGGATAATCTGCCGCGTGGTCCCGGTGAAAATAGCGCCGAAGATAGCCCCGAAGGTGGCGACGCCGCGCGTAGATGCGGCTTTAACCCATAATGAGCTGATGAAAAGGTTCCGCTTCACTCACCCCGCCCCCCTCCCGAGGATGTCAGGCATTATACTCTCCCGCCCGCCCGCCAGGACCCCGCCAGAACGTCCAGAATCAAAAATTACGCCCCTGGTGCCGGTATTTGACCGATTCCTCCTTCCCGCCAAAACGGGCTGATATTTTACGGCACTGACCCCGTGGTTTTTATCAATCTTTCGCCCGTACATATTTACGCTTACCGTTCCTGGCGCAGCTGCGCCGTTACCCTCTTGAGCAGCTCCGCGTCGTCACGGACGCCCCGCACGTCAAGGGCGGTCGTCCGGAAGGCCCGCACCATCGCCTCGATGAGCTTCGTCTTGCTGAGCTTCTTGCCCCCGCTGAACTTGGCCGTGGAAGCCAGGTTCTCCAGGTAGGCGTCCTCCTCGTGATGGAGAAAGACGGACAGCTTTATCATCGCCCCACCCCGCGCCGATGTGGCGGGAGGTGGGGTGGGGCGAGGCTCCGGCGCCTTAACCGCAGCCGGACGTTCGCCGCCGGTCAGGCGGTCCAGGGCGGACCCGTAGGCAAGCTCCTCGGTCACTTTAGCTCTCTTCATGCAGCACCTCTTCCGTGAGTAATCTGTAGGCGTCGGCCCCCTCCGACTTCGGGGCGTAGGTGAGGATGGACATCCCCGCGGCCGGGGCCTCCTTGAAACGGACGCTGGTGGGGATGGTGGTATCGAATATCCGGATACGGTCGCCGAAGGCCCGCTTGGTGACCTCGATGACCTCCCGACTGTGCAGGGTGCGGTTGTTGGTCATGGTGAACAGGATTCCCATTATCTCCAGCGACGGGTTAATCTTTTCCTGGACGCGCATGATGGTGGTCAGCAGCAGCGCCAGCCCCTTCATCGCCAGGAAGTCGGACTGCAGAGGAATCAATACGCTGTCCGCGGCGGAAAGGGCGTTGACGGTCAGCAGCCCCAGGCTGGGCAGGCAGTCCACGATGATATAATCGTAGTCCCGGCGCACCGGCTGGAGCATCTCCTTAAGCACCAGCTCGCGGGTGAAGGCGTTGACGAGGTCCAGCTGCGCCTGCGATAGCTCGATGTTGGCCGGCACGAGGTCGATACCCGGGTTGTCCGTTTTCAGGGTAACGTCGCTGATGGCCACCCGGCCGTTGTTCCTGATGACGCTCGTCAGGACGTCGTAACTCGTGAGCTTCAGACCGTCCGGGTTGTATCCCAGGCTGACGGTCAGGCTGGCCTGCGGGTCCCAGTCCACCAGGAGCACGCGCTTCCGGTGCTCGCTGAGGCCCTGGGCCAGCGCGGCGGCCGTGGTCGTCTTGCCGACGCCGCCTTTCTGGTTGGCGATGCAGATGACGGACATGAAGAGACCTTCCTTACCCCGCGGGAATTATAGCGCAATTGCGTAAGTGCGTCAATGCTCCGTTGCGATGATTGAACCGTCATTGCGAGGAGCGTAGCGACGTGGCAATCTCATAGCATTAATAGAGATTGCTTCACCTTCGGCTCGCAATGACAGCCCGCACCATCGGGGCCGGGATGCCAGCCACTAATTAAGAAAATCAAGTTTTGCGACGAATTTAATAAATATAATTAAACAGGGTATTGACAATATCAATATATTTAATTATAATATATTAAGATAATTAAGTTGGCACTGAACAAAATCAATCCGGGGCGGCTGAAAACTTAAAGAAGGTGACGGGAAATGGCCAGAGAGTGGCAGGAACTGACGAAGATGACCCAGGGGAAGCCGATAACGGTAGAGCGGGTCCGCCTGGCGGACAGCGATATCGCCATCGAGGGGAGCTTTACCCTGCCGCCCCTGGCTAACCTCTCCGCCGAGGACCAGGTCTTCGTCATGGCCTTCGTCCGCGGCCACGGCTCCATCAAGGACATGGAGGAGATGTTCGGCATCAGCTACCCCACGGTCAAGAACCGCATCAACCGCATCGCCCGGCAGCTCGAGTTCGTCGAGATTGTGGCCGTCTCCCCGCAGGAAGAGGTCATCGCCGAGCTGGAGCGGGGCGATATCACCGCCGAGGAGGCGATAAGGAGGCTGGGACAATGAGCCGACCGCCCCTGCTGATGAAGCTGCGTTTCCAGAAAGAGGACCGGAGATTCGGAATCTGGCTGCCGCTCTTCCTATTGCTGCCGGTGGCCCTGGTGGTCCTGATTATCCTCTCCCCCCTTATTCTCATCGCCATACTGGTCCTCTGGCCGAGCGGCTGGGGCCGGCTGGCGCTGCGGACTATCGGGGTGTCCTGGGGCCTGCTCTGCTCGATGCGCGGCCTCGAAGTGGATATCCGGAGGAACAACGAACTGGTGTTTGTTTCCGCCATCTAGACGGGTAAAGGAGGATACTGCCATGACCGAGAACCAGAAAAAGGTGCTGGATATGCTCGCCGAGAACAAGATCAGCGCCGACGAAGCCTACCGACTGCTCAACCTGATCGATGCCGGGGAGGGCGGCCGCGGGGCCGACGTCCGGGTGGAGGGTGAGAAAAAAGACAAGCCCAGGTACCTGCGCGTCACCGTGGTGCCCAACTCGGAGAGCGAAAAAGCCGGCAACTACGACCGCGTCAACGTGCGCGTGCCCATGTCCCTGATACGCGCCGGCATCAAGCTGACCTCACTGATACCGCCCCAGGCCTATGATAAGGTCAACGACGCTCTGAAGGAAAAGGGCATCAACTTCGACCTGCGCAGCATCAAGACCGGGGACATCGAGGAGCTCATCGAGGCGCTGGGCGATATGCAGGTGGACGTGGAGAGCGGCCGGGGGGAGAAGGTCAAGGTATTCGTCGAGTAGTCCGGTCCTTACATGGCGGCGCGGTGCTGGCGGCCCAGTCCCGTCTCTTTCACCAGGGAGAAGGCAAGCAGCGCCGCCGCCGCCAGTCCTGCCCAGAAAACGAAGGGCAGCCCCGCATTTATCGCCACCAGGCTGTTGCCCACCGGCGGCGAGAAGGCATACCCCACCCGGGCGAAGGCATGGACAATCCCCACCGCCGTGCCGGCGTACATCGGCCCGATTTCCTCCGTTTCGATGGTCAGGGTGCCGGCCACCGCCCATATCATATCCCGGAAGAGCCCCGCCAGTATGGCCAGGAGCCAGGCCGCCGGCCCGGTCACCACGGAAAGCAGCCCGATGCTGATGGCAGCTATTATTACGCCTGGCAGCAGGATGGTCTTCCTCGACCCGAGCCGGTCGGAGGCCAGGGAGAGAGGGATGGCCCCCACCGTCCCCGCCGCGTTGAGGGCCGCCAGGGCGCCATCGGCGCCGGCCGGGGTCCAGCCGCTATTGCGGAGGTAGAGGGGCAGGTAGCCGACCAGCCCCCGGGAGGACCCGGCGAAGCCCATCATCCCCAGGGCGACGAGCCAGACTCCCCGGGTGCGGATGACATGTCCCAGGGCGCGTTGCGGCGTACTCTGGCCGGAGGCGGCCGCCGCCGATGGGGCGGGGTCGGGGACGGTCAGGAACCAGAGCAGCCCGACGAGCACCGAGATGCCGCCGTAGAGGAACAGCACGTATTGCCAGCCGCCCAGCAGGGGCGAAAGGACCGTGGCGCTGAGCAGCGCCCCCAGCATCATCCCGCCCCCGACGAAAGCGCTGCCGATGCCCTGGGCCGTGCCCAGGCCGCGCCCGTGAAACCAGAGGCTGATTGCCTTGATGAAGACGACCGGCACCGCCTCGGTGGCGAACCCGAACAGCAGCGTGGTAATCATCAGGGTGAGGAAACTGTCCGAGAGTCCCCGGAGGGCGCCGAAGGTACCGGCCAGCAGGCAGGTAATGAACATGGTGCGTCTCACCCCGAAACGGTCGGCCACCACGCCGACCATCAGGATACTGGGAATGCTGGCCACGGAGCCGAGGCCCCACACCGTGCCAATCTGCACGATGTTCAGGTTGAGCTCCGCCGCGATTTCGCTGAAGAGCACCGGCATGCAGGTGTTGGCCATGCCGTAAGCCACCAGGACGATGACGGACCCCAGGCCGAGCATGTACCAGCGCTGCCGGGAATGACCGTTGTCTGCCATCTACTTTAAAAGTCCCCGCCCCGCCAGGTCGGCGGCCACGTCGTCCAGCCGGAGCTTTTTAAGCCCGGCCCGGGTCGGCAGGCCGCTCGCGGTGTCCCAGCCCCGCAGGTTATAATACTCGCTCTTCACCCGCTCGAACTCACCCCGGTCAACGACCGCCCCGAGTCTGGAAACGACCCGGCCGTCCTTGCCCGGCACGATGCCCTCCGCGTCGAAAAAGACCTCCCCCTCCCGCAGAGGCTCCTCGTGGAAGTAGTCGAGCAGGCAGTCGCCCTCGCTTCCCGGCCACCCCTGCCGCAGCAGTATCGCCCGCTGGAGGTTGAAGATTCTCTCGCCGATGCGGTTCAGCCCGGCCTCGTCGATGTCCCGGCCCGTGATGGCGGCGAGGACCCGGCTCTCCAGGGTGGGGTCGCCGACGTGCCCGCCGGGGTAGTTGGCCCAGGTCATCGGCCAGCGGAGGTCGCAGAGGACGAGGCTTTCCTTGGCATAGGTGCGGTCCTGGATTTTTTTAGCGGCCGTTGCCTTACCCTCGAAGGTGGAGAAATCGGCGGCGACGGCGCCGCCCCAGAACCTGGCGGCGGCCTCGCGGAAGTCGTCGCTGGAGAAGAAGGCGCCCTCGTTTTTCCTGGCCCAGTTCAGCCAGGCCAGCAGCATGATGCTTATTTCGTGCAGCTGGCTTATCGGCCGCCGCGGCTCGGTGGCGTAGAGCAGCGCCGTGGTCGGCAGCAGCCGGGGGTCATAGTCCCTGGTCTCGCTCCGCCGGGTAGCCACGGCTTCCGCCAGCAGTCCCCCGGCCTTTCCGCCGACCTCCCCCGCGGCGAAGATGGTGCCCCGGGCCAGGATATCACCATAACCTTCGCGGTCAGCAATCTTCCGGGTCAGCGCCTCGATGAACTCGGCGCTGCCTATCCTGGAGAGCGGCAGGCCGGTTGACTCCCCGGTGAGCAGCCCCTCCCGGTAGCAGGCCGCCAGCCAGTCAATCATCCCGTGCATCACGGAGGTATCAAGCCCGTAGGCGTCGCAGAGGCGGATGGAGAGCAGGTGCGCCTCGTGCCACTTTCCGTAGTAGTCAATGACGCGTCCCCGGTAGAAGCCGGAGGCCTGGCAGAAGGACTTGTAACGCTGGCCGTCCTGGCCGGTATAGACCTTGCGGGAGCAGCCGATGCCGCAGCCGTAGCAGATATGGTCGCGGGTGATGCCGGGTAGCGCCCAGGGTGGGGAAGGCATGGAGCGCACCCTTCTCATGTCCCGGATGAGCCTGGCCAGCGGCGGCAGCTTCCCCGGATGGGCGGCGACCGGCCTTTTTTTACCTTTGACGACGATGGCCTTGAGCTGCTTCGACCCCATGACCGCGCCGAGCCCGCCGGAGCCGGAAGCGCCCCCGTCCGATAACACGGAAGCGAAGGTAACCAGATTCTCCGCAGCCGGGCCGATGGCCAGGAAGGCAACGTCTTTCCCCAGCTCCGCCTTCAGGGAGTCGGCGGCCTCGAAGGTCGTCTTTCCCCAGAGTCCGGCGGCGTCCCTGACAGCCACGGTGTCGTTATCGATGTAGAGGTAGACGGGTCTCTCCGCTTTACCCGTCACCGCCAGCGCGTCGTAGCCGGCGTATTTCAGCCAGGCCCCCCACCGCTCCCCCAGGTTGGCGTAAGAGAAGGAGTCCGTCTCCCCGGCGGGCGATTTCCCGCAGATTACCCAGCGGGACCCGGCGAAGCCGGGAAAGCCGGCCACCGGGCCGCTGGCGCCTACCAGGCAGTTAGCCGCGTCGAAGGCGGCGGTCTCCGGCGGCACCATCTCCCAGTAGAGCCGGGCGGCGATGCCCCGCCCCCCCAGGAACCTCTCCGCGTAGTCGGCGGTGGGCAGCTTACTGATTTTGCCGCCGGACAAATCCACCCTGAGGATTTCCCCGGCGTACCCGAATTCGGTCATGATGTTATTCCCCTATCCGGTTATATTGCGCAATTGCGGAAATATTGTGCCCCGGCACCGCGCCGGCTACGTGTCGAAAAAGACCATCGCGTCCCGTTCGTCTTCCGGCACCAGGTGCTTGAAGGACTTCTCCTGGAGCTTTTTCACCGGCATGGAGTACATGAAGATGAAGGGGCGCTCTATTTTATTGTACCGTATCGGGCAGTGTACCAGGCCCGGCGGGATAAAGACCAGCGTGGACCGGGTGAAGACGTGCTTTTCCAGTTCCTCCCCCATGCTCAGCTCGATTTCCGCCCCCAGCTCGAAGGGGTGGTCCGGGTCGATGCCGAAGTACCCCAGGACTTCCGGGTGGGGGTGGGTGTGGGGGCCGTGTACCCGGGGGACGTGGTCCGGCCGGATATAGACGCAGTTGAAATAGAAGCTCCCCTTGATGACGTCGTCGTCCAGGTAGGCCACCGCGTCGAGGAAGGCCGGCCGGGTCTCCCCCGGCTTGGGACCCCTGATGAAGTATTTGTCGTATTTTGTCTCCGCCAAGTCGTTACCTCTTACCGTGATTTGATGCCCAGCGCCTTGAGCCTGGCCGGGGTAGGGGTGCCGGTCCTGTCCCAGCCACGCTCGGCGTAATACTCATCGAGCATGGCATCGAGGTCGGCCTGGCTGATGAGCTGTCCTTTTGAAGCGCCCGCCTTGATGGCCTCGGTCATAAGGCGTTTAGGAAAGGAATCGTCCTTGCGGGTGAACCCCTCGCCGATGTTGAAGAGGCGGGCGACGTTGTTCAGCCTCTCCCCGATTTTCTCGACTTCTTTGTCCGTAAGGTCCAGGCCGGTGGCCGCGTTGACCAGGTCGGCGGTGTTCTGGCAGGCGACGGCGGGCACGGCCATGTCGAGCAGGAAGGCGCACATCGTGGCGCAGTCGCAGGTGACGGCGCGGACGTCCTGGTTCCACTTGGTCAGCCGGCCCTTGCCCTTGATGGCGTTGCGGTCCACCTTCTCCGGGATGGGGATATCGAAGATTTCCTGGAAAGCGTAGCCCCGGTTATGGTCGGCCCCGGTGTAGGACGTGGCGTAGTTCAGGCCGTGCGCCTTGGCCCCCCGGACGTCGTAGGCGGGCAGCTCCAGGCCCTTGATTTGCATGGCGAAGTCCGCGGAGCCCTGGCCGATTTTCGCGGCGGCTTTCCTGGTGCCCTGCCCCAGCAGGTCTCCCAGGCCTTCCCGGTAGGCAATCCGGCGCAGCATCTCAATCATCGCCTGGTGGTTGCCGAACTTCAGCTCCAGGCCGTCGGTATCTTTCCTGGTGATGATGCCCTTCTCGTAGAGCTCCATGGCGAAGCCGATGGCCACGCCGGCCGAAATGCTATCGATACCGTACTCGTCGCAGAGGCGGTCGCCGACGATGACGGCCGGCAGGTAGTCCACGCCGACCTGGCTCCCCAGCGAGTAGGTCGTCTCGAACTCCGGTCCCTCGCTGAGGTAGCCGGCGTAGGGCCCGGAGGTGACCAGCTTGACCTGGCTGCACCCCACCGGGCAGTCGTGGCAGTGCTGCCGGTTGACGATGGCCTTCGCCTGGGCGGCATCGCCGAGCCCTCCGACCATGTCAATCTCCCCGGTGGCGGACCAGTTCCTGATGGATAAAATGCCCATCTCGCTGGTGGCATCGACCACCATGGGGGTGCCGGACTTGGCGAAGGCGGGGTAGAGGACGGGGCTGTCCTTCATGGCCTTGTTCATGGCCTGGCGGGCCTTCCTGAAGGCTTCGGCATCGGCGATGGCCGGCCGGTGGTGGCCCCGCACGGCGATGGCCTTGAGGTTCTTGGAGCCCATCACCGCCCCCAGTCCCTTGCGCCCCGCTGCCCGGCGCTCGTTGACGATGCAGGCCATCGGGACGACCCTCTCCCCGGCCGGGCCGATGCAGGCAATCCGGAAATTATGGTCGCCCAGCTCCTCCTTGATGAAGAGCTGGGTGTCCGTGGTCATCATGCCCATCAGCTTCTCGGCGCTGCGGAACTTGACCTCCCCGTCCTTGATGCTGATGTAGGTGGGCTTCTCCGCCCGGCCCTGGATAATCAGCATGTCGTAGCCGGCCATCTTCAGCTCCGCGGGGAAGTGCCCCCCGGCCAGGGCCATGCCCATGGCGCCGGTCAGGGGCGATTTCGCGGCGACGGCCATGCGACTGGAGCAGGCGACGCCGGTGGCGGTCAGCGGCCCTACCGCGAAGATGAGGCGGTTGGCCGGGTCGAGGGCGGAGGTCCCCGGCTTCAGCTCGTCGTAGAGGTACTTGATGGCGAAACCGGCCCCGCCCAGGTACTGGCGCGCCAGTGCCTCGGTGACCTTTTCCTCCTTGACCGATTTATCGGTCAGGTCGATTCTCAGTATCTTGCCGGCATATCCCCCGCGGTACATTGGCCTGCCTCCTTATATTTGACATAATATTATCGTGAAAAGGCTATCACAGCATCACGTGTCCGCCGTTGACGATGAGGTACTGCCCGGTCATGAAGTCGGAGTCCGCCGAGGCCAGGAAAACGGCGGTACCGGGGAGGTCGGTGGGCTCCTCGCGGCGCTTCAGGCACTGCCCCTCGATGGTGGCGTCGAAGGCCGCCTTGTTACCGTCCTGTCCCAGGCTGGCCTCGGTGGCGGTGAACCCCGGGCCGATGCTGTTGACGTTGATGCCGGAGGGCCCCAGGGCGCGCGCCAGCGACTGCGTCAGGGCATGGACCGCGGCCTTGCTGCAGGCGTAGGCCAGCAGGTTGACGGCCCCCGGTACCAGGAACACGTCCGAGGCGATGTTGATTATCTTGCCCTTCCCGGTTTTTTTCATCAGGGGGGCGATGGCCTTGCAGCATAGCCAGGTCCCCCGCACGTTCACCTCGAACATGCGGTCCCAGTCCTTCACCTTCCAGGCGTCCCACTCCCGCCGCGCCACGCCGTAGTACATGGCGGCGTTGTTGAGGAGGATATCCACCCGGCCGTAGCGCCGCATGACCTCCTCCGCCATTTTCTGCGTGTCTTTTTCCTCGGAGATATCGGTCAGCATGGCGTAGGCCTCCCCGCCCCCGGCTTTGATTTCCCTGGCCGTCCCCTCGGCACGCTCCAGGCTGATATCCGGCAGCAGCAGCCTGGCCCCCTCCGCGGCGAAGCGCCGGGCGAACTGCTTGCCGAGGCCGCGGCCGGCCCCGGTGATGATGGCTACCTTGTCTTTGAGTATCGACGACATATCTGCCTCCTCTATTTCGGCACAGTCTGCTATTGGGCGCTCCAGCCGCCGTCGGTGACGTAGGTGGCGCCGGTGACGAAGCCGGAAGCGTCCGAGGCCAGGAAGACCGCCAGGCCTTTCAGCTCTTCCGGCTCGGCCATCCGTCTCAGGGGGGTCAGGGCGATTACCTTCTCGGCCCAGGCTCTGGCGACTGCCTCGGTCCTCTGCTCGGGGTCGCCGAGCCGGGTGTTGGCGTAGAAGCCGGGCGCGATGGCGTTTACCCGGATATTGTCCGGTCCGTACTGCACCGCCGCCGTTTTGGTCAGGCCGATGACGCCGTGCTTGGAGGCGATGTAGTGGTTAATGGCCAGGATATCCGGGTCGGCGGCAACCAGTCCCAGCATGGAAGCCATGTTGATGATGGAGCCGCTTTTCTGCCGCAGCATCAGCTTGATGCCCTCCTGCATACAGAGGAAGGTGCCGGTCAGGTTGACCCCGATGACCTTGTTCCAGTCCTCCAGCGGCATCTCGTGAAGCAACGAGCCTTTGGTGGCCAGCCCGGCGTTGTTGAAGAGGATATCCAGCTTCCCGAACTCCCGGTCGACCCGGCGGAACAGGGCCTTGACTTCATCTGGCCTGGAAACGTCGGCTTTAACGACCAGGGTTTTAACTCCGTGCCTGGCGATTATACCGGCCGTCTCTCTGGCCCAGGCCTCGTTGATGTCCGCGCAGACCACGTCGGCGCCGTGCTCCGCCATGGCCTGGCAGATGACCCGGCCCAGCCCGCTGCCCGCCCCGGTGACCAGGGACACCTTTCCCGTCAGGTCGAACAGATTCGATTTGTCCATGGTATCTTACCCCTTCCGTGCTTGATGATGTCCCCCCAGGGCCTTGATGAGGTCCTCGGCGGTGGCCACCCACCCGAAGAAGGACGCCACGTTGGTCTCGGAGGCGTCCTGGATGAACTCCGGCCCGACGTTGCCGCAGCCGTCACTGACCAGCACCGGGAAGTAGTCCTGGAAATAGGCGTGGCGCAGCGTGGACTCGACGCAGACGTTGGTGGCGATGCCGATGAAGACCAGGTACTTGATATTGGCCTTCTTCAGGACGTCATCGAGCTCCGTCTTGACGAAGCCGCTGTAGCGGCTCTTGTTGATGACGGTCTCGCCGGGTTTCGGCTTGAGCTCGTCGATTATCTCCCAGTCCCAGGTGCCGATGGTGAGAAACCTGTCCTTCCACGCCGGGTTGCGGCGCATGGCCACCACGCCGCCCTCTTTCCAGTAGTTGGGCGATTCCGGCCCCCCGGCATCGGCCAGGTTGGGCCCGTAGGTCATGCGGAGGAAGATGATTTTCAGTCCCCGGCGGCGGAAGGCCTCCAGGACCTTTTTATCGGCGGCGATGACGCGCTCCGCCCGGGCCGCGTCGAGCGTCCCCAGGACGTCCAGCATCCCGCCCTTCTTGGCGAAGGCGTTCTGCATGTCCACGACGATTAGTGCCGTGCGAGCGGTATCCAGTTTTATTGTTTCGGGCCTGGCGGGAACGACCACTTCCATGATATTACCTCCTGTCGGGTCGGCGTTAAAGCTCTATTTCCTTTAAATCGGCGGCCGGCGTCAGCCGGGCCTCGGTCAATGCCTGCACTTCCGGGACGGTCCAGCCGGGGGCCACCTCCCGGAGAAGGAGCCCCTCCCCGGTCACCTCGATGACGGCGATGTCGGTGATAATCAGGCTGACGCACCCCCTGGCCGTCAGGGGGTAGGTGCACTCTTTGACGATGCGTGGCCCGCCTTCCCGGGTGGTGTGCAGCATGGTGACTATCGTTCTCTTGGCCCCTACGGCCAGGTCCATGCCTCCCCCCATCCCCGTGGCCGGCCGGCCGGGCCGGCCCCAGTTGGCCAGGTCGCCCTTCTCCGAGACCTGGTAGGCCCCGAGGACGACGGTATCGATGTGCCCCCCGCGTATCATGTCGAAGGACTGGGCGCTGTCGAAGAAGCTCATGCCGGGCAGGGGCCGCACCGGCTGGTCGGAGGCGTTAATCAGCTCGTAGTCTTTTTCCTCGTCGGCGGCTAGCCCCCCGAACCCCAGCATGCCGTTCTCGCTCTGGAAGTAGACCGTCCTGCCCTCCGGGATGAGGTTGGCGCAGAGGCCGGGCATGCCGTAGCCCAGGTTGACCACCGAGCCGTCGGCGAACTCCCGGGCCGCCCGCAGGGCAATCGTCGGCTCGTCCAGCCTTTCCTTCACCGCGGCACCTCCACGATGCGGTGGACGTAGATATGCGGCGTCACCACCGCCTCGGGGTCGAGTTTCCCCACCGGCACCACCCCGTCCACCTCGACGATGGTCACGGCGGCGGCCGTGGCCATCACCGGGTTGAAGCAGCGCGCCGTCTGCCGGTAGACCAGGTTCCCCAGCCTATCGGCCTTGTGCGCCTTGATGAGGGCGAAGTCCGCCCTGAGCGGCCGCTCCAGGAGGTACTCCCGCCCGTCGATGACCCGGCTCTCCTTGCCCTCCGCCACCACCGTGCCCACGCCCACCGGGGTGTAGAAACCCCCCAGGCCGCCCGCGGCGCACCTTATCCTCTCCGCCAGCGTGCCCTGCGGTACCGTCTCCACCTCCAGCTTGCCCTCCCGGTGCAGGCGCTCCAGCGGGGAGGTGGGGGGCATGCCGCCCAGGGCGGGTACCGACCCGATGAATTTCTTGACCTGGCCGTTCTCGAAGAGGATTCCGGCGTCCTGGTACCCACCCGGCTTGATGCGGTGGCTCAGCTCGAAGCCGACCCCGCCCATGTTGGCGATGAGGGTGAGGTCCCTGGCGCCCTGTTCGGCCAGGGCCACGATGAGGTTAATCGGCAGGCCGCCGAAGGAGCCGAAGCCGCCGACCATGACGGACGCCTCGTCGAAGATATCGGCGACGGCCTCGGCGCAGCTTTTGAATATCTTGCTTTTTGACAAAACTGCCTCCCCGGGCGGTACGGTATGGCTAGGACTGATTTTACATCTCAGACGTGCTAACGTCAATTTTTAGGGAAACGTCAGGTTATTGTTCGGTTTGACATTAAATAATCCTGGGTGTAATATAGCTTGATGGCTGAAACAGCCAGTTCCGGGCACCTTCCGTCCAGATACAATTTAGCTTTGTTAACAAGGAGGTAAACTATGGCGCACGGTTTTATGGGTAAGACGCTCTGGGTGGACCTTTCCAAAAAACAGATAAAGGAAGAGGCGCTCGATGAGAAGATTTGCCGTGACTTCCTCGGGGGGTACGGCCTGGGCGCCAGGATTCTCTTCAGTCGCCAGAAGCCCGGCGTCGACCCGCTGGGGCCGGAGGCTATCCTCGGCATCACCACCGGCGTGCTCACCGGCACCGATGCCCTCGGCGGCTCCCGCTATGTCATGGTCGGCAAGTCCCCGCTGACCGGCGGCTGGGGCGATGCCAACTCCGGCGGCAACGTCGGCCCTAACCTGAAGTTCGCCGGCTACGACGCGGTCTTCTTCACCGGGAAATCGGACAAGCCCGTTTATCTCTTCATCAACAACGGCAAGGCGGAGATTAAAGACGCCTCCAGGCTCTGGGGCAAGGACTCCTTTGAGGTGCAGGACATCCTCCGGCAAGAGCTGGGTAAAGACGTGGAAGTGGCCTGCATCGGGCCTTCCGGGGAGAAGCTCGCCCTCATCTCCGCCGTCATGAACAACAAGGGCCGGGCGGCCGGCCGCTCCGGGCTGGGCGCCGTGATGGGCTCCAAGAAGCTCAAGGCCATCGCCGTCAGGGGCAACATGAAGGTGCCCGTGGCCGATGCCCAGGCTGCCGCTGACATGAGAAAGAAGCACATGGCCAACCTGGGCCCACGGTTTGGTTTTATCAGTAAGTACGGCACGCCGGGACTCTTCAACATGTCCTGCGAGTCTGATGATGTCCCCGCCGGGAACTGGGGTAAGGTGGCCGGTATCGATATGCCCACCTACACCAATCTCAGCGGCGAGCCGGTTATCGCCCGGCAGGAAAGGAAATATGCCTGCTGGCGCTGTCCCATCGCCTGCGGCGGGATTATGAAGGGGCCCGGCGGCGAATATAAGTACGAGGCGGGCGCCCACAAGCCGGAGTACGAGACCCTGGCCATGTTCGGCAGCAACTGCATGAATGATAACCTGGAGTCCATCATCAAGGCCAACGATATCTGCAATCGCTACGGGCTGGATACCATCTCGGCCGGGGCCTGCATCGCCTTCGCCATCGAGTGCTACGAAAACGGCCTCATCACCAGGAAAGACACGGACGGCATCGAGATGACCTGGGGCAACCACAAATCCATCATCGCCATGCTGGAGAAGCTGGCCAAACGCGAGGGCTTCGGCGATATCCTGGCCGACGGCGTTAAGAAGGCCGCCGAGAAAATCGGCAAGGGCTCCGAGAAATACGCCATGCACATCGGCGGGCAGGAAGTCCCGGCCCATGATTCCCGCGGCGGCCCCCACTTTGCCATCGGCTATGGCGCCGAGCCGACCCCCGGCCGCCATACCCAGGGCGCTGAAGGGCCTTTCCCGGAGGGCGTCATGCCCGAGTTTGACCGCCATTCCTTCAAGGGGCGGGGCGGGCCGCATAAGTACGGCAGTGACTTCACCCAGATGTATAACGCCGCCGGTATCTGCATGATAGTCTTCGGCGATGGGTACGGTCACGGCGACTACCTTATCGAGGCGCTCCAGACCATCACCGGCTGGGACCTCACCAAGGAAGAGCTGCTCAAGACCGGTGAGCGTATCGAGAATATGCGGCAGGCATTCAATATCCGCGAGGGGCTCAAGACTCCGTGGAAGTACCCTGACCGGCTACTGGGCAAACCCCCCAAGAAAGAGGGCCCGCGGAAGGGGATAACCTATGCGGAGGATGAACTTTTTAACGAGTATATGGCCGCCAGGGACTGGGACCGCCAGACGGGCAAGCCTAGCAAGAAGAAGCTGCTCGAGCTCGGCCTGGACGACGTGGCTAAAGTCCTCTATCCGTGAAATCAGGGCAGAAATAGATGAAACGCGGGGCCCCCGGGATTCCGGGGGCTTCGTTTTTTTGGTATAGCGTGAAAAAATCCGGAGTGACTTGACGGGAAAGGGGTGTGGGTATATTATTTACGGGGTTCGGCATATCGTAATACGATGGAACGGCTATCAGGGGGAGAAGAAACTATGGATGTCCTGGACGTTGTCAGGGAATGGAATATCCGCTGTGCCCAGTGCGGCGACTGCAAGGCTTTCAAGACCCTGTTCCTCCCTTCCTGCCCCTCCGGCCACCGCTTTAAGTTCAACAGCTACTTCGCCACCGGCCGGCTGATGATTGGCCGCGGTCTCAAGGAGGGCGTGCTGGCGCTTGAGGACGATGACGTCATCGACAGGCTCTATACGTGCACGGTCTGCCGCGCCTGCGACGAGAACTGCGGCAACTTCCCCGGGGGGCACATCGTGGACGTCATCGAAGGCCTGCGGCAGATGGCGGTCAGCGCCGGGTGCCTGCTCCCCGCCCACCAGGTCATGGTGGACAGCCTGAAAAAGAACGATAACGTCTTGGAGAGGCCCAGGGAAGAGCGGGGGGACTGGGCGCGGGGGCTGGGCCTGAAGGACATCACCGCCGGGCGGGCGGAGGTCGTTTACCGGGCCGGCTGCCTGCTCTCCTTCGACCCGGAAATGCAGGGGGTAGCCCGTGACGCCGTGGCGCTGCTGCGGCGGGCCGGCGTCGATGTCGGCATCGAGGGGCGGGACGAGGTCTGCTGCGGCGGGCGTGCCTACGAGATAGGGCAGGTGGCGGAGTTCACCAAGTACGCCGAGCACAACGTCGAGGCCTACAACAATGCCGGGGTCGGCCGGGTGGTCCTCTCCTGCGCCGACGGCTTGAGCCACCTGAAGCTGCTCTACCCGCGGCTTGATATCAAGATGAACTTCGAGGTGCTGCACCTGGTGGAGTACCTCGACCTCCTGTTAAAGGAGGGAAGGCTCCGGTTCACCGGGGAGGTGCCGCTGAAGGTGACCTACCACGACCCCTGCCACCTGGGACGGTACGCCGGCATCTTCGAGCCCCCGCGGGACGTTTTACGGAGCATCCCCGGGCTGGAGCTGGTGGAGATGGAGCGGAGCCGGCAGTTCTCCTGGTGCTGCGGCGCCGGGGCCGGAGTCAAGCAGGCCTATCCCGATTTTGCCCTGTGGACCGCCCGGGAGAGGATAAAGGAAGCCAGGGAGACCGGGGCCGAGGCGCTGGTGACCGCCTGCCCCTGGTGTGAAAGAAATTTCAAAGACGCCCTTAAAGAGTCCGGGGAGAGCTTCGGGGTCTATGACATCGCCGAGCTTGCCCTCCGGGCGGTCTAAGGCTTCGCGAGGCACGGCCGGGAAGGAGGAAGCCAATGGAAGCAGGAGTCAAGGGGAAAGTCCAGGCGGAGCTGGAGAAGATAGTCGGAGGGGAGTACGTTAGCGCCTCCCGCCCCGACCTTTACAGCTACTCCCGGGACATGAGCGAGCACGAGCCCGCCTGGCCGGACTTCGTGGTCATGCCGGATGGCGTGGCGGAAATACAGGGGGTGCTGCGCCTGGCCAACCGGGAAAAAATCGCCGTTATCCCCTACACCGCCGGGGACAACGTCGGGGGGCTGACGCTGCCGCTGCGGGGCGGCATCATCCTGGACCTGAAACGGATGAACCGCCTCATCGAGTTCAACGAGCCGGACCGGTACATCGTCGTCGAGCCCGGCTATAACTTCGGCGACCTCCGGCGGCTGCTGGACAGGCAGTACCCGCACCTGTGGTACAGCTTCCCCGGCGCCCCGGGCGTTTCCAGCCTCATGTCCAACGCCCTGCTCATGGGGTTCGGGCGGTTGACCAACGTCATAGGGACCAACGCCGAGAACGTCAACGGCCTGGAGGCGGTCCTGCCCACCGGCGAAGTGGTCAAAATAGGGTCCGCCGCGGTGACCTCTTCCTGGGCCAACCGTGCCCCCCTCCCCGACCTGGCCGGGCTTTTCCTGGGCTGGCAGGGGGCGACCGGGGTGGTCACCAAGATATCCGTGCAGCTCTGGCCCCGCCACCCCTTCAAGCACATCAGGGCCGTCCTCGTCGAGGGCATCCGCCCTGCCTGCAACCTGGCGCGCCGGCTGGCCCAGACCAGGGTCGCCGAAATCATCGAGGTCTGGACCTTCGAGGACGCGCCGGGTGCCGATAAAGACAAGGGGTCCCGGGTGAACGAAGGAAAACAGCAGGGGGCCATCTCGATGAGGGGGGAGAGGACCAACGCCACTTACGACCGCCCCCCGGGCCCGGATACCATTTCGGTGGTCGTTACCCTGGCCGCCGACTCCGAGGAAGAGATGAAGGCCAAGCAGTCCTTGCTGGACGTGATTATCCGGCGCGAGCTGAAAGGGGCGAAGTTCCGCGAGCTGCCCCGGGAGATGGTGGGGCTGATAGAGGAAGACCTTCCCGTTACCGGCAGCGCCCCCCTGGGCGGGCTGACCTGGGTAGGGAGCATGGGCCCCACCTCGCGGTGGGCGGAGGCCCTGGAGAAGATTTACCCGATTTACGACAGGTACCGGCTGCGGCGGGCCGCCATCCTGGCCCCCTTCCGGAGCGGACATTACGGGATGCTCCGCCTGGTGGTGCAGTTCTACAAGGGCGACCCCGACGAGGTGGAGAGGGTGGGGAAATGCATGCGGGAAATATTGGAAGTGGTCCTGGACCACGGCTTTATCCCCTATAAGGCCCCTGCCTGGGCCGTGGCCGAGATGATGAAAAGGAGCGACCCCGGCTGGGCCGGCTTGCTGGCCCGCGTGAAGAAGATGCTCGACCCCAACGACATCATGAACCCGGGAAGGTACGGGGACACCGGGAAATAGACTCTAACCGTCATTGCGAGGAGCCCACCCCAGGCGGGCGACGCGGCAATCTCTTAATCAAGGCAGAGATTGCTTCGCCTTCGGCTCGCAATGACATTACCAACCAAACCGAGAAATACCGCGGCCGCTTACCTTGTTAACGGCGCCCGCAGGTTATATAATAGGCCGAACGTCATTTTCCCATACCCTGACGCGGGAGAGCGGGAGCGAGTCTATGGCTGAGGAATTTCTCGTCGTCAAAGACCTTCACAAGAGTTTCAACGAGCACAAGGCCGTCAACGGCGTTTCCTTCGCCATTGAAAAGGGCGAAATCTTCGGCCTGCTCGGCCCCAACGGCGCCGGCAAGACGACGACGATACGGATGCTCTCCACCGTCCTCGAGCCGGACAGCGGCGAAGTCGTCATCGGCGGGCACTCCATCCGTCAAGAGCCGGAGGCCGTCCGCAGCATCATCGGGGTCTGCCCCCAGGAGCTGGCCCTTTACGAGGACCTCTCCGCCCTGGACAACATGGTGTTTTTCGGGCGGATGGCGGGGCTGAACGGCCAGGAAGCCCGCGCCCAGGCGATGCAGCACCTGGAGCTGATGGGGCTGGTGGAGCGGGCCCGGGGGCGGGTGTCCAGGTTCTCCGGGGGCATGAAGCGGCGCATTAACCTGGCCATCGCCCTGATGGGGACCCCCCGGCTCCTCTTCCTCGACGAGCCGACGGTGGGCATCGACCCGCAGTCGCGCAACAATATCTACGAGACCATCCGGGGCCTGCGTGACCGCGGCATGACCATCCTCTACACCACCCACTACATGGAAGAGGCCGACCGCCTCTGCAGGCGCGTCGCCATCATGGACGCCGGCCAGATAATCACGCTGGATACGCCGCGCCAGCTCAAGTCCCAGATAGGGTCGCCGGACCAGGTCACGCTGGAAGATGTCTTCCTGAAACTCACCGGCCGCAGCCTGCGCGATTAGCCCGGACGATGAAAAGAGCGCTATACGTCGCCCTCAACGAGGTCCGTCTCTACATCAGGGACAAGGGGGACCTCGCTTTCGGGATGCTTCTGCCCATCGTTACCTTCGCCCTGATGTACGGCGCCTTCGGCGGGCATACCCTGTTCGAAGCCACCGCCCCCATCGTGGACGAAGACGGCGGGCCCTATGCCGCGCGACTGGTGGCGCAGCTCGAGGCCGTACCCGGCATTGACATCGACAGGTTGACCGCGGCGCAGGCGGACACCAGGCTGGAAAGGTCGGACCTCCAGCTGGTGCTGTACATCCCCGCCGGTTTTTCCGATGCGCTGGCGGCCGGCGAGCCGGCGCAGCTGGTCTTCCGGCAGCGGGGCAACGGCGGGCAGGAGGGCCAGATTCTCGCCAGTATCATCCGCGGCGTGGCCGGGGACATCGACCGGGAGTTCCGGGTACACCGCCAGGTAGCGGCTGGCCTGGCGGGCGCGGCCGTCCCCGCCGACCGCATCGCGGTAACCGTGCAGGAGTTGCTGGACCGGGAGCGCCGGCAGCCCGCGGTGGCGGTGGCGGAGGAGGTGGTGGGCGGTAGCCCGGACTTCATCAACCAGTTCCTGCCGGGCATCGTCGTCATGTATGTCCTCTTCTCCCTGACGCTCAGTGCCCGGGTGATTGTTGAAGAACGCAAGCGGGGCACGCTGGAGCGTCTCCTCACCACGCGCCTCAGCGTCGGCGGGCTCTATTTCGGTAAGTTTATGTCAAGTGTCTTCCGGGGCTTTATCCAGACCTTCATCCTGCTGGGGCTGTCCTATATCGTTTTCCGGTTTTTCACGCCCGTCTCTTTCCTGGCGGCCCTGGTGGTAGCCTTCGTCTTCGCGGCGGCCGCCGCCGCCCTGGGTATGATAATCGCCTCAATCGCCCGCAGCGAGGACGGCGCCGCCTGGATCGGCGTCGTCTTCACCATGACCATGGTGATGCTCGGCGGCACGTTTTTCCAGGTCGCGGAAGGCTCGGTACTGGATACCATCGGTAAGATATCCATTATCACTTATGGCCGGGAGGCCCTCGGCACTATCATCGCCGGTAGCGGCACGCTGGGGGATACCGTCTTCCAGCTGACGGTGTTGGCCGGCGTCGCCGTGGTGGGACTGGTTATCAGCCGGCTCATCTTCAGGGCGGTGCCCGGGGGAAAATAAGCCATGCTACAGCTTACTCATATCTGGCTCATCGCCGTGAAGGACCTGAAAATCTTCGTCAGGGACCGCGCCGCGGTCTTCTTTTTCATCGTTTTCCCCTTCATCTTCATCATCATGTTCAACTTCCTTCTCAGTGGCATCGGCGGCGAGGACGAAAGGCTGGAGCTGCACCTGGTCACCCGCGAGCCGGCCGGCGGGCTGAGCCACCAGATAATCGGCGCCATGACGAAGGCCGAAGAGTCGCAGCTGGCGCCCGGGCAGCCGAAGATGGTCCGGGATAAGGACTACGCTGAAGCCCGCCGCGCCGTGGAGGCCGAGGAGATGCCCGGGTTTATCGCCTTCCCGGCCGATTTTACGGAAAAGCTATCGACCGGTTCCGGCACCCGGCTCGAGGTGGTCGCCAATGCCGGCAACACCAACTACCGGGCCGCCCTCAGCGGGGTGGCCGGTGCCATCGCGGCGGAGGTGGGCGCCGACCGGGTTATCGTCGAGGCCAGCATCGCGCTGATGGTCCGGGGGGGTGTCATCCCCCCCGATGAAGCCAGCATCAATCAGGCCGTCCGGTCGATAATGGACCGGCTCATGGCGGGGGGTGCCGGTGGGGAGGAATCCGCCTTCATCGACTTCGCCACGCAGAAGGTCGGGGAGGTGGAGGCGGAAAACCCGGCCAACTTCGTCATCCCCGGCTACCTCGTGATGTTCGTCTTCTTCGCCGCGGCGGTCGCGGCCGAGGCCATCGTCCGGGAGCGCCAGAACCGTACACTCGAGCGCCTGCTGGCTACCTCCGTCCGGCGGGAGTCCATCCTGGGGGGCGTCTTTACCGGCACCGTTATCCGGGGACTCGTCCAGATTGTCATCTTCTGGACGCTGGGTATCCTGGCCTTCAGGGTGGACCTGGGGCTGGCGCCGGCGGCAGTTTTCATCCTGTCCTTCCTGATGGTCATCATGTCGGCGGCCTTTTCCGTGATGCTGGCCACCCTGGCCCGGACGCAGCGCAGCGCCGGCTCGCTGGCGGTTATCACCGCGCTGGTGCTGGCGCCCCTGGGCGGGTGCTGGTGGCCGTCATTCCTTTACCCGCAATGGCTTCAAGACATCGCCAAAATCACCCCTCACGCCTGGGCCAACGACGGCTTTAACAAGGTGATGGTCTTCGGCGCCGATTTCTCCGCCGCCGTGCCGGACATGCTGGCCCTGGCCGTTTTCGCTGCAATCTTCGGTTTCATCGCCGTCTGGAGGTTCCGTACCAGCGCTGTCTAAAGGAGGGCTAAGCCATGACCATCAAGATGCCGCTTGAGGAGGCCAAAAGTAAGGTCCTGGAGTATATGCGCCGGGGCTACCACTGAGGGCCGTCCGTCCTGCAAGTTATGTGGGAAGCTTATAACCTCGGCAACGAGGACTTTCTCTGGGCCAGCGCCGCTTTTCGGGGCGGCCTGGCCGGCCGGCAGCAGGGGACCTGCGGCGCTCTGGCCTCGGCGGGGGTATGCCTGGGGCTGCGTCACCGCGGCCCGATAGCCGACCGGAAGCAGGCCGGGCCGGAGATGGACGCCGCCAGCCACGAGACCGGCGAGCTGGTCGATAGTTTCCGGGAAAAGTACGGCGCCATCAACTGCTTCGACCTTGTCGGCGTGGACCTTTCCGATGCCGCGGCCCGGGACCGGGCCAGGGAGGAGGGGCTCTTCGACGCGAAATGCCACCAGTACGTTCAGTTCGTCGTCGAGAAGCTCTACGAGCTGGATGAAAAGCGCGGTTCCTGAGCGGCAGGCCTAGCTGCTGCGGATGAAGTAGTGCGTGGTGCCGCCGGTGTGGGTCTCGGAGCGCAGGGACAGGATGATATATATCAGGTTCCAGTTGTCCGTGCCGGTGGGCAGGTTCAGTTGCGCCGTCGTATCGCCTGAGGTCAGCAGTCCGCTGGCCCAGGTGACGTAGAAAGTGTCAACGTCCACGCCGTCCTCGCTCATGCCGATAGACTGCCCGTTCCACACGTTACTGGTGCTGAAGCCGTCTGATAGGTTGGTGCCGTTAAATTTTAAATAGTCGCCGCTGTATTGCTCGTCACCCTCGCCCACGAAGACGGTCAGCCTGGCCGCATTCGTCTCTCCCGGAATCGGCTCCGGGACCAAGAAGTCGGTAATCGTGCCGCCCGGCTCGCCATCAAAATCGAAATCCAGGTCCTCGTTACCGCCGCTGAAGGCGAAGGTATCGTAGAGGTAGAGCTGGTGCCCCGCCGTCTCCGGGCTGTAGTAGACGATAATGAGGGACCAGCCCGCGTAGGACCAGTACTCGCCGGTATCGGCGCTGACCGACCCCACGGTGTAATCCGCATTGCCGGTAGGCTGCTCGTGGTCGCCTTCCTCCGAATACTCCCTGACCAGCTTGGTGACGTCCAGGAAGCTGGCGTAGGAGTAGTTGCCGCGGTTCTTGTTGCCGATGACCGATGCGCTGGAGGCGGTTATCGGCTGGGCGCCCTGCTGCGGGTCGCCGTTGCCGTCCAGGTAGACCTGGGTCCCGTCCATCTTGAAGATAACGGAGGTATCGGCGGTGCCGGTGATTTGCGCCACGGCGAAGTCATCGATGTAGGCGTATTCGCTGGAGCCGCTCATGTCCGCCAGGTAAAACCTCATCTTGAACAGGCCGGTCAGGTACGCATCGGGTATGGTGTAGTGGTAGTACTCCGCGCTGGTATCGTCCATGAAGGCGGTAATCAGTCCGCCCCAGCTGGTACCATTATTGCTGGAGAGCTCAAACTGGAGGCCGTCGGTGCTTTCCAGAGTTCCCCCTTCGCTCTGGTCCCATTCCAGCAGTACGCTGCCCGAGGCGTAGCCGCTCAGGTCCATGCTGTCCTTCATCGTCAGGTAGCGGGCATTGGCGTCGCTGCCGGTATAGTGCCCGCGGAACTGGCCGCTGGAGATTTGCCAGACGGTGTTGGGGGCGGTGTTGGTCCAGTTGTTGAAGTTACCACATGTATCCGGCCAGGGGGATATGGCCGTGGTATAACCGCTGCTGAACCAGCCCGACCAGTAAAGGTAGGCCTTGAGGACATCGGCGTTGACGGGTATATCGCTGACGGTGGTGGTGCTCTCCGCGAGCAGGGTATCGCGCCTATCGTACGGGGAGTAATTGTCCTGCATCAGGGAATTGCCGATGGCTTTGTAGTCGCCGGAAATAGCGTTATTCATGTTGCGCAGCTCGTTCCGGGAACCGTAGGCCTCTATCTCGGTATCGGCGGCCGTTGAGGTGATTTTATAAATCCTGGTATCGATGTCCCAGGTGACGTTGAGGATATCGCTGACGGCGCCGCTCGTCGTTACCCAGGAGATACACGTCGGCTTGGCGCCGCTCACGTTGGCCGTGTATTCGAACTCAATCTCCGCGTACTGGGGGTTGTCATTGATGTTGACGCCGGGGAAATAGGTGAGGTTGGCCGAAGCAAATTCCCAGACCACGGCCTGGCCGCCGGCGTGGTTTGTCACCGTGGGGTCGGAGTAAGCCGGCTCCCAGATGTCGAGTTTTTCCAGGTCGCTGGAACCGTCAAGGTAGCTGAACCCGTAGGGCAGCCACACCCCCAGCGACTCCAACAGCAGGTCGTCATTTTCCCCCGCATCGGGGTAGAAGGTGATGATTATCTTGTAGCTATCTTCGCCGGGAGTGGCGGCGGCGCCGCCGGATACCATCAGCTTATTGGACTCGATGATGCTCATGGCGTAGTCCGGGTCGGCCGGCGGGTCGACGTTGCTGGGAATCCAGACGTTCTGGATGGTCACGTTCGCCGTCAGGCCGTTGACGGGGTCGTCCAGCTGGTAGGTGCCGTTGGTGCTGAAGTCATAGGCGTAGCTCGCTTCCCCGCCGAAAACCGCCTGGATGCCGCCGTACTTTATCTGCCAGATGGCGTCCTCCACGCCGGCATCGGCGGCATAGAGCTTTTCCGTCTTGACCTCATAGACGGCGCCCGTCTTGAGGGCCGTGCCGACATGGCCCAGCACCGGTATGATGACGAGACTGCCCAGCACCAGCATTGTCAGGACCAGGACGAGCGCCTGGCCGGACTCCCCGGACAGGAACCGGGATGCCATATTTCTTGCTAAGTTTTTCATATCATTCGAGCCCGCGACTACAGATTGGGCCGCGAGGTAATCTCCCTTATCTTGGTCACGTCGACAACCTTGGCGCCCTGCCCGACGCTGGCGGTAATCATCAGCGTCAGCGTCCCGTTGTCCGTGGTGCAGTAGGTCAGGTCTTCGTCAGGGTTGATATATTCGGCTATCAGGGTCTGCCGCGGCGCCCCGCCATCGACGGTATAGCTGCGCTTCAGCTTGCCGTCCTCCAGGGTATAGACCACCGTGTTGGAGGTGCTGTCCCACTCAATCCAGGCCAGGGTGAGCGGGAAACCGGCGTTGACGCCCGGGGTTATCGTCTGCGCCATCTGGGCATCGGTGCCTATCCACTGGATGGCGTTGAGCGTGGACCGACTGGCGGTGGTGTAGTCGTTGTTCCGCGCGGTCTGTGTCAGCACCTGGGTATTGGCCATAGCCGCACCGAGGGCGATGATGCTGCTGATAAGCAGGGAGACGATCATCTCCAGGGCCGTGAAGCCGCCCTGGTGGCGGTGGAATAAAACTGATTTAAGTAATATCATCGTTTTACCCCGGGGCTAGGTGGGTGAGTTCCTTCTCACCTTCTGGCTTTCCAGCGTCAAGACCTCCCGATTGCCGCGTCCGATGGTGACGGTTATCATCTGTATCTGGGTGTTCTTGAGGTTTTCCACGGTGACGTTGGCCGTGTAGCCGGCAAACTCATCGGGGATGGTGTAGTTATACGATGAGGCGTAGGGCTGTTTCTTGAAGTCCTCCATGAGGCTTTCGGCCAGGATCTTGGAGGACGCCCTCTCGTCGGCGGTGGCGCGCGCCGTGGAAGTGGTGGCCGTGCCGCTCAGGAACGTGGCGCCGATGACGCCCAG
>MGNX01000094.1 GCA_001796935.1 Chloroflexi bacterium RBG_16_60_22
TGCTTTACACCCCGCTGGATAATCCAACCCTGGTTTACGGCCGGGATATCGGCTATCCCGGGGAAGAACCTTACACCCGGGGGATACACGCCAATATGTACCGGGGAAAGACCTGGACGCACCGCCAGCTATCCGGCAACGGTTCGCCGGAATACGTGAACAGGAGGCTGAAGTTCCTTCTCGACCACGGCGCGACCGGCATCAACCTGAACTTCGACCTGGCGACCATACAGATGTTCGACTCGGATGAGGAAGAAGCCGACGGCATGGTAGCTACGGTCGGCGTGCCGGTCGACTCCATCGATGACTTCGAGGTTATCTACAAGGGGATTCCCATCGACAAGGTTAGCTCGTCCCTGGTAACGCATTACCCCAGGAATACCGCCATGCTGTTCCCGATGTACCTGGTCATGGCCGAGCGCCGGGGCGTTCCCTGGGACACCCTGAACGGCAGCGTGCAAAACGACTTTATCATGGAAAGCGCGGTACGGAGCGCCTGCGAATGGATACCTCCCAAAGACGCCTTCAGGGTGCAGTGCGACAATATCGAGTTCATCATGAAAGAGGTGCCCCGGTGGAATTCCGCTACTTTGAACGGGTACAATCTGCGCGAGTTCGGGACCTCCGGCATCACCGAGATGGCGGTCGCCCTGTCCAATGCCATGCTGACAATTGACGAGATGCTCCGGCGCGGCCACGACGTTGACAATACGGTAAGAAGACTGGCGTTTTTCTGGTCGATAGCCAACAACTTCTTTGAAGAAGCCGCCAGGATACGGGCCGTGAGAAGACTGTGGTACCGGATAATGAAACATAAATACCATGCCCGGGACCAGCGGTCGTTGTGGATGCGCTGCCATGTCCAGACATCCGGAGTTTCCCTGCAACGGGAAGAGCCCTATAACAATATCGTGCGCTCCGCTTACCACGCCCTGGCGGCGGTACTGGGGGGCGTGCAGTCTCTACATATCGACGCCTATGACGAAGCCTATTCCGTGCCGGGAGAAGAGTCCTCCCTCCTGGGACTGCGCACCCAGGAGATAATCGAAGCCGAGACACAGGTAACCGGCGTCGTCGACCCCCTGGGAGGCTCTTTCTACGTCGAGGCCCTGACCGACGAAATAGAACGGAAAATCATCGACGAGATTGACGAGATTGAAAAGATAGGCGGCCTGCCCGAGGCGATAGAAAAAGGCTGGCTCCAGCAGAAAGTTCATCAGTACATCCTGGAAGAACAGCGCCTGATTGAAGACGGCGTGATTAAGATTGTCGCCCGTAATTATTACACGGGGCCCCAGAGGATGGTCCCCCAGATTACCTCTCAAGCCTACGACGCCAGGATACGTGACGCCATGATAGATAAACTGAAAACGCTGCGGCGCCAGCGGGACAACGGTAAGCTGTCCCGGTGTCTTGACGCTATCATCGAGGCGGGGAAAGGGGACGGCAATATCACCTACGCCTGCCTCGAAGCGGTCAGGGCCGGTGCCACCAAGGGGGAGATACGCCGGGCCTTTGCCAAGGCCTTTGGCGCGTGGCGGCCGAAGGTAGTCCTTTGATGAAAAATCGCTGATGCCGGTGATATTAGACGATGAAAACGAACAATAACCGGATAAGAGTGCTGCTCGCCCAGTTCAGCCTGGAAACACATTCCCGGGGCATCTTCACGGTGGCCGGAATGCTGAAGGACGCCGGCATGGAGGTAATTTACATCGGCAACTCCTCACCGGAAGAGATAATCGAGGCCGCCGTCCAGGAAAACGTCGACGTCGTCGGGGTAAGCACGCTGACCGGCGGTGAGCTGGTCCTGGGCGCCAAGCTCATGGCCTTAGCCGGGCAAAAAGACATCAAAGACGAAAAACTGTTTATCATGGGAGGAATATTCCCGCAGCGGGACGAGCCGGAGCTGATAAAACTGGGGTTTTACGCCCTGTTCGGACCGGGCGCCACGCGGGAGGAAATAACCGGGAGTATCCGGGAGGCGGTTGCCGCCCGGGCAAAGGTAGCTGGTAAAAAATGACCGGGGCCATGAGATGAAAACAATTATCCTCGGGGCCGGGGGTGGCGGCAAAGTGTATCTGGACAACTTGAGAAGCTGCCCGGAGGTTAAAAACGTCGAGGTCGTCGGGTTCATCGACGATAGCCCCGATTTGCAGGGGCAACGGATTATGGGAGTGCCCGTCATCGGAAGCTATCAGCAGCTACCGGAACTGATGAAGGAGTATAATATCGAGGGCTTAATCGTCGCTTACAGCGACCGCCTGATGAAAATCAGGGAGGAACGCTTTAACGGTGGCCGGGAGCTCGGACTGAAGCCGGTAACGATTATCCATCCCAGCGCCGTGATGTCGCCATCGGTAAAAATCGGCGAGGGCGTGCTGATAGGCAAGGGCGTCTTGATGGATACAGAGGTCAGGATAGGCGATAACTGCTCCGTCCACCGCGGCACCACCATCGGGGAGGACAGCGTGCTGGAGGAAAACGTCTGGATTACCGCCGGGGTGAATCTGGCCGCTCACGTCACCGTCAGGAAAAATACCATGATTGGCACCGGCGCCAACGTGATTCCCCGCTGCACTATCGGCAAAAACGTTATCGTCGGCGCCGGGGCCGTCGTTATCAATGATATCCCGGATAACGTCACCGTCGTCGGGGTGCCGGCGAAAATAATCAAGACGAGGGAAGAGGTGGCATGAACATCCCGCTGGCCAGGCCTTTTCTCGGCGAGGAAGAAAAGGAGGCCGTCGTCAGGGTCATCGAAAGCCGGCGGCTGGCGATGGGAGACACCGTGCGGCAGCTGGAAACGGCTCTGGCGCGTAAATTCAAGAGGAGCTACTGCGCCGCCGTGAGCTCCGGCTCGGCGGCTCTCTACCTGGCCATCCGGGCGCTGGGGGTAAAACGCGTCATCATTCCGGCCCTGACCTGCGATGCCGTGCTGCACTCCGTTGTCAACGCCGGCGCCGCCGTGATTTTTGCCGATGTTGACCGGGAAACCCATAACCTTGACCCGGCGACCGTGCCCCTGGAGCATCTCGACGCCGCCGACGCCATTATCGTAACTCATACCTACGGGCATCCGGCCGATATGGAAAAGGTGGAGCATTACGTTAAAAAATACCGGCTGACCCTGATCGAGGACTTTGCCCAGGCTACCGGGGGATACTTCCGGGATAAAGCCGCCGGCGGTTTCGGGAGGGTATCCGTCACCAGCTTCTACGGCGCCAAAGTCCTGGCGGCCGGACACGGCGGCGCCATACTTACCGACGACGAGGAGCTTTATCACAAATGCGTTTATGGCCGCGGGTCGCGGGCGGACAGGTATTACCGCGACATTATCCCCTTTAATCTCCAGATGACCGACCTTCAGGCCGCCATCGGGCTGGTCCAGCTCGCAAAACTGGACCGGATGGTCGAGATGAGGACCCGGGTGGCGGGGTGGTACGACCGGGGATTCGGGGCTTCTCCGGTCGGCCTGACGCTCCAGCATCCGTGGGCCAAACCTGCCCGTTATAAATACGCTATAATATTACCGGAAAACGTCTCTAAATCGGATTTCATCGAGAGAATGAAGGAATCCGGTATTGACGTGGGCCGGCTTTACGACCCTCCCCTGCACCGGACGGAAAGAGCCCTGAAAATTCCGGACAAAAAAGTTAACCTGCCGGTCGCGGAAGAGCTGGCGTCGAGAACGGTATCGCTGCCGATGTACCCGGAACTCACCTCCACCGACGTGGAGAAGATATGCCGCGAAGTAACCACAACTATCGGTGTCCTGGGAGCTAATGAATGATTGTTGCCATTCATCAACCGAATTACCTGCCCTGGCTCGGCTTCTTTAATAAGATGGCCCGGAGTGACGTTTTCGTATTGTTCGACGACGTGCAGCTGGTCAGGGGCAAGAGTTTCGTGACGCGCAACCGGGTCAAGATACCCAATAACATCCAGTGGCTGACGGTCCCCGTCAAAGATAAGGGCGACCTGATACAAATTAAAGATGCCCGGATAAACCAGGACGGGAAATGGCAGAAAAGCCACTGGAGGACCATCCAGCTGGCATATGCCAGGGCGTCCTATTTTAAGAAGTATCAATCCGGGTTCAGCCAGATTTATGCCACTCCGTGGGAAAGCCTGCAAGAACTGAATATTGCCCTGATAAACCTGATTAAAGACCTGCTGGGCATCGGTACCAGGCTCGTCTTATCCTCCGAAATGAGTATCCGGTCGGAGGGAAGCCGGAAGATTATGGCAATACTGCGGGAGCTCAACGCTGACTGTTATCTATCCGGAGAAGGCAAAGGCTCGAAACGCTATATCGATGAAGAAGAGTTCCGGCAAAACAACATCGAGCTGATTTTTCAAGGGTTCGAGCATCCCGCCTATGGCCAGCTGTGGGGTGACTTCGTCCCCAACCTGTCGGTCATCGATTTGCTGTTTAATGAAGGAGAGAAGAGCCGGGATATCATCATGCAACGGTCGTTAAAACCGTCTCTTATCGGTTGAGAGGAGATGAGAAGCACATGAAGATTTTAGTTTTTAGCCCGCACCCGGATGATGCCGAAGCGCAGATGGGCGGAACCATCGCCCGCTATACCCGGCAGGGTCATGAAGTGCTCATTTCCCTGGCTACCATCCCCAATAATAAAGAGGCGCGCCGTAAAGAGTCGGAGGAATCGTCGGCCATTCTGGGTGCCAGATTAAACATCATGGATTTAGACCCCCAGGAGCTTGTCTTCAATCGCCGTACCGTGGGCGCCTTCGATGACGTCATCCGTGATTTTTCACCGGATGTCGTCTATACCTGCTGGGTTTACGGCTCGCACCAGGACCATCAGGTAGTCGCGCAGAGCACCTTTGCTTCGACACGTAAGAACCATTGCTCGCTATATATGTATGAGCCGGCGGCACTCTCCACGGGGCCGACCCCCTTTACCTTCCGGCCGCAGTTGTTCATCGATGTTACCGACACCTTTGATATCAAGATAAAAAGCCTCCTGGCCCACCGCACCCAGGTTAAAGACTGCCAGAAACAGTGGATAGATATCATCACCGCGAGGAGCCTCTACCTGGGATTCCAGATTCATGTAAAATACGCCGAAGCCTTTGAAGTGGTCAAGGAAACCGGCAGTTTTTAATGCCGCCCGGCCATCCTGCGCACCCTGCGGGCCGGGGAGCTTACGCCAGATAGCTGCAAAATGCCGAAGATTGTCTTTCATAGACCGGGATTATCCGCAACCAGGTGTCTTTTTATCATCATCGCTTTTATTGCCCTTACCAATATCTCTATTCTCCTGAACGTTCCCGTTTTAAGACCGGTCCTCAGCTTCTTGTTATTAGCTTTTCTTCCTGGCCTGTTGATTATTTATATCTTGAGACAAAACCGGCTGGTCTTAACCGAAAAAATTGTCCTCTCCGCCGGTATCAGCATGGCTTTCACCATTATTTTCGGCCTGGCGCTTAACACCCTGGCGCTGGCCTGGGGTTACGACCGCCCACTTTCAACTGTCCCCCTTTTGATATCATTCGGCCTGGCGAACGTCATCCTGGCAACCGCTTTTTGGGTCAGGCAGAGAAAAAATACCCTTTATTTTTCCTGGCCCGGGCTGATGTTAAGGGATAAAACATTACTGATTTTACCGGCCCTGTTCCCGTTATTGAGTATATTGGGGGTAGGGGTCATGAATGGGACGGGGAGCAACTGGCTCCTGATGCTCCTGCTTTTACTCATCCCCGCCTACGTTATTGTGATAACGTTCTATCAAAAACGCGGCTTAAACAAGCTTTATCCGGGACTGATATATTTTATTAGCATATCTCTGGCGCTTTTATCTTTATTAAGGTCAAATCATCTTATCGGCTCGGACATTCACAGCGAATATAACATCTTCCTCACAACCCTGAACAACGGCCATTGGGCGGTGCTGAAACAGGGCGTCAACGTGGGATGGGACGTGGGAATTCTGAATTCCTGCCTGAGTATCTCCCTGCTGCCGGCCATATACCAGTCATTTGTCAACATTAATCCGGAGTTTTTATTCAGGTCTCTTTACGTTTTCATCTACGCATTTCTCCCCTTGATAATTTACATTATCTCCAGCAAGTACGTCCGCCAGTCTAACGCGTTTCTGGCCGCTTTCTTTTTTATGTCCCAGGTCTTATTCCTGTGGGCGCAGTCAGGTGCGCGCGCCGCCCCGGCCCTGCTCTTCTTTAATCTGTTCGTGTTGGTGCTGTTTAATGACAGGGTGAGTAATTTAAGCAGAAACCTGTTCGCGATACTCTTTGCCGCAGCTTGCGTCCTTTCACACTATGGAATTACTTACGTTTTTCTCTCGATGTTTGTGCTCGCCTGGCCGATAAAGACACTGGCAACGTCTATTTTATCCCGAAAATGGCGGTCCAACCCAAGGAATAATTCCTATCTCGGCCGGCCCAGCAACAATATCAAGGTGACACTGATAATACTACTCATGGTATTGAGCTTCCTCTGGTACAGCCAGGTAACCACTTTGCCTTTTGAAACCGGTATAAACACCATTATCCGTTCCTTCAGCAATGTTGAAGGCTGGGCCTCCCTGGAAACCAAGGGGAGTACCGTCAGTGCGGCCTTCGGAGAAAATATCGGCACCATCCCGCAGCAGATACGACTTGTAACATCGTGGATAATCGTCGGCCTGATAGGCAGCGGGGTTTTATACTCCCTGATATTCTTCCGCAGGATGATAGCCATTCCCGGCCCGCAGTCTGACAAGTTAGACTTTCTGAATAACAAGTTCGAGATAGATTACTTCGCGCTGACGCTGGCAATCTGTTTGATTATGTTAATTTCCCTGGTCTTACCCTTTATCCTGCTGCTTAGCGGACTGGAAAGGCTGTTTTTCCAGGCGCTTACCGTTTTAGCACCGTTTCTCATCATCGGGGGCACGGTAATCGCCAGGTGGATTAGAATCAGGCCTCAGGTGTTGATACTTCCGCTATTGATAGCTTTTTTCATGTCCACCACGGGTACGATGTATGAGATATTTCGTCAACCGTCCACCATAATTCTCGGTACGGAAAACCGAGAATACAAACTATGGTATGTTCATGACCAGGAAAGCCGCACGGCCGCCTGGCTTAGCAACAACGCCGTGGAAGGTGTCAATATATTTGCCGGGCCTAACCTGGAAATCGATATACTGAAAAGCCAGGGTGAGCTGACGTTTCCCAGGGTTAGAGCTTCTTTTACCGAGGCGATGCAGCGGGGAGAAACGATTACGGGGTATATTTACCTGGGATATAACTCCACAAAAGCTGATAATATTATGAATGAATACCCGCAGGTGTTTACCAAAAAAAACAAAATCTATGCGGCTAACGGTACGCAGATATACCTGGGCTCAAATTAAACCTTCCCGACTGGCGGGATGAAAGAAAGTCTTATAGAATAAAAACAGGAAATTGAAGAAAGTACTGATTATAGCCAGATATTTCGGGACACGCATTCCCGGACTTATCAAGTACCTGCCGGAGTATAAGTGGCAGCCACTGCTGCTCACCACCGACCCGATAACGCGCGAGTTGCCCCCGGACCTGCCCTGCTGGAACACGCCTTACCAGGATTTATTGAGGTTCTGGAGAAGAATATTCGGGTTAAATCCCTATGAAGATTTCAGGACCCAGATCAGGAACAAATTCGGCGTTGCCTCCAAAGGGTCGGCGCTGGACCCGGTGCTGACCTTCGTCAGCGAAGTTATCAACTACCCGGACGCCGATAAAGGCTGGAGGCACCCGGGTATCAAGCTGGGGATGGAGCTTCTACAGCGTGAAAATATCAGCGCTATTATCAGCAGCTCTTCGCCGGTATCGGGCCATATCATCGCCCGGGAGCTAAGTGGCCGGAGCCAGATACCCTGGGTGGCTGACCTGCGCGACCTCTGGTCACAGAACCATAACTACACCTACAGCCGATTCAGGAAAATTCTCGATAGGAGGCTGGAGATTAAAACCCTGGGTCCGGCCTCGGCCCTGGTTACCGCTTCCCAGCCGTGGGCGGATAGACTAAGCGAGCTCCACCGGGGGAAGACGACCTGTGCTATTACCAACGGGTTCGACCCCGCGGACGTGAAAGGCCCGGCTCCGGGCCTGACCACTAAATTCACCATCACCCATACCGGTAACATCTATGAAGGCAAACAAGACCCCACCCGGCTCTTCGCCGCGCTGCGCCGTCTCATCTCCGAAGGCACCATTGACCCGGGCAATATCGAGGTCAGGTTCTACGGTCCTGCGTTGGTGTGGCTGGACAAGGAAGTACGTAAATACGGGCTGTCCGGCGCCGTGAAACAGCACGGGACGGTGCCGCACGACGTCGCCATCGAGAAGCAAAGGGAGTCGCAGCTGTTGCTCCTGCTCGATTGGGATGTCCCGGGGGAGAACGGCGTGTATCCCCTCAAAGTTTTCGAGTACCTTGGGTCGATGCGGCCGATTCTGGCCACCGGAGGAACAACCGGTAACGTAGTCGACGTGCTGCTGCGGAAAACCGGGACCGGCGTCCATGCGCCGGAGGCGGAGGCTATCATAAATGCCATCGCGCGGCTCTACCGGGAATACCGTCAAGACGGCCGGGTGACCTTTCGCGGCGCGGCCGGCGAAATCAACCGGTACTCGCAGCGGGAAATGACCGGGCAGTTCGCGACCATTCTCGACCGACTTTCCGGGAAGTAACCTCGCCCGGCGGTCTCAGGAACGTAACACCCTGACGAGACGCTCGAACGCCTTGAAAAACAGCAACAGGAAACCCAGCCCGCGGTGGAGCATGGGGACCGCCCGCAGGCGGAAATAGATATGCCGCGGCGTCAGGTAAGCCCTCGGGCCGTCATCCGTCAACCGGTGGGTGGCGTACTCCAGGGTGAAGGCATGGTCTTTTCCCCCCGCCAGCCGGAGGTTATTCGCCCTTTCCGGCGCTTTAGGGTCGGCGGCGCTGCCCGCCGGTAGCAACCCCTCCGGCGACTTGATATGGGCGTAGTCGTGGTTCTGGTGAATAACGGTAACCGCCCCGGTGATATCGATTACCGGGGCCTTCAGGGAGCACGCCCGGTAGATAAGCCAGTTGTCCCAGACCCCCCGGCCGATGGCGAAGGCCGGTATCTCCCCGAAGAGCCGGCGCGGGAAAACGAAGTAATCGATGCCGGACTTGCCGTGCAACTTACCACGTTCCGCCAGGGCCTGCCGCAACGCGGCTTCACGGTCAGGGCGGGTAAAATCGAGCGGCCCGGTCACGTCCAGGTCCCACCGCTGTCCCACCGCCAGGAATTTCGGCAGGTTGATACGCCGTATCGCCGCCAGAAAATCACCCATCAGGATAATATCGGCGTTGATGAAGCAGAATAATTCGTTCTTACCCAGGCGATAGGCATTACCGAAAGCGGAGCTTAAGAGGGGGGTGCCGTAATCGCTCGTCTCGATATCCGGTGCCTGCCGGGCGCCGGCCCCGGCAGCGGCCCCGGCGATGCCCTCTTCGTGGCCGCAGAGGATAATGTCCGGGCGCGGCTCCAGGGCCATCCAGCTGCCGAGGGCGTTCTTCTGGATGATGCCGTTATGTCCCCGGAAGGGCTTGGGGATGGTAAATATCGTCAGCACCGGAACCAAACTCCAATCGTAACTACCGCTCCTGGTTCAGCCCGACAGCCAGATAATCCAGCCTGGTGAGGAACTCCGGCCTACGCAACAGTCTCCAGCAGTCGAGCAGCACCGGCTTTTTCATATTCCTGACGAAGTCCTCCGGCTTCAGGTCCTTGAACTCGTCCCAGGGGGTGGCCAGGATGCAGAGCTCGGCCCCCCGCAGGCAGTCCGGCGCGGAGGCCGCGTATCTAATGTTGTCCCGCCCCAGGACCTTTCCGGCGTTTTCCATTCCGGCCGGGTCGTAAACGTTGAGCCGGGCGCCGGCACCCAGCAGAGCGGCGGCAATCTTTACCGAATCAGAATCCAGAACGATGTCCGTGTTCGGCTTATAGGTCAGCCCCAGCACGGCGATGGTCTTGCCGGTCAAATCGCCGAGCTTCTCCCGGACCATCCGGACCACCCGGGCCGCCTGCGACGCGTTAACCTCCTCCGCAGCCCGGGCCAGTTTGGCCTGGCTTCCCGTCTGCCGGGCGAAGGCGGCGAAGGCCCGGGTGTCCCGGGGGAAACAGGGCCCGCCGTAGCCGATGGCCCCGGCCAGGAACTTTCTACCGATGGCCGGATGATAACCCAGTACCCGGCTTATCACGTCCACGTCCCCGCCGGGTATTTTCTCGCACATCTCCGCGAGGGTGTTGGCAAAGCTCATTTTCAGGGTGAGGAAGACGTTGAGCGCCACCTTGGCCATCTCCGCGTTGGCCAGCGACGTCCTGACGAGGGGCGGATTGCCGGCGCAGACCTTCTGATAAATACCGGAGACGGCTTCCCCCGACCTGGCATCGGATTCCCCGATGATAACGACGTCCGGGTTAAGGAAGTCGTGGATGACGCTGCCCAGGGCCAGGGTTTCCGGGTTATGGCACAGGCCGAAGTCCACCCCGCACCGCCTCCCGGAGAGCTTTTCCAGGAGGGGCCGGATGACATCATCGCAGACGCCGGGCAATACGGTGCTCCGCAGCACGATGACGGGGAAGTCCTCCCGGTTTTTCAGGTGGGGAGCGATTTCCCGGGTGACGGCCTCGATGTCTTTGGTGGAGAAACGGCCATCGGGGTCGCTGGGCGTGCCGACAAAGATGAAAACAACCCCGGAATTATCTATCGCCTGCCGGTAATCTCCGGTGGCGGTGAGCTTCCCCCTGACCCTTCCCATCAGCTCCTCAAGGCCCGGCTCGTAGAGGGGGCTGCGGCCGGCGTTGACGGCCGCGACGACGGCGGGGTTATTATCCACGCCGATAACCCGGTAACCGCGGTCGGCCAGGCAGGCCGCCGTCCCCAGGCCCAGCTTGCCCAGCCCGATGACTGCCAGGGTCTCGCTGGCCGTCTTCCCCATCTTATCCCCTTTTGCCCCTGACTATCTTCTTAAAGTAGGCAATGGTCCGGTCCAGGCCCTCGGCCAGGCTCACCCTGGGCTCCCAGCCGGTGAGCGCCTTTATCTTGGTGATATCGCCGATGAGCTTGCTGCTTACCGGTGACGGCTTTTTGACGTCCACCCAGGTGGCGTTCAGGCGCTGGCAGACCATCTCGGCCAGCTCACCGGCGGCCACGCCCTGGCCGCCGCCCAGGTTCATCGTTTCCCCGATGGTGGATTCCGACTCCAGGATTTTGATATAGGCGTCCACGCAGTTATCGATATACAGGAAGTCCCGGATGGTGCGAGGGTCCCAGATTTCTATTTTTCCCGCCCTCAACCCCTGGAGTATCAGCGTGGGAATCAGGTAATCGCTGTCCTGGCCGGGGCCGAAGATGTTGCAGTTCCGGACGATGGTGTAGGGGATTTTATACATGAAGTTATAAACCTTGCAGAGCTGCTCGCACATTATCTTGCTGGTGGAATAGGGGTCGCGGGCATCGATGGGGTGGCGGTCGTCGATAGGCAGGTACCGCGGCTCGCCGTAGACCATTATCGACGAGGGAAAGACCACTCTCTCCACGTCCGTACAGTGGGAAAGGATGTTGGACGTGCCCAGGATATTGACATCGAAGGTACGGCTGAAGTCTTCCTGGCAGGTGCGCGGGTTGGCGATGGCCGCCAGGGCAAAGACTATCTGGCTCTTCTTAATCGGCTCTTTCAGCTTCTCACGGTCCCTGATGTCCACCATGACGACCTCAACGTCGGCGGCGATATCGGCCAGCCTCTCCTTCTGCCCGACGCTGAAATCGTCCAGGGCGATGACCTTGCCGCACCTGGGCAGCAGGGCGCGGCACAGGTGGTGCCCGATGAAGCCGCTGCCCCCGGTAACGCAGACGGTCTTGCCTTCCAGTTTCATCTTTTCACCCCGGCCATGAACTCCCGGAAGTATTTTACCACGGCTTCCCGCTCCTCCTTACCGATGCCCTGGTGGTTGGCAAAGAAGAATGACTGGCGCTGGACAACCCTGGCGTTGGGCAGGTCGCCGTGGCGCCGGTACTTCATGAGGCGCATGGCGGGCTGCTCGTCGAGGTTGCCCGTGAAGACCGGCCTGGTCTCCAGGGCTTTGCTTTCCAGGAACGTCACCAGCTCCTGCCGGGTGAAGGGTGCCCCGGGCTTTACCGTTACGGGATAGCCGAACCAGACGTGACGGGTGCCCGGTCGTTCCTCGTAGAGTATGAGGTAGTCGGAGAACTCCCGCAGCTGCTCCGTCCAGAACCGGGCGTTCTCCCGCCGTATCTCGATGAACCCGTCCAGCTTACCTATCTGGTGCATGCCGAAGGCACCGGAGACCTCGGTGGGCCGGAGGTTGTAGCCGATGTTGGTGAAGAGGAAACGGGAATCGATGTCCCGGTATTTCTCGGCGACCTCGTCCCGGTTGCGCAGGTCGCGTATCCAGCCGAAGACGCGTAATGACTTTACCAGCTCGGCGAGGTCGTCATTACTGGTCATGACCATGCCGCCCTCGATGGTGGTGATGTGGTGGGAGAAGAAGAAGCTGAAGGTGGCCAGGTCGCCGAAGCTGCCCACCTTCCTCCCGTTTATCTCCGCCCCGGTGGACTCGCAGGCGTCCTCGACGACGATGAGGTTGTGCCGGCGGGCTATCTCCATGATGCTGCCGATATCGCACGGGTTTCCCAGGAGGTGCACCGGCATGATGGCCTTCGTCTTTTTCGTTATCGCTTTCTCGATTTCCCGGACGCTGATGTTGAAGCTCTCCAGGTCAACATCCACCAGCACCGGCACCGCCCCCACCTGCATGATGGGATAGACGGTGGTCACCCAGGTCACCGCCGGGGTAATCACCTCGTCGCCCGGCCGGATTCTTTGCGGGGCCAGGGGATTGGTCAACACGGACATAGCCAGGAGGTTGGCGCTGGAGCCGGAGTTGACCATAACGCCGTGGGGCACGCCGATATACCGGGCGTACATCTCCTCGAAGCGCTGCACCTTCTTCCCCATGGTCACCCAGGTGGTCAGCAGGGTCTCGATGGCCTCGGTGGCCTCCTGCCAGTCGTAGGAAGGCACGTTGAGGGGAATCTTCGTCTTACCGGGGATAAACCTGGCCCCGGCCCGCCCCGCGAAATATTCCCGGGTGAGCTTCTCTATTTCCTTCAGGATTTCCGACCTGTCTCTCAATGTCGACTCCTCACGCGTTCTGGAAAGGCCCCGCTTTAGGGAGCATCCGGTAGGCGTTAATTAGCTCTCTGATACCCTGCTGGACGGTCCGGTGGGCCGTGAACCCGGCCTTCTGGAGCCTGGCGTTGGAGACGATGTAGTTGCGCTGGTCCGGGTCCGTGCCGATTTCCGAGAAAACGGCGTTGAAGCCGGGCACCTGTTCCCGGACCAGGGCGGCCAGCTCCTCCTTGTTGTAGTTCGCCTCGTCCAGCCCCAGGTTATAGGGCTCGTCCTTGAGCCGCGCGAAGTTTTCCAGGCAGAAGATAAAGCAGTCGGCCACGTCGCGGATGTGGATGTAGTTCCTCTTGAAGTGCTTTTCGTAGATAACGATGTAGCCGCGGGTGACGGCCTCGTAGACGAAGTGGTTCACCAGCAGGTCGAGGCGCATCCTCGCCGACACCCCGAAGACGGTGGCCATGCGCAGGGTGATGGCGTTGCCGCCCTCCAGCAGGGCCGCTTCCGCCTGGACCTTGGTCCGTCCGTAGAGGGAGATGGGCTCCAGCGGCGTCTCCTCCGTGCAGAAGACATCGCCGCTTTTGGTGCCGTAGCCGCTGTTGGTGGTGGGGAAGACGATGATTTGCCGGCGCGAGCGCAGTTTGACCAGGCTGCGGATGGCCCCCAGGTTAAGCGTCTCCCCCAGGACGGGATTGCGGTCGCAGGCCGGCGCCCCTACCAGGGCCGCCAGCGGGATGATGGCATCCGCCTTCGGCAGGAGCTCTTTGAGACGCCGCTCGTCACGGGCATCACCCTGGACGAAGCTGAACTTATCCCGGTCGGCCAGGCCGAGCAGGCCGGTCTGCCCGTACATCAGGTTATCGAGGACGGTGACCTCATAGCCTTTATCGAGCAGCACCGGCACCATCACCGAGCCGACGTAGCCCGCCCCCCCGGTAACCAGTATCCGCTTTACATTCATCGGTGCGCAACCTTTCTGTACCAGGCTATCGTTTCCTCCAGTCCCCGCTCCAGGGAGTAGGCCGGGCTCCAGCCCAGCTTTTCCTTCATCCGGGTGACGGCGCAGACCTTCCGGACCTGCCCCTGGGGCTGGCTGGTATCGAACTTGATATTCAGCCGCCGGCCGCTGAGCCGGACGATAAGCTCAATCAGCTCCCGGATGGTCACCTCTTCATCCGTGCCGACGTTGATGGGGTCGGCCACGGCGTACCTCTCCGCCAGCAACATCATGGCGTCGGCGGCGTCCTTCACGTAGCCGAATGCCCGTGTCTGCCGGCCGTCCCCCCAGACTTCGATGGTGTCCCCGGCCTCGAAGACCCTCTTTATCAGGGCCGGTATGACGTGAAACGTCTCGGCGTCGAAGTTATCCCGGGGGCCGTAAACGTTGGCCGGCCGGGCGATGGCAATCTTCATGCCGTACTCACGGGCGTACAGCCTGGCGCCCATCTCGGCGACGCGCTTGGACCACCCGTAGCCGATATTTGACTCGTCCGGGTCGTCGAGAAAACCGTCCTCTTCCAGATTGGGCATCGCGGCGTCCGGCGAGTAAACGCAGGTGGAGCTGACGCACATGAACCGCACCACGCCCTCCCGCCGGGCCGCCTCCAGCACGTTCAGGGCCAGGTTGGAGTTGGTAAAGAACATGGTGGCCGGGTGGCTGATGTTGTACTGCACGCCGCCCACCCTGGCGGCGAGGTCGAAGACAATCTCCATGCCCCGGACGGCCCGGACACAGTTTTCCAGGATAGAGAGGTCGGCCGGGATGAACTCGATTTTATCCTTGACCTGGGCCAGGTTAGCCTCGGGGTAATGGCGCTGCACCACCCGGACATCGGCCCCGGCGGTGACGAGGTTATCGACGAGGTGGGAGCCGATAAAGCCCCCGCCCCCGGCCACCAGCACTTTTTTACCGTGATAGAACGACTTCATTTAGTATCAGTCTCGACCAGCGCCCGGTAGTGCGCGATGGTCCGGCGCAGGCCTTCCTCCAGGCTTATCTTCGGCTCCCAGCCGGTCAAAGCCCGCAGCCGGGAGATATCGCTCACCAGCCGGCTGCTCACCGGAGCCGGTTTTTTCACGTCGACCCAGCTGGCGCCGAGCTGCCGGCAGATGATATCGGTCAGCTCGCCGACGGTGATGCCCAGCCCGCTGCCCAGGTTCACCGTTTCCCCGGCCGCAGCCGCCGATTCCGCAATCCTGATGAGGGCATCGATGCAGTTGTCCACGTACTGAAAGTCCCGCAGGACGCCGGGTGTCCAGACATCTATCTGACCCCGCGTCAGTCCTTCGATTATCAGGGAAGGAATGAGGTAGCTCCGGCCCTGCCCCGGCCCGAAGGTGTTGGTATTCCGCACGATGGTGAAGGGTATACCCCGGATAAAATGGTAAGCCCGGAAGAGGTGCTCCGCGGCTATCTTGCTGACGGCATAGGGGTCGTAGCCGTCGAGGGGGTGCTTTTCGTCGATGGGGAGGTATTTCGGCTCCCCGTAGACCATCGTCGATGACAGGTAGACGACCCTCTCCGCGCCGGAGCAGAGGGAAAGCACGTTGGATGTCCCCATGATGTTGACGTTGAAGGCCAGGGTCGGGTCTTGCTCGCAAATCTTGCGGTTATCAATCGCCGCCAGATGAAAGACCACCTGGCTCCGGGAGATGGGTTCCTTCAGGCTGTCCGGGTCGCGGACGTCTGCCGTATAGACCTCCAGCCCGTCCTTGATGTCTTCGAACTTGGCGGCGTGCCCCACGCTGAAATTGTCCAGGCCGATGACCCTGGCTCCCCGGGCAATGAGCTCGCGGCACAGGGGGGCGCCGAGAAACCCCGCCGCCCCGGTGACGCAGACCGTCTTACCCGCTATTTTCATCTCTTTTTCACCCCGGCCATGAACTCCCGGAAGTATTTTACCACGGCTTCCCTCTCCGCTTCGCCGATGCCCTGGTGGTTCCCGAAGAAGAAGGACTGGCGCTGGACGAACCTGGCATCGGGCAGGTCGCCCGACTTCCGGTACGGGAAAAGCCGCAGGCCCGGCTGCTCATCGATGTTGCCGGCGAAGATGGGCCGTGTCTCCAGCCCCCGGCTGCCCAGGAAATTCCGTAACTCCTCGCGGGTGAAAGGGGCCTCCGTCCGGACGGTCACGGGGTAGCCGTACCAGGCGTATTTCGTCCCCGGCCTTTCTTCATAAATCACGAGGTAGTCGGAGAACTCCCGCAGCCGCTCGGCCCAGTATCGGGCGTTCTGCCGCCGTATCTCGATGAACCCGTCCAGCTTACCTATCTGGTGCATCCCGAAGGCCCCGGATACCTCGGTGGGACGGAAGTTGTAGCCGATGTTGGTGAAGAGGAACCGGGCATCGATGTCCCGGTATTTCCCGGCGATTTCGTCCTTATTGCGGAGGTCGCGTATCCAGCCGAAGACCCGCAGCGATTTGACCAGCTCGGCGAGGTCGTCATTGCCGGTCACCACCATGCCGCCCTCGATGGTGGTGATATGGTGCGTGAAGAAAAAGCTGTACGTCCCCAGGTCGCCGAAGCTCCCCACCTTTTTCCCCCCGATTTCCGCGCCGGTGGCCTCGCAGGCATCCTCGATGACCAGGAGGCTCTTCCGGCGGGCTATCTCCATGACGGCAGTCATATCGCAGGGGTTACCCACCAGGTGCACGGGCAGGATGGCCCGGGTCTTCCGGGTAATCGCCTTCTCGATGGCGTCGACCTTGATATGAAACGTCGCCACGTCGACGTCCACCAGCACCGGCACCGCCCCGACCTGGATGATGGGGTAGACGGTGGTGGCGAAGGTCACCGCCGGGGTAATCACCTCGTCGCCCGGTTTAATCCGCTCCGGGGCCAGGGGGTTGGCCAGCACGGACATGGCCAAGAGGTTGGCGCTGGAGCCGGAGTTGACCATCGCGGCATGGGTGACGCCCATGTACCGCGCCACCATTTCCTCGAAGGCCTTCACCTTACGGCCCATGGTTACCCAGGTGGTGAGAATGGACTCGATGGCCTCATAGGCCTCCTCCCAGCCGTAGGAGCAGACGCTGAGGGGTATCACCGTCTTACCGGGGACAAACTCAGGTTGGGGAGCGCCGGAGAAATACTCCCGGGTGAGCTTTTCTATCTTCTTCAGGATTTCAGTTTGATTCACGGAACATTTCCCTTTCCACGAGGTGGCAGATAATATGCCCGATGGTGATATGCGCCTCCTGGATTCGCGGCGTATCATCGGAAGGCACGATGATGGTAAGGTCGGCCTTGTCCCGGAGCCCGCCGCCCTTTTTCCCCGTCAGCGCAATCACGGCCACGCCCCGGGAACGCGCCTCGTCCATCGCCTTGAGTATGCCCGGCGAGCGGCCGCTGGTGCTGATAGCGAGAAGAATATCGCCTTTGGCGGCCAGCGCTTCCAGCTGCCGGCGGAAAACGTTATCATAGCCGCTGTCTTGGCGACGGACGTCAGCACGGAGGTATCGGTGGTCAGGGCGATGGCGGGGAGGGCCGCCCTATCCATTCTGAAGCGCCCTACCAGCTCCCCGGCGATGTGCTGGGCGTCGGCGGCGCTGCCCCCGTTACCGACGATAAGGACCTTCCCCCCGCCCCTGAAAGCGTCCGCCACCATCCGGGCGGCGCCGGCGATGTCATCGGCCAGGGTCTCCGCCATCGCCGTCTTGAGGCGGGCGCTCGCCTGCAGCTGGCGCACCACTTCTTCTTGCATCATTTCCGACTAACCCTTCATTTCCGGGGGCCCGGGACGGCGCTTCTCGTACAGGAAAGCCAGAAAACCGGCCCCTTTATAATAGAGTTCCTCCGGGAGCGTATTGAGCGGCCAGTGGTACTGGTAAAGCTTTTTAAACACGGTGGGGTCGGGCACGACCTGCGTGCCGGGCAGGTTGTGGAACTCCCGGCCGTCCTCGCGCCAGTTGAACGCGGTGTTATGGTTGATATGCAGGAAATACCCCCGGCCGATTCTTTCAATCTGGCGCAGGTACTCCCGGACCGTCTCGCTGTCCATCTCGGAGAAGCTGGAGTTATTGAAAAATAGGTCGACGCTTTGCTCTCCAAGCTGTGGCAGGACGAAGTTGGGCATCAGGATAACGTCATACTGCTGAAAATTGGCGGCATCCGGCGGCGCTTCCCCGTAGAGCAGGAATTTCTTTTCCGGCAGGGCCGCCATCAGGAAATAGGAGGCCACGATGAGCACCTCCGGGATATCCAGGCATAGATACGTGACCGGGCGTTCGGCGTTCGCCAGGAGGGCGTGGGCCTGACCTCCGAGCCCGCTGCCGATTTCCGCGACGACCGGGTGGCCGGTTTCCCCCAGCAGGTTGAGCATCTCCCGGGCGGAGTAGTGATAGCGGATGGCGTGGAAAGGAATGACCCGGCCGTCATGGTACAGCCCGGCCGGATTGCCGACCATCGGGTACTGCAGCGGGGGTTGCTTGCCGGCCAGCTCTTCATAGATGCGGTAGAAAGCATACCAGGTGTTTACGTAGAGGTATTTATAAAAAGGCCTCTGGATGTTGGCCCACTCCGAGTTTCCCTGCAGCCCCAGGCTGATTTTTTCCCGGTGGAAGTTATCCATTAATGCCCTCAGCTTATCCGCATCCCCGTCCCGAAGCACGGCCGCCAGCTCCCCGCAATGGCTGTCTATCTCCCGCTGCCACATGATGCCTACCCGGTATGGCCCGGGGACGCCGGCCTGGTCGGCTTTGGCCCGGGTGTAGGCATCGATAAGCCGGGGAAAGATTCCCCGGTATTTCTCGTCGGCCGGCCGGAACTCCGCCCGGTGGTCCGCAAACCCCTTCCTGAGGGCGGGCAAAGCCTTAAGCTTCCGGTTTTCAGTAAAATAGGTGAAGATAACGGCCAGCGTGCTGCGGACGTCCCAGAGTATCAACCCCCGGATAAAGAAACCTGACAGGCGCCTGGCGCCTCGATATACCGTACTAACCGGGTTTACCACCATGCTCTCCCGTTTGACCCTAAATATTCTCTTCCGGGGCGTAGTAAATTATCTGGCTGCCCAGGTTTTCGAACCGGAACGGCACGTAAAGCAGTTTGCCGAGCTTCTCCTTGACCTTCTGCCGGAGTTCCGGCGCCACGAAGAAGAGGATGAAACCCCCGCCCCCCGCTCCCAGCAGCTTGCCACCTATCGCCCCCGCCTCCCGCCCGGCCTGGTAAATTTCGTCGATGGCCGGGCCGGCAATCCTCGAGGAGAGCTGTCTTTTAATCATCCAGCTCTCGTGGAGGAGCTTCCCGAAGTCCGTGAGGCGGGCGTTCCGGCTGTTGAGGACCTTGATGGCTTCTTCCACCATGGCCATCATGGCCTCCAGCTCCCTGACCTTTTCCGGGGTGTTCTTTATCTGCTCGCGGGCTATCTCGGAAGCGTTGCGGGGGAACCCGGTGAACATCAGCAGGAGATGGCCCTGCAGGGCGACGATTTTTTCCTGGTCAACGGTTACCGGAGAGACCAGTATTTTTCGGGGACCACCGAACTCAATCTTGTTCAGGCCGCCGAAAGCTACCGTGGTCTGGTCCTGGGAGCCGACGTTTTCCCTGATGAGGTCCTGCTCGACATGAATGGCGTCCAGCGCCAGCTGCCTTTTGGTCTTCATCTCGCCCTTGAGGCCGTACAGCGCGTGAAGCAGCCCCACCGTAAAAGCGGAGCTGGAGCCGAGCCCGGACATCGCCGGTAAATCGGCATTATGCTGGATTTCCATCCCCCGTTCCAGGTTGACGAATTTCAGGCACTCCCGCGCCGAGGGGTGCTCTATCTCGGCGATGGTCCTGGTCTCCTCGATTTTCCGGTACTTTATCGAGTACTTATGGTCGAAGAACGGCGGCAGGTACCGGCAAAAGATATAGCAGAACTTGTTGATGGTGGTGCTGAGGACGGCCCCGCCGTGTTCATTATAGAAAGCGGGGTAGTCCGTGCCTCCCCCGAAAAAGGAGATGCGGAAGGGCGTGCGACTGATTATCATCGGGGGTACCTCCGGTCTCCGGCCGGCAAAGATTGATAGCTACACATAATGTCCCAGCTCATCCCTTTTAGAAAGGATTGGATTTTTAACCGGCCACGATATATTGAACCTGGGGTCGTTCCATCTGAAGCTAGATTGCCGGGAGGGGTCATAGTAGGTCGACTGTTTGTAGTGGAAGATGGCTTTGTCACTTAGAACCAGGTGGGCGACGCCGTGCCGGGGAGGCGCCAGCACCTGCTGCCGTTTGCCGTCCGAAAGTGTGAAAGCCTGCCACCGGCCGAAATTTGCCGACTCCTCAGCGCAGTTGACAATCACCAGGTATATCTCGCCCCAGGGACAGGATATCAGTTTCCAGGTGGCCGCGTCACTGTGAATGCCCCGGAGCACGTTCTTCACGGACACGGAGATATCGTCCTGCACGAACCTGACGTCAATCCCGTTCCGGCGGTACAGCTCCTCGTTGTAGGTCTCCACGTACTCGCCGCGGTGGTCCCGGAAGACATCCAGGTTAATCAGCAGCACGCCTTCCAGCCCGGTTTTCAGGACTTCCATAGCCGGCTCTTCCTCAATGTCCTTTCCCGGTCCCTATCGCAGGATAGCATCGATAAAATTTCTCAATCTTATTAAAAGACTCTTCAGGACAGGACGCATCAGGGTTGGCACCCATTTTTTCGTCCGCCCCAGGCTATCCGCGTAGCCCCGTTCCCTGACCTTAACCACGTTTTCCAGGTAACCGGCGTAAGAAACGGTCCGGTTGCCGACCGGCGGCACCAGCCGGTCTATCATTTGAGGGACACCCCGGCCCTCCAGTCTGCCCTGCTGCTGCGCCGCCTGGAGCACCTCGATGGCGCAGTCCGGCAGGCCGAAGAGCTCCATAAGGCTGGCCAGTTTCAGCACCCGGATATCGTCCCAACGCTCCCCGGCGCCGGCCTCGACCTCCGCCAGGAAGTCCCTCAGGTAAAGCGCCTGTCCCCAGACAACCTGTCCCCGCGCTACCGGGCCCGGTGCCGGCGAAGCGGTGGGCACGGGCAGGGCCTTCCGACTGTGCCGGTAGCCGGCTAAATCATATAACATAAACCCGAGCGGCCTCAAAAAAGCATCGACGTCGCTGAAAAGCGGCTGCCCTTCGTGCAGCGGCAGGAACTCGACCTCGATGCTGAGTCCGAGCGTCGTCCGCAGCGATTCCCCGGCGCCCCGGAGGATATCCAGCTCGCAGCCCTCGGTGTCCAGCTTGATGAAGTCGATGGCGCCGATGCTGTTTTCCGCAGCGAAGGAATCGAGGTCCACTGTGTCCAGTTCGATGGTCCTGACGATGGTCAGGTTGACTTCGTCCGGCAACCGCGAGGCGAACTTCATATTGGCCGGGTAAAATCCGGAGGACGAAGGCTGGGCGGTGATGTAAAAGGGCCTCTTCCCGCGGTCCCGGTGCAGGGCGACGGGGAAATAGCGGCGGCCGGAGCCGGCCGCCTCGCGGTTGAGCCGGTGGCACTCCTCGGCATCGGCCTCGAAGCCAATCAACCTGGCCTGGTCGCCGTAGACGGACCAGTGCGGTTCGAAGCCCCGCCGGGCGCCGATGTCAACGATGACCATCGGCCGGTCGGCAAAGACCCGCGAGGCCGCCAGGTTCCCGCTGAAACGCGGCGCCGGGTTAATATTTTTCAGGCTCATCAGCCCCCTCCCGGCCGCCTTTATCCGGTGCCTCGTATTCCCGGTCCCAGTCGGCCCGGTGAATGACGTGCTCCTCCAGCTTTTCCTGTCCCAGCCCCCAGTCCTCGTCGTTGCAGATATAGGAGCGCTTACCCCGCAGCATCTCTTTAGCCAGCCGGCGGTACTCCAGGAAGCCCAGGGTGGGGACACCGTGCGTGCTCGTCCGGGTTTTATAACCGAAAATCGTGAGCAGGCGGCGGTACGCTGCCCTTACCCAGGCATTCAATGGCGCCGGTAATGATGTAAAAGACAGCCTGTTTTCCAGGGGAAAACGGGCCTCTCTTGTCCGTTCGGTGTATTTCTCGTCATGGTCGATGTGATAAAGGCGTAAAGGCTCCCCCAGCACCACCTCCTTCACCCCGGCCGCGTAAGAAGCGTAAGAGAGGACACCGTCACAGTGCCCATCCACGATATCGGCCTCCCGAAAACCGCGCAGCAGGTGCCAGTAATGCCTTGACATCAGCTGGAAGTCGCCGCAGGCGCTGGTGTGCAGCTCCGGGAAAGCGTTGCGGGCCTTCCCGGCGTGCTTTTTTTTGTAAGCCTTAACGAGGATAACGTTCTCCCGGCAGAAGTCCAGCTGCTCCGGCAACGTATCGTAGCGGACCACATTGCGGTCCACGTCATAGCGACTCACCCGGTATCGTTCATCGCTTTTAAGGTTCCGCCCGGCGATGAACGCCATCAAATCATCGGAGTAGAGCAGGTCTATCCCGGCGGGTAGAATATACTCTCCCCGCGCCCGCCGGATGCCGCAGTTATTGGCCGCCGCGAAATGAAAGGGGGCCTTGTCTCCATGGTCGAATTTCCGGTGGACCTCCGGGGGCACGACGATGTTGCGTATGGTGCAGTGCTTCAGCCCGGGCGGCCATTTGATGGCGTCTCTCAACAGGGGCCGGCCGGCCGGGGGATTCCAGTCCACCAGGACTAACTCGGCATCAATCCGGTGTTTTTCCAGCTGCTCCAGCAGGCCGCTGAAAAAGACCTGCATGCGCCGCAGGGTGTTGCCCCCGTGGTCATCGTTGCGGGACGGGACGACGACGCTTAAATACGGCTTCCCGGAGCTGCTCATGACCTTCTTTAACCCCGCTGCGTTTTACTCTCCGCCTTCCAGAACCTCGGCGTCCGCAAGTTATCCTTCGTCAGCTTGAAAATCTTGTTCTCAATGTAGTAATAGTGAACGAGCTGGTTAATCTTCCTGAATAGCCTGTTGGGCGGAAAAACCTTCATCACCAGTTTCGCCAGTCTATCCAGCGGGAAAGGCAGCTTGGAGGTCAGGGCACCCAGCAGGAAAATGTTGTACCTGATGTCTTTCTCTTTTTCGGTGAAGCAGGACAGGGCGGACCTCTCCATGCAGCCGCTCATATCGCCCCGGTAGGTGGCGGGGTCGATGAGCCCCCGTTTGACGCAATAGCCCCACAGTTCGGTCTTTTCTATCGGGACGGTGGTCGTGTAGCTCGGGTAGGTTACCTTCGCCTCTTTGCTTTGTTTAATGGTATTAAAGTCGTCCTCCAGGGTGGACTCGGGTACGGCCAGCATATAGTTCACAAAGGTGTTTATCCCGTGCTCCCTGATTTTTCTTAACCTTTCCACGATGTTTTCACTCTGCATCTTCCGGCCGAGGACCACGTCCCGGAGGTGCTTGGAAGTGCTGTCAACGGAGAGGTGGACGGAATAGCACCCGGCGTTCTTGAGCAGCGCCAGTATGGCATCGTTAACGGTGTCAATTCTCAGGTAGCAGTTGAAAGGAATCCCTATTCTCCGGCGGTATTTTTCCGCGAACTCCTCCAGCCACGCGTCGGCCTTGATGGTGAAACAGTCATCGCCGAATTTAAGGAAATCCATCCGGTATTTTCTCTTGATATCTTCTATTTCCCGCATCAGCCTTTCCACCGAGAACCGCCTGATTGGTGGCCCTTTCCCTTTATAAAGCTGGCGGTAATAATTGTTGAAGCAGTAGGTGCAGTTAAAGGGGCAGCCGCGGGTGGCATAAAAAGTCTTCTTGGCGGCGTTCCGCAGAAAGGAATGGCTGATGACCAGGTCACGGTCAGACGGGGGCAGGTCATCCAGGTTGCTTATCAGCGGCCTTAACGGGTTCTCCCCGTTCCGGGTGATGAGGTTTTCGATTTTATCGTAGGAACTGCCCTTTTCCACGCTGACGAGGAAGTCGCGGAAGACGAGGTCCCCCTCGCCGACGCAGTAAGCGTCCATGCCGCTTTCGGCAAACGTCTCCGGGGAGAAGGTCGGCTGCGGCCCTCCCATGATGGACACGAAGGCGTGTATCTTTTGGGCTTCCCGGTGGGCCTCCAGAGTCCTCCGGTAGCCGATGATGTTCACGGAGTAGGCGATGACGTCGGGCCTGACCTCTTTAACTATGGCCCCGACGTCGTTTCTGTCCAGCGTGCAGAAATAGGTCTGGTGCCCGAGCTGTTTGGCAATGGCCGAAAGGTGGGCGATGGCGATATGGTCGGCGAAACCGAGGTCGTGAATGACAAACAGGACTTTCATGGTCGTGCCCTTTTTCCGGGTAAATGGCGGCCGCCGACCTCATCCCGCGCGTATTTCCGCTCAATCCTGTGCCGGAGCATCCCCTTGATGTGAGCCACCGCCCCGGGCCCGAATTTTTCCCCTATCATCTTGAGGTATTTCGGGTTGCGGTAGTACTCCACGAAGGCCCGGTCCCGGAAGCGCAGCACCTCGGCGGCCGTGAGGTGTTTGGTCGGCAGGGGCAGCGTCTCGTAGCCCAGCTGGGCGTAGCCGTGCCACGTCTCCGGCAGCCGGAGGCCGTCCCGGACGGCTTCCTCGTAGAGTTGCGAGCCGGGATAGGCCATCGCCGTGTACAGGTTGACGTACTCAAAGTTGAACTCCCTGGCCATGTCCAGCGTCGCCTGCATCGAGGCCAGGTCGTCGTCCGGGAGCCCGAAGATGAAATTGGCGATGATGTGGATGCCGGCGGCGTAGGTCATCTCGATGGCCCGCCGGGTCATGTCCTGCTCGGTCTTCTTGCTGACCCCCTGGCGCACCCTCTCGCTGGCGGACTCGAAGCCGTAGCAGAGCCAGTTGATGCCGGCCTGCTTCATCTTCCGCAGCATCTTCTCGTTGACCGTATCCACCCGGGCGTAGGCCCAGATATTGATATCGTAGCCGCCGCGGATAATGAGGTCGCAGATGCGTTCGACGCGGTCTTCCCGCAGGGCGAAGAGCTCATCGATGATTTTTAAATGTCTGATGTGGTACCGCTTCACGAGGAGGTCTATCTCCGCCGTCACCTTTTCCGGGCTGCGGAAGCGGATGCCCGGTTTCCCCCCGTACAGCGCGTGGATGTTGCAGTAGCTGCAGTTGAAGGGGCAGCCCAGGCTGGTATAGATAACGGCGTACGGCCCCCGCTGGTCGGGATTTTCAAAGCACTGCCAGTTATGCGCGCGGTATTTATCCATCGGCAGGAGATCCCAGGCCGCAACGGGGAGCTCGTCGAGGTCCTCGATGGCCGGCTCCGGGGGTCCGGACACTATCCGGCCGTTCCGGCGGTACCAGAGCCCGCCGACCTCGCGGTCGGCCACGCTTTTGCCTGCTTTTAAATTCTCCAGGAGGCGGGGAAAAGTATGGAAGCCCTCTCCCCGGCAGACGAAGTCGACCTTCTCCTCCCGGAGCGTCCTCTCCGGGATGGCCGAGGGATGGAGCCCGCCCAGTATCGTCTTGATATGAGGGGCCACCCGGCGCAGCGCCGTCAGGGTCTCGCTCACCGCCGTCATCTTGGGGGTCGAGGAGGCGGAGGGGTTGACGCCGAGGACGATGATGCCGGCGAGGAGGGGGTTTATCTCCGATATTTTTGCCGCCGTTTGCTCCGGGGTGAGGTTATCGGCATCGCTATCGAGTATCTTCACGGAATAGCCGCGTTCCCGGATGAAGGCCGCCAGCAGGGCACACCACAGTGGAGGTTCGATGCCAGCGAGGGAGGCGCCCAGCTTTCCGTACATCTGGGCCCGGGCACCGGGGTTTATCAGCAGTAAATCTACGGTTGGCTCCATGAAATCAATTTTAACACCAGGCCCTGACTCATTTCAGCCACTTTATTATCAGGTCGGTAACGCTCTTCAGGTCCAGCCCGCTGCGGGACTGCATGGTCTTCCGGCCGCCGTAGGTAAAGAAATAGCCGTCCGGCAGGCCGATGCGCTTGAGGGGCAGGAGCTTACCGTTATCGGCCAGCACCTCGGCTACGGCGCTGCCCATGCCCCCGTTCAGGAGATTCTCCTCCAGGGTCACGACGCGCCCGGACCGGGATACGCTCTTAACCAGCAGTTCCGTGTTAATCGGCTTTATCCGGTATAAATCGATGACGCCGGCGGTAATATTCTGCTTGGCGAGCTCCGCGGCGACCTCCAGGGCCCGCTGCACCATGTTCCCCGTGGCGACGATACAGACGTCGCGGCCCGTTTTCAGCTCGGTTACCCCCGTCGAGAAATCGGCGCCGGCTTTATAGATATTCGGCAGCTTTTCCCGGTCGAGGCGAACATAGTGCGGACTGGAGATATGGCAGGTCATCTCGGCGAACCTGGCCGCCATGACGCTGTCCGTGGTATTCAGCACGGTCATGTTGGGGAGAGCCCGCATGATGGCGATATCTTCCGTGGAGTGGTGGGTGGGGCCGGAGTCGTCATAGCTTATCCCGGAGCCCACCCCGACGGCCGTCACCGCGATATTCATCAAGCACAGCTCGACCTTTATCATCTCGTAGCAGCGCAGGGTGACAAAAGGCATGATGGCATACATGAATACCGTCTTGCCCCCCAGGGCCAGCCCCGAGGCCACGGTGACCATGTTCTGCTCGGCGATACCGACGTTGACATACTGCGCGCTCAGGTCCGCCCGGAACTTGTCCAGGCTGGGAGCACCCATGTCAGCGCTGACCAGGATGACGTCCCGGTCTCTCCGGGCAATTTCATAGAGCTTCCCGAAGAAAGCATCCCGCTGCGAGAGGTCTTTCATGCTATTTCCCACCTTTTCCGGTCAGTTCAACCCTGGCCCGCCTGGCCTGTTCGCCGCTCGGGGCCACGGCGTGCCACAGGGGCTGGCCCTCCATGAAGGACACCCCCTTGCCTTTTACCGTGTTGGCGACGATGACCAGCGGCTTTTTCTTCTGGTTCGGGCGGGAGCGGAAATCACCGAGGGCGGCGAATATCTGCTCCAGGGAATGCCCATCGATGGTGACCGTCTCCCAGCCGAAGGCCTCCCATTTCTTATCCATGGGGTCGAGCCTGACGCATTCTTCGGTGAAGTCGGTGGCGCAGAGGCGATTACGGTCGACGAAGGCAATCAGGTTGTCCAGCTCGTGGTGGCTGGCGAACATCGCCGATTCCCAAACCGAGCCCTCGTAGCATTCGCCGTCGCCGAGGAGCGTGAAGACCATGTAGGTCTTCCGGTCCATTTTAGCGGCCAGGGCCAGCCCGGCCGCGACACCGATGCCGTGGCCCAGGGAACCGGAGCATATTTCCACGCCGGGGACATCGTTCTGCAGGTGCACCCCGAACATGCCGTCAGCCCGGCAGAACTTGTCCAGTTCGCCCGCCGGGTAGAACCCGAGGTCGGCCAGCACCGGGTAGAGGATAGCGCTGGCATGTCCCTTGCTCAGGATAAAGCGGTCCCGGTCCTCCCAGGCCGGCTTGGCCACGTCGTAGCGGAGGACGCCTCCGTAGTAAAGCGCCGTAAAAATCTCGGCGCAGGAAAATGATGATGTCACATGACCCGTACCGGCCCGGACACACATGTCCAGGACGAGGCGGCGCAGGTGGTTGGCCTTTTCTTCCAATCCTTTGATGCTATCTATGTACACGGGCTTCCCTCCCATTCTCCGGTATCACCGCAACAGGGTACGGTCTCTCTTAGAGCTGAATAAATTCGATAAAAATATGACTATCGTCATTAATTATGACATTTTTGGACAAATTTATCAATATATTTTTATATCAGGTTACCTTAAGTCTTACATTTTCTGCCGCTTTGCGTCAACCAACATCGCGTCCAGCTCTTCCAGGGTCTCAGGGAACAGGATTTCCGTGCGGCTCTGCTTCACCAGCAGCTCCTTCAACATCTCCCGGCGTTCCTGGCTAACGACCGGTATCAGCTCTACGAGAGAGATGGCCTTACCCCCGGTTAGGTTCGTTATCGACAGGGAATAAGGACTCAGATAAACCCTGACGTTTTTATCACGGAGGTACTCGGCCGGGATAAACGACGGCAGGACATCGCCGGCTTTTATCATCGTTTTTTCCTCTCGGTGCAGGGGGTGCTGTTTCATAGCGATTCTCTCCGCGGGGAAATGCTTCAGCAATATTTCAGTAACCCCGGTCAACACCTTTTCCACCCCATCGAGGTCGGCAACCGTTTCCGAACCCATTTCATGGCCGAAGTAGATGGCTTCGTACTTGCCAGCGTCGAATACCCTGAACCGGCCCACGTCGAAGTCCTTCATCATCGCTTCTTTTTCTTCCCAAGTGATGGCCCGGTCCACCTCCCGCTCCATGAAGCGGTCGGGGATAAAGGGCAGGCCGTGGGGGTAAAAGAACTTACCCATCGCTATCCCCCGGCCGTAAGTCAGTTTCATGATGACCAGCGCCACCAGCTCAGCGAGGTTCCCGGGCGCGTGCCGGCTGATGGGAGTGACACTTGGCTGAGTGTGAGAGACGTAGACCAGTTTGTTACGCCGCGCCAGCTTTTTCAAAAGATAATACCTGGTGCCACTGAAGCCCCGACTGAAGAAATAGACCTCGCACCCCTGAATTTCCGCCAGGTATTTAGCGTAATTTCTTTTCAGATGCCGCCTCTCCCGGACGATGTCAACCGGGACATGGAGCAACCGCCGGATACCCCTGGCACCGGCCATCGTGGAGCGGTAAGGTTCTGAATAGATTAGATTCAGCGTATTGCCGAAGTTCTTTTCGTTGATTTCCCGGAGAAACTTGAAAAGCTCGAAATTGGCCGGGATGATAATGGTCGCCGGGGGGTCCGGCTCCCGGCCCTCCGCCAGGACCAG
>MGNX01000095.1:0-4668 GCA_001796935.1 Chloroflexi bacterium RBG_16_60_22
CTCTATTGTTCCGTTTACATTTAATTGATTAAACTGTCATTGCGAGGAGCGCAGCGACGTGGCAATCTCTTAATCCAGAGTTAGAGATTGCTTCGCCTTAGGCTCGCAATGACATCACCAACTGAAACCGAATAATTACCCCTTTATTCATTCGTGACAATCTGTCATACTGGAACGGTGACCGGCGATTTTCTTCCCATATTCTTTATTGCTATCGGCCTGTCGGCGGACTGCTTTGCTGTGGCCCTGGGCGGCGGCATCTCCAGCCGTGGCCGTTTCTGGAGCCGCGTGCTCCGCGTGTCTCTTGCCTTCGGCCTATTTCAGGTCCTGATGCTGGTGCTGGGGTGGCTGGCCGGCCGGACGGTGGTGGAATACATCGCCGATTATGCACCCTGGGTAGCCTTTCTCCTGCTGGCAATAGTCAGCGGCCGGATGTTCTGGGAAGCCTTCGGCCCGGGACAACATGAGGAAAAAGAAGTAGACGTCAGCCGGGGCTGGCTGCTGCTGACGCTGTCCATCGCCACCAGCATCGACTCCCTGGCGGTGGGTCTTTCCTTCGCTTTCCTGGAAGTGAATATGGCCCTGGCCAGCCCGACCATCGGCGTGGTAGCCTTCGTGGTCACGGCTATCGGGTTCCTGGTGGGCCGGAAAGCAGGCGAAATTATCGGCAAGAGAGCGGAGGCTGCCGGGGGGATAATCCTGCTGGCCATCGCCGTCAAGATACTGCTGGAACGTCTCCTCGGTTGAACGCAGTCCCTGCCTAGAAGGCGAACAGCCTGCCGGCGACCTCCGCCAGCCTCATCACCAGGCCGGGAATGACCCCCAGCAGCAGGACGCCCAGGCAGCAGATGAAGAGGGCCAGTCTCGGCGCGCCGGACGAAGGCACTTTCTCCCCGGAGGCGGCCTCCCCGGACCACATGACCTTGACGACGCGCAGGTAGTAGTAAGCGGAGATGACGCTGTTGATGGCGGCGATGACCACCAGCCAGAGCAGGCCGTTCTGCGCCGCGGCGCTGAAGATATAGAACTTGGCCATGAAGCCGGCGGCCGGCGGCATGCCGATGAGCGAGACCAGGCAGAAGGTCAGGGCCAGGGCCAGCACCGGCGCCCGCTTGAACATGCCGGCGAAGTCGGCAATCTCATCACTGCCAATCTTGTTGGAGATGGCGATGACGGCGATGAAGGCCCCCAGGTTGGTCAGGGCGTAGCTGGCCAGGAAAAAGAGGATGCCGCTCTGTCCCAGGACGCTCGAGGCCGGGGCGAAACCGAAGGTGGCCAGCCCGACCATCAGGTAGCCGGCCTGGGCGATGCTCGAGTAACCCAGCAGGCGCTTGATGTTGGCCTGGGGAATGGCCGCCACGTTGCCGACTATCATGCTGATAACGGCCAGCACGGCGAATATCGCGCCCCAGTTGGCGCTCAGCCAGTCCGGCATGCCGAAGGCGGAGAAGAAGACGCGCAGGATAATGGCGAAGCCGGCAGCCTTGCTGCCCACGGAAAGATAGGCCGTTACCGGGGTCGGGGCGCCCTCGTAGACGTCCGGCACCCACATCTGGAAGGGGACGGCGGCAATCTTGAAGCCGAAGCCGGCAATCAGCATCACGATGCCCATGAGCAGGGCCGGGCTGTCCATGACGGCGGAGGGCGGCATCGACTGGATGGCCCGGGCGATGGCCCCCAGCTGCGTCTGGCCGGTATAGCCGAAGATGAGCGCCATGCCGTAGAGCAGCACCGCCGAGGCTATCGCCCCCAGCAGCAGGTACTTCAGCGAGGCCTCGGTGGACTTGCGGTCCTTGAGGAAGCCCACCAGCACGTAGAGGGAGATGCTCGTCAGCTCCAGGGCGATGTAGAGAGAAATGAGGTCGGCGGTGGCCGCCATGAGCATCATCCCCAGCGTGGAGAGCAGAATCAGGGCGTAGTACTCGCCCTGGAAACGGGCGAACTTGTCAACGTAGTCGGCGGAGGCCAGGATGACCAGGAAGGCGATGCCGGCAAAGAGCAGCTTGAAGAACAGGGCGAAGTGGTCCACCGCCAGCATGTTGCTGAACTGGGCCGGGTAGCTGCCGCCCCACATCGCTGCCGTCACCCCGCCGGCGATGACCAGTCCCGCCAGCGCCACCGACCGCAACACGGTCTTCTGCCGCACGCCCAGGTCGAGCAGGATGACCAGAACGGCAAACACCGCCAGCGTTATCTCCGGTATCAGCAGCGCCAGGTTCAAGTCCGGTTCTCCTTTATCTTCACGGTTTAACCGCCAATCATACCCGCAATCGGCGCGATGCCGAGCTTAAAGACATCGGTCAGGATGGCCGGGTAGATACCCACCAGCATAATCGCCGCCACCAGGACGACCATGTAAAACTTCTCCAGCCCGTCCGCATCCTTGACGGCGTTGAACCCTTCCTTCACCGGGCCGTAGAAGGCCTGCTGGAGCATCCAGAGGATGTAGCCGGCCGTCAGCACCACGCCGATAATGGCGATGATGGTATAGGTCTGGAGGTTGGGGACGGCGGTGCTGTTGAAGCTGCCCAGGAAGATGAGGAACTCGGCGGCGAAGCCGCTGGTGGTGGGCAGCCCCAGGGAGGCCAGACCGGCCACGGAAAAGACCACGGCGATGAACGGCACCTGCCGCGCCAGCCCGCCCAGCTTGCGGAGGTCGCGCACTTCAATATTGTGAATCACCAGTCCGGCCATGGCGAAGAGCAGACCGGTGACGATGCCGTGGCTGAACATCTGTAAAGCGGCGCCTGTCAGGCTCAGCTGCCCCAGGGCGAAGATGCCCAGCAGCACGTAGCCCATGTGGCTGATGCTGCTGTACGCAATCATCCGCTTGATATCCGTCTGCATCAGGGTTACCGCCGCCCCGTAGAGGATGCCGACGAGCGCCAGGATGATGAGCGGCTGCGCGTAGTGCTGGGCCGTCTGTGGGAAGAAGCCGACGCAGAGTCTTATCATCCCGTAGCCGCCCATCTTGATGAGCACCCCGGCCAGCATCACGCTGACGGCCGTGGGGGCATCGGTGTGGGCGTCCGGCAGCCAGGTATGCAGCGGGAACATCGGCAGCTTCACGGCGAAGCCGATGAACAGCAGCAGGAAGATGGCGCCGGCCGGCATTACCGACTGCACCATGCCGAGCCCCTGGTTGGTGATTTCCACCATGTTCAGGCTGCCGGTGGTGAAGTACAGGCTGAGAATGCCCGCCAGCATGAAGGCGCTGCCGAACAGCGTGTAGAGGACGTACTTGATGGCGGAGTAATCGCGGCGTCCCGACCCCCAGATGGATATCAGGAAGTACATCGGGATAACCTCAATCTCCCACATGATGAAGAAGAGCAGCAGGTCGAGCGAGGCAAAGACGCCGAGGATGCTGGTCTCCAGCAGGAGCAGCCAGGCGAAGAACTCGCGCGGGCGTGCGTGGACCTTCCAGGAGATGAGCACTGCCAGGAAGCCGAGGAAGGCCGTCAGCAGGACCAGGGGCATGCTCAGGCCGTCCACCCCCAGGTGGTAGTGGGCGTTAAGGGGGGCTATCCACAGGTAGGTCTCCTCGAACTGCATCGTCCCCGTCGCCCCCAGGGAGCGGTCGAAGATGATAAAGAGGTAGATAGACAGGGCCAGCGGGAAAAAGGTGAATATGGCGGCCATGTTCTTGATTTTACGCTCGGATAGTCCGGGGATGAGCGCAATCAGGGCCGCCCCCACCGCCGGGAGGAAGAGTATGACCGTTAAGTAGTTAAAGTCCAACTAGAGAATCTCCTTCAAGCTTTCCGGCCTCATTTTTATCTCTACCTCTCCCCTTTATCCGAATAAATACACCGCCAGGGCGATAATGGCCACCCCCAGGCCGATAAATAGTCCGTAGAGCTGCAACTGCCCTGTCTGGGCCTGGCGGATGGCCCGCCCGCCGCTGGTGACGACCTCGGCGGCCCCGTTGACCGCCCCGTCCACGCCCCGGCTATCGAAGAGCGAGAAGCCGGTGAACAGTCCCCTGACCAGGGCCAGCTTCACGATGATGTTCTCGTAAAGCTCGTCGAAGAAGTACTTGCGGTAGACCAGGGTATAGAGCGGCCCGAACACCTTGCCGAGGGACTCGGCCTTTATCCACCGCCGTCCGTAGATGACGTACGCCATGAATATCCCGAAGAGGGCCACCAGCAGGGATACCACCGGCAGGGTATGGGTGAACGGAGCGAACAGCCCGGCGAAGAAGCCAGCCGCCGCTTCGCTGCCCCCGTGCCCCATGTACTCGCCGAAACCGCCGGTGACGTTCCACCATCCCAGGCCGATGGCCGGAATGGACAGGAAGACCAGCGGTCCGACCATCACCCACGGCGACTCGTGGGTATGATGGTACTTGCCGCTCTCGTCACCGCCGCGGTACTCGCCGTGGAAGGTCATGTAGATGGCGCGGAACATGTAAAAGGCGGTGAGGAACACCGTTATCATGGCAAACCAGAACAGCACCGGCTGGGCCTCCAGCGCGCTGATTAAAATCTCGTCCTTGCTCCAGAAACCGGCCAGCGGCCAGATGCCCGCCAGGCTCAACGACCCTATCAGGAAGGTGGCGTAGGTCCAGGGCATCGTCCGGCGCAGCCCGCCCATCAGCCTCATGTCGAAGGTGCCGGTGGAATGGTTGACGGAGCCCGACCCCATAAACAGGAGCACTTGAAG
>MGNX01000095.1:4678-5485 GCA_001796935.1 Chloroflexi bacterium RBG_16_60_22
TGAAGAGGTGGAACATGCCCACGGCCACGGCCGCCCGGGTGATAACGAGCATCTCCTCCGTCCCGCCGTGCATCTCGCCGGCGCTGATTTCGTGGGCCAGGACCATGCCCACCGCCCCCAGCCCCAGCATCATGTAGCCGAGCTGGGAGATGGTGGAATAGGCCAGCACGCGCTTGATATCGTTGGCGGCCAGACCCATGGTCGCGGCGAAGATGGCCGTGAAGCCCCCTATAATGGCCACCACGGTAATCGCCTGCGTCGAGTAGATGAAGAGGGGCATGGTGCGCGCCACCAGGTAAACGCCGGCGGAGACCATCGTGGCGGAATGGATGAGGGCGCTGACCGGGGTGGGGCCTTCCATGGCGTCCGGCAGCCACACGTGGAGCGGGAACTGGGCGCTCTTGCCGGCCGCCCCGGCGAAGATGCCGATGGCCGCCCACATCAAGACCGTGCCGCCCAGCATGCCGGTCACCGCCAGCTCGTGGAGGCCGTAGATATCGAAGGTGCCGGTGTTAAAGTAAAGAATCAGGATGCCGGCCAGGAAACCGAAGTCGCCGATTCTGGTGACAATGAAGGCCTTCTTGGCGGCGTCCGCGGCCGATTTCTTATGGAACCAGAACCCGATGAGGAGGTAGGAGCAGAGCCCCACCATCTCCCAGAAGACGAAGGTGAAGAGCAGGTTATCGGAGAGGACCAGTCCCAGCATGGAGAAGGTGAAGAGGGACATCCAGGTGTAGTAGCGGTAGTAGCCCGCTTCATCGTGGGCCATGTAGCCCAGCGAGTATATCTGGACCATCAGGCTGACCA
>MGNX01000096.1 GCA_001796935.1 Chloroflexi bacterium RBG_16_60_22
CGATTTGATGGTGCGGTGTTACCCGATTCAGGGTTGACAGTGTTCAAAAATACCGCCGCAGGAAATATCATCAATTAGATGGCAGGTAACGGCCGGTGAGGCCGATTACTATCTGATAGAAGGAGAAACATGCTCTGTATAGTCCGGCCAAAAGCCTGTAAACGATGCGGCGGCGACCTCTCCCTGGAGTGCGATATCTACGGCGTTTACGTGGAGTGTATCCAGTGCGGCGCCACCTGGACCAGGCAAGACATGGTCTTAACCACCAGGCAGGGTAAGGGTAAACAGGGGGAGGATACCGGAGTTAGACCGGTCAAGATTACCGGGAGCCGGCGCTGAACCGGACGCCGCTAACGCCCTCACTGGACGAGTCCTCCCTTGAAGGAAGCCCGCCACTGCGCGTCCAACCCGTCCATATCAAAGCCGTACACCGTCTTCAGGGCCTGGTCATAGCCGCTGCCCTGGTGGAACGTCATAAGCAGTTTTAACATCTTTTCCCGCCCGTACTCATCGATGAGATACTTCACCACCTGCTGGCTCTGGGCATAGGCCAGGATGGACTCGTCGGCGTAGGCGGAAAAGGGACTGGCCAGGCTGCGCACGGAGATAAGCTGACCGTCCGTCCGGGCTTTATAGAGCGCGGTGACGAAGGTCGATTCCAGCGGCCCCTCGGCGACCATCGCCAGGCCTTCGTCGAGCCAGGTCGGGAGCTCTCCGTACGGGTTGAAGGTTACCTGGTGAATGACCAGGTGCGTCAGCTCGTGGGCAATCACTCGCTTCCCCCAGGCGAGGTCGTTGAGGTTGGGCGCGATGCCCAGGGCGATAATGCTGTAGCGGGTAAAGGCGACGCCCCCCGTCCAGTCCTGGGGGTAAATCATCGACCCCCTCAGGTCCTGGGCGCTGGCGTAGATGTAAATCCGCACCGGGCTCTCCAGTTCGGCCCCCGTGTTCTCCGAGAGGCGGTCCAGCGCCGCCCGGGTGGCCGTCATTAGCTCCTTGATGAAGAATTCGTTGCCCCGGTACCAGTAGAGGGTGACCTTGCCCTCGGTGATGCCCACCCAGTCGTAGCGGTTATCCTCTATCTGGACCCTGGCCAGGGCCGTTTTCACCTTCTTGCCGCTGGCATCGGACACCGTCCACCAGTAGGCCACGCTCGACCCCGGCGGCAGCCCGCCTGTTTTTCTCATGTCCCATACCCACTGCGTCGCCACCGAGGTGGTCGGCTCCACCCCCACGTAGACCTCGCTGGTGATGCGGGCGTGCTCCATGCGTTCCACCACGTAGTTCAGGCGGACATCGGTAATGGCGGCATCGCTCTCGGCGGTAATCTTGAAGGTGATGCTGGCGGGGAAGTCCTTCACCGCCGAGGTGGTCAGTACCGTGAGCCCGCCGGCCGCCCGCAGCGGTACCGGTGCCAGCACGCCGAGCAGTAGTATGATAGCCAGTGCGGTTAAGGCCGCTTTTTTAATCATGCCTCTTTACCCATTATAGACCTCAGGTAGGCATTGATAAAGCCTTCCAGCTCGCCGTCCAGCACCGCCTCGGTATTGCTGGTCTCGTAGCCGGTGCGGTGGTCCTTGACCAGGCGGTAAGGGTGAAGGACGTAGCTGCGTATCTGGTTGCCCCACCCCGCCTCGATGTGCTTACCCTTGAGCCGGGCCTTCTCCTCCTCCCGCTTTTCCAGCTCCATCTCCAGCAGGCGGGCGCGGAGTATCTTCAGGGCGATGTCCTTGTTCATGTGCTGGGAGCGCTCGCTCTGGGAGGTCACCACCAGCCCGGTAGGCAGGTGTGTCACGCGGACGGCGCTGCTCGTTTTTTGCATGTGCTGTCCCCCCGGACCGCTGGAGCGGAAGGTGTCCACCTTGATATCCTCCGGTGATATTACCAGGTCGGCGTCCTCCTCCGCCTCGGGGAGGACCTCCACCAGGGCGAAGGAGGTATGCCGGGCGTGGTCGGCATCGAAAGGGGAAAGCCGGACGAGACGGTGAACGCCGTGCTCCGACTTCAAATAGCCGGCGGCGTACTCCCCGCTGACGGCGATGACCGTGCTCTTGACGCCGGCCTCGTCCCCCGGCGAGGTGTCCAGCACCTCCGCTTTAAAGCCCTGACGCTCCGCCCAGCGCAGGTACATCCGCATCAGCATCTCCGCCCAGTCCTGTGACTCTGTGCCGCCGGCGCCGGCATGGATGGCCAGGATGGCGTTGCGGGAATCGTACTCGCCGCTGAAGGACAGCTGGAACTCCAGCTCGTCGAGCTGAGAGGCCAGCCCGTCCAGCTCTTTTTCAATCTCCGCCTGGAGCGATTCGTCTTCCTCGGACAGGGCGGCCAGCTCGGCGATGTCCGCCAGCTTTTTCTCCGGTCCCCGCCACCGCTGCACCACCCGGGTGAGCTCGGCCAGCCGGCGCATCGCGCCCTGGGCGCCGCGCTGGTCCTGCCAGAAATCAGGCCGGGAGGACCGCTCCTCCAGCCGGGTGATTTCCTTTTCCTTGCCGACTACGTCAAAGATGCTCCAGGGCCAGGGCGACTCTGGCCCGTAAATCTTCCAGCTTATCGTTTAACTCCTGCATAAAGCCTCGCCTTTCTCGTCCGGGACCGTCGCTAACCTCCGGCCAGGGCCGGGGTACTTTCTCTGATTTTAAGATGGCCGCCCGCGGCCTGGTGGGCCAGCCGGCTGGGCTCCGGTAAACGGTACCCCCGGCAGCAGGCCAGCACCCAGCGTACCGCCGCCGGCAAATCAATCCGGTGGCCGATGGAAACATAGACCGGCTTAACGCCGGCACGGGTGCGCAGCGCCGCCCCGATGACCTCGCCGTTATCCAGGAGGTCGGCATGGCTGCCCCTGGCCTCCCCCGGTTCACCGTGGGCGCCGCACAGCCTCGACTTGGCGCAGCCGATGGTGGGCACATCCAGGCAGAGCCCCAGGTGGGAGGCCAGCCCCATGCGCCGCGGGTGGGCGATGCCCTGCCCGTCCACCAGGATAAGGTCCGGCGCGACGGTGAGCATCTCGCAGGCTGCCAGCAGCAGCGGCGCCTCCCGGAAGGTGAGCAGCCCCGGAACGTAGGGGAACCCCACCCGGTCCGTCACCACCCTGGCCTCCACGATTTCCAGCCCGGGGTAGCTCAGGACGACCACCGCCCCGGTGCCGGTCCGGGCGGACCGGTCCACCGAGATATCGACGCCCGCTATCAAACGCGGCGCGGTAATATCGCCGGTGCGGCATACCTCCGCCGCCAGCCCCTCCTGGAGCTCCCGCGCCCGTTCCGGGCTCACCCGCCACTCGTGCCGCCGGACTACTTTCATACCTTGATTATAGACGCCGTGACGTGATATTGGCAAGATGGCTCGGTTAGTATCCGGCTGATAATCTCACCTCACCCCCTCTTAGACGTCCCTCTTGGGATAAGGGGGAGAGTTTTTAAGAGGGGGTAAATCCCCCTCTTTCTTCTACTCCCCTCTCCAGCCAAGAGGACTCAGGTTCTTTCACAATGGCAAAGGCTGGAGAGGGGTCAGGGGTGAGGCTAATGAATATCACCGGGCAGCAATTTGTTCCCATTAGCATTGACAGGCCAACCTTTATAGTGCATAATATGGAACGTAAAAGACTTTATGAAAAGAAGGACAGGTATCAATGCTTAGAATCAGGCTAAGGCGCGTTGGAGCCAAGAAGAAACCCAGCTATAGGCTGGTTGTGGCGGATATCCGGGCACCCCGTGACGGGGCCTTCGTCGATATCGTGGGGCATTTCGACCCCCGCACGGAACCCGAGACGATTGTCATCAATGAAGAAAGAGCACTGCACTGGCTAAGACAGGGGGCAAAGCCATCAGATACCACGGCCAGACTGCTAGGCAAAGCAGGAATTCTGGAGAAGTTCAAAACTGCCAAGGAGAAATCATGAAAGAACTAGTGGAGTACATCGCCAGGTCTATCGTCAATGAACCCGATGCAGTGAATGTTAATGAGGAAACCAATGAGGAGGGCATTACGCTGAAGCTAACCGTGGCTGATGACGATAAGGGTAGAATCATCGGCAAGCAGGGCCAGATAGCTCAGGCCATGCGCACCTTGCTCAGGGTCAAAGCAGCTAAAGCCGCCACCAGAGTTAGACTCGAGATTATGTAGCCCCGCCCCCGGTAACAGCCTTATTCCAGATGGGGAGAAACAGCCTCCTTCCTCCCGCAAGCATCTGCGTCTCTCAATTCCGCGATACCAACCGACCGTGGAGCATTTCTTGGAAGAAGAGCACCGCCAGGAAGACCCCCTGCCCGAAGGACATTACTACCATGACCAGATTATCGGGCTGGAGGTCAGGACCACCCGGGGAGAGGTCGTCGGGACGGTTACCGATATCCTCTCCGGCAAGAGCAATGATAACTACATCGTGGCGGGGGCCCGGGGTGAAGTCCTCATCCCGGCCATCGGGGACGTGGTGCGGTCCATCGACCTGGAGCGGGGCTGCCTGATTATCGAGGCCATCGAAGGGCTGCTCGAGCTTAACGAAAAGGGCCGCCGGTAGTCCCGGCGGCCCCTCAAAACGCAGTCTCTCCCCGGCGTCAGCGCCGCCGCCGCCGCCGCACCTTCTCCGCCACCGTTAGTCGCGTCATGGCCCGCCGCAGCGAAGCCTCGCACCGGGCCGGGTCGAATCCGGGGGCACCCCTGGCACATATACGCTCCTCGGCCCGTTTCTTGGCCGCCTCGGCGCGCGCGATGTCAATCTCCTCGGCCCGCTCGGCGGCATCCGCCAGGATAATCACCCGGTCCGGGCGCACCTCCAGAAAGCCGCCGGTGATGGCCATGATGTCCTCCTGCCCTCCCCGCCGCACCACCAGCTCGCCGGCCTGGAGGATGGTCATCAGGGGGGCGTGGTGGGGCAGGATGCCCAGCTGGCCCTCGATGCCGGGGGCGATAACCGCTTCCACGTCCTCGGAATAGACGACGCGCTCGGCGGTAACGATGTCAACCTTAAGGCTAGCCACCGGCTTCGGCCCCCATCTTCCTGGCGTTCTCCGCTACCTCCTCGATGCCGCCCACCATGTAGAAGGCCTGCTCGGGAAGGTCGTCGTATTTGCCCTCGAGGATTTCCTTGAAACCGCGCACGGTGTCCTCGACCTTGACATACTTGCCGGCCCGGCCGGTGAAGACCTCGGTGACGAACATCGGCTGGGAGAGGAACCGCTGGATGCGGCGGGCGCGGGCCACGGCGAGCTTGTCTTCTTCGCTGAGCTCCTCGATGCCCAGGATGGCGATGATGTCCTGGAGGTCCTTGTAGCGCTGGAGGACGCGCTGCACCTCGCGGGCGACCCGGTAATGCTCCTCGCCGACCACGGCGGGGTCGAGGATGCGCGAGGTGGACGTGAGCGGGTCGACGGCCGGGTAGAGGCCCTGCTCGGCGATGGACCGCTCCAGGGCCACCACGGCGTCCAGGTGGCCGAAGGTGGTCACCACGCCGGGGTCGGTATAGTCGTCGGCGGGTACGTAGATGGCCTGGAAGGAGGTGATGGAGCCGCGTTTGGTGGAGGCGATGCGTTCCTGAAGCTCGCCCATCTCCGTGGCCAGGGTGGGCTGGTAGCCCACCGCCGAGGGCATGCGCCCCAGCAGCGCCGATACCTCCATGCCGGCCAGCGTATAGCGGTAGATGTTATCAATAAAGAGCAGGACGTCCTGGTTCTCGATGTCGCGGAAGTATTCGGCCATGGTCAGCCCGGTCAGTCCCACGCGCAGGCGCACGCCGGGCGGCTCGTTCATCTGCCCGAAGACCATCACCGTCTTGTCGATGACGCCGGACTCCCGCATCTCGTGCCAGAGGTCGTTGCCCTCGCGGGAGCGCTCCCCGATTCCGGTGAAGACGGAGAATCCGCCGTGCATGGTGGCGATGTTGCGGATGAGCTCCTGGATGATGACCGTCTTGCCCACGCCGGCGCCGCCGTAGGCCCCGATTTTACCGCCCTTGGTGAACGGCACGATGAGGTCGACGACCTTCAGCCCGGTCTCCAGGACCTGGGTGCTCGTCTCCTGCTCATCGAACGATGGTGCCAGGCGGTGGATGGGCCAATAGTCGTCGGCCTTGACCTCGCCGAGGTTGTCCAGCGGCGTCCCCATCACGTCGAAGAGTCGACCCAGCGTGGCCCGGCCCACCGGGACCTTGAGGGCCGACCCCGTATCGAGGGCTTCGGCGCCGCGCTCCAGTCCGTCGGTGGGGGATAGCGCCAGGCACCGGACCCAGTTGTTACCGAGGTGGTCCTGGACCTCGAGCACTATCCTGCCGGCGCCACAGTCAATCTCGATGGCGTTAAAGAGGGCCGGCAGCTCATCGGGCGGAAACTCGATATCCACCACCGTCCCAATCACCTGAGCTACTTTTCCCTTGGCCATAATAACCTCACCTGATTTCAGATTTTTCCGTTAATCTACTCCAGGGCCGCCACCCCTCCGGTAATATCCAGCAGGTCCCGGGTGATGGCCTCCTGCCGGGCCTTGTTATAGAGCAGGGTCAGATCGCCGATGAGCTCGTTGGCGCTGTCCGTGGCGTTTCTCATGGCCACCATGCGGGCCGACTGCTCGCTGGCGATTGACTCCAATATGGCGTGGTAAATCTGCATCTCCACGAAGCGGGGCAGCAGCCCGCCGAGTACCGTTATGGCGCCCGGCTCGTAGAGGTAGTCCACGTTCTCGGCGCGGGGGATAACGGCCGGCTCCACCGGCAGCAGCTGCTTCATGGCCGGCCGCTGGACGATGGTGGAGACGAACTGGGCGTAGGAGATATAGACCATGTCTATCTCCCCTTTGCTGTAATCGTCGATGATAATGCGGGAGATGGGTAGCGTCTCCAGAAAACCGGGATGGTCCCCTATCTGGATGAACTCGGCGCTGACCTCCAGGCCGTTGCGGTGGGAGAAATCGCGCCCCTTGCGCCCCACGGCGACCACGCTGACCGCGCTCTTCTTCTCCAGGATGAACCCGGCGAGGCGGCGGTTGAGGTTGGCGTTAAGGCCGCCGCAGAGGCCGCGGTCCGGCGTGACGTGCACCACGGCCACCTTTTCCACCGGCCGCCGCTGGAGGAGCGGGTGCTGGAGGCCGATATCCGGCAGGGCGGCCAGGTCCGCGATGACCTGCTGTATCTTCTCCGAATAGGGCCGCCCGGCCAGGCCGCGCTCCTGGGCTTTCCTCATCTTGGAGGCGGCAATCATCTCCATGGCGCGGGTTATCTTGGCGATGTTCTGGACGCCCTTGATACGCCGCTTTACTTTACGAATATCAGGCATTTATCTTAATAAAGCCTCCGCTTCATTATCGCCACCTCACCCCCTCAGTCCCCCTCTCCTCAAGGAGAGGGGGAGGTTCTGGGGAAGAGGGGCTGCGCCCCTCTTAAACTCCCTGCTTTTTCTCCCTCACCTCTATTGTCATTGCGAGCGGAGCGAAGCAATCTCTATCACCGATTTTGGAGATTGCTTCGTCGCTACGCTCCTCGCAATGACGTATTCTTTACTCTTTAGCGAATCCCTGCTTGAACTCCGCAATGGCTTTTTTGAGGGTCTCTTCGCTCTTATCGTCGAGCTCCTTGGTCCTGGCGATGTTCTGGCTCAGCTCGGCGTAGCTGGTATCGGTGAAGCGGTGGAACTCCGCCTCGAAGGCGGTGACCCGGTTCACCGGGATATCGTCCAGGTAGCCGTTGATGACGGCGTAGAGGACCATGACCTGCTTCTCCAGCGCCACCGGGACGAACTGGGCCTGCTTGAGGACCTCCTGGATGCGCTGGCCTCGCTCCAGCTGGCCCCTGGTGGCTTTATCGAGCTCGGCGGTGCCGAACTGGGCGAAGGCCGCCACCTCCCGGTACTGCCCCATGTCCAGCTTGAGTCGGCCGGCCACCTTCTTCATGGCCGGGGTCTGGGCCTTGCTCCCCACGCGGGACACCGAGATGCCCACGTTCAGGGCCGGCTTGATGCCGGCGTTAAAAAGGTCGGACTCCAGGTAAAGCTGGCCGTCCGTGATGGAAATAACGTTGGTGGGGATATAGGCGGAGACGTCCCCCGCCTGCGTCTCGATGATGGGCAGCGCCGTCAGCGAGCCGCCGCCGTACTCCTTGGCGTACTTGGCCGCCCTCTCCAGGAGCCGACTGTGCAGGTAAAAGACGTCGCCGGGGTAGGCTTCGCGGCCCGGCGGCCGGCGCAGCAGCAGGGAAAGCTGGCGGTAAGCCCAGGCGTGCTTGGAGAGGTCATCGTAGATGATGAGGACGTCCTTGCCGTGCTCCATGAACTCCTCGCCCATGGCGCAGCCGGCGTAAGGGGCCAGGTACTGCAAAGCCACCGAATCGGAGGCGCCGGCGGTGACGACGATGGTATGCTCCATGGCGCCGTGCTGGGCCAAGGTAGCCACGACGCGGGCCACCTGGGAAACCTTCTGCCCGATGGCCACGTAGATGCAGATAAGGTCGCCGCCCTTCTGGTTGACGATGGCATCCAGGGCGATAGCCGTCTTGCCGGTGGAGCGGTCGCCGATTATCAGCTCGCGCTGGCCGCGCCCGATGGGGAACATGCTGTCCACCGACTTGATGCCCGTCTGGACGGGCGTGTCCACCGAGGCGCGCAGCACCACGTTGGGCGCCACCCGCTCGATGGGCCGGCTCCGGTCCGTCTTGACGGCGCCCTTGCCGTCCACGGGACGCCCGAGGGAATCGACGACGCGCCCGATGAGCGCTTCTCCCACCGGCACCTCCGCGATGCGCCCGGTGCACTTGACCTCGTCGCCTTCCTTAATCCGGGTGTAATCACCCAGGACCACGGCGGAGACGCTGTCCTCTTCCAGGTTGAGGGCGATGCCGATAATATCATTGGGAAACTGAAGCAGCTCGTTGTACTTGACCGCTGCCAGCCCGTGGATGCGGGCGATGCCGTCACCGACCTCGATGACGGTCCCGACGTCCACCATGGTTACGGCCGTGCCGAACTGCTCAATCTGCTGTTTAAGTATGGATACGATGTCTTCGCCTCTCGTTGTCACCGGTACTTCCTCCTTTACCGCACAATCAATCTCATGTCATTCCGGCGAAAGCCGGAATCCAGCGGCGGAGTGGTGGGCTGGATTCCCGGGTCAAGTCCCGGAATGACGAAATTAAGCATTTGATTATCGCTTTCTTTCCACGCCGACCAGCTCCCGCTTGAGCGCCGCCAGTTTGCTGCGCGTGCTGCCGTCCAGCAGCTTGCCCCCGACCCTGGCGACGATACCCCCGAGTATCTCCGGGGCCACCTCCGCCTTGAGGACGACCTGGCTGCCCACCAGGGCACTCAGGCGCTCGGCCAGCTTCTCTTTATCCTTATCATCAAGGGGGACGGCGGTAACCACCTCGGCCGTCTGTATCCCGTGATAGGCATCCAGCAGCCTCCGGTATTCCCCGGCGACCTTGCCCAGCGCGCCGACGAATCCCCGCGATATCAGCATGAGCACCAGGTTCAGGGCCAGGGGGCTGATATCCCCGAGGCGCTCGGAGAGCAGCCGCTGCTTATCGGCAATCTTTATCTTGGGGCTCTCCAGCGCCGCCTTAAAGACGGCGTCGCCGGTGGCGCCGACGACCTTCTCCAGGTCGGACTGCCACCGTTCCAGTTCTTTTTTCTCCAGCGCTATCTCAAAGACCGCCTGAGCGTAGCGCCGGGCGTAAGCTTTTCTCGGCATTCGCTTTCCCGAACCTGACGCTTATTCTTTCTTCAGCGTCGAGCTTTCTTCCAGCACCTTCTCGATGAGGTCGCGGTGCTTTTCCTTGTCCAGGGTGCGCTCGATGACCTTGCCCGCCGCCAGCACCGTTAAATCGGCGAACTCGCGGCGCACCTCGCCGATGGCCTCGTCGCGCTCCCGCTGTATCTCGGCCCGCGCCCGGTTGACCAGGGCTTCGGCTTCCTGCCGGGCATCTTCCTGCGCCTTCTGCTTGACCTCTTCGCCGGCCTTGACCGCCCGGGCTATCCTCTCCTGGCCTTCCCGGCTGACCTCTTCCAGTCGCTTCTTCACCTGCTCCTCGGCCCTGGCGGACTGCTCCCTGACGGACTCCGCCTGCTCCAGGCTTTCCTTGACCCGCCGCGAGCGCTCGTCGAGCATGCGCATAATCGGCTTGTAGGCCACGAAGCGCAGTATGATGAGCAGGATGACGAAGGTCACGACCTGCGTCAACAGCGTTGGCAAACTTATTCCGAGTCCTTCCACAATACCCTCCGATTGTCCGTATCAGGCCCGGTAAACCGCCAGGACATGTCCATCAGCCCCGGGACCTGCCGGTTTATCGTCCCCGGGCTAACCCATCAGGAAGACCCAGGTAACGGCGGCCATGCCCACCATCACCCCGATGACCATGACCGCGGCCGCGATAACGGTAATAAAGACTGGAATCCCGCTTTCTTCCATGATTCCTCTCCTCTAACCTCAGTACGGTAAGTTCTAGGCTACCAGGGCCAGTATGATGGCCACGATTAAGGCGTAGATGCCGATGGCTTCAGCCATGGCGATGGCCAGAATCATATTGGTCATGATGGGGCCCCTGGCCTCCGGGTTGCGCGCCAGGCCCTGCATGGCACCGTAACCCAGGATACCGATGCCGATTCCCGGGCCCAGGGCTCCCAGCCCGATGGCCAACCCGGCCGCTAACATCTTGATTGCTACAGGATCCATTCTTCACCCTCCTCTTGATATTTTTTCTCTTTTTATCTAATGTGACTCCGCCTCATGCTCATGCGGGGCCACGGCCATGGTCACGAATACCAGGGTCAGCCCGCTGAAGATAAGGGCCTGCACGAAGCCCACCAGCAGCTCCAGCCCGTAGAACGGCAGGGCCAGCACCCAGGGCACCAGGAAAGCCGCGATGAGCAGCAGTATCTCGCCGGCGGTCATGTTGCCGAAGAGACGAAAGGTAAAGCTGACGATGCGGATAAGCTCGCTTAGCGTCTCCAGGACACCGACGAAGATATCGATGGCGCCGGAGAAGACACCCATGATATTTATCTTGCCCCGGAAGAGCTGGCCGAGGCTGTGAAAGAACTGGCCGGGATTGACGAACTTGCGCAGGTAGCGGACACCCAGGGCCTTGAGCCCGTAAAACTCCACGAAGATGAAGGAAATCAGGGCGATGGCCAGCGGCGTGTTGACATCGGTGTTGGCGCCGCGTAGCAGCTCGTACTCGTGGCCGTTGATATGGGCCTCTATCGAGCCGAAGCCCGGGATGAGGCTGAGCCAGGCGTTGAAGGCCACGAAGAGGAAGATGGTGCAGATGACGGGGAAGAACCGCCGCCCGTTTTCCTCCCCGGCGATGCTCTTGCAAAGGTCGAAAATCCAGCCGAGCAGGAACTCGAAGGCGGCCTGGAGGCGGCCGGGCACCAGCTTCATGCGGCGGGTGACCGCCCAGCTTAAGGCCACCAGGACGACCACGGTAATCCAGCCGCCGATGACGCTGTTGCTGATGGGCAGCCCCAAGAGGTGGAAGACCACCGGCGCCGGCAGGTGGGGGTCCGGGCGGGGCACCGTCAGCCACCCCGGCATGGAGATGCCGGGTATCAGCTTCTGCCCGATGGGCCCGGCCAGGAAACCGGTGACGACAAGGGCCAGAAAAACGATGACGATGCCGATGAAGATGGGAAAGGAACAGCCAAGACAGCCTTTGCGCTTGGTCTCAGCCACTAATCTTTCTCCTTGTCTTGCTTGTTGTTCA
>MGNX01000097.1 GCA_001796935.1 Chloroflexi bacterium RBG_16_60_22
CTGCCGTATTGTGTCTTCCCGATTTGTAATGATGTTTAAAGAGTAAAGGAGGAATTATCGACGATGGCTCAGAGATTGAAGGGTAAGTCCGCCGTGGTTACCGGGAGCGGCGACGGCATTGGCAGGGGAGTAGCCCTGGCCCTGGCGGCGGAAGGGGCCGGGGTGGTGATAAACGATATCGGGCGTGACGCCAGCGGCAAGAGCGCCGCGGACAGGGTAGCGGCGGAGATTAAGAAAGCCGGCGGGGCAGCCGTGGCCAATTACGATAGCGTCGCCACGATGCAGGGCGGCGAGAATATCATCAAAACGGCCGTCAGCAACTTCGGTCGCATCGATATCCTGGTGAACTGCGCCGGTAATTTCAAGGCGGTGACGACGGTTGAAGTAACCGAGGATATCTGGGACTCGATTATTGCCGTGCATTTAAAGGGGCATTTCAGCTGTTCGAAGGCGGCCGTCAAGGAGATGATAAAACAAAAAAGTGGCCGGATTATCAATATTTCCTCCCGGGCCGCTGCCTTTGGCGCCGCCAGCTTGCCGTACAGTGCCGCCAAGGCCGGGATTCTGGGCATGACATCGATGCTCTCGGCCGAGCTGAAGCAGCACGGCATCACGGTCAACGTCATATTGCCCAGCGCCGAGACCAAGCTCTTCGCGGGGCCGGCGCCCAACATCGGCGATAATATGCCGATTGCGCCGGACCGTGGCCCGGAGTTCATCGCGCCGCTAATCGCCTATCTGGCTACGGATAAAGCCGGGAATATCACCGGGCGGTATTTCTACGCTTCCGGCGGGGATATCTGCATCTACGGGCATCCGTTTAAGTTACCGGGAGAAGCCCATATGCTGGTACGGAAGACAGGTAAATGGACCCTGGACGAACTGGACGCGGTTATCCCGCGATTGCTGGGAGCGGGCTAGCCGGACGCTTCCCGGCGGCGTGATGTTCTCTTGGCGGGTGCCTGCGGCGAAAGCAGACCGGTGAAATCACGCGCGTTCTTTATCCGTTCCAGGCCCATGACGGCGTCGATAATGCGGTCGATTTGCGCGTCGCCGAGCACGTAAGAGGCGTTGTTCCGGAACTTGGCCACGATGGCGTCGTCGGTCAGCCTGGCCCCGGGGTTCCAGGTATCGCCGGGAATGTCGGTCGAATCAGCGGTGAACCTGCCTTTTTTCGATTTTACCTCAATCGAGGCCGGCGGCTGGCTGAAAAGCTTCCCCGGGTGCCCGGACCAGGTCGCCACCATCCTCACCGCGTCCGGGTGCTCACCGTGGGATATTTTTTTAGTCATCTCCGTAATCCGGGGGCTTTTCAGGGTCTCCTCCCTGGCCCACTCGGGGCCGGGCGTAATGCCGTACACGGTGCAGGCCAGGGCGTAGCTGAGGCTGAACTGAGAGAACCACAGCTCCTTCCCCGTGGACCCGGCCCAGTTATCGGCGGCGGCGTAAGTGGGCAAGGTGATGCCCAGGGGGTGAGTATTGACCGTGATGCTATCGATGTCCCCGGGTTTCAGGCCATGCTTTTTAATGATGCCTTCCAGCAGCCCGACGCTGTTATGGAACCAGCGGCAGGTAGGGTAGGGCTTGAAACCGGCGTCCATGATATACCATCGCTTCCCCAGGTCGGCCACGAAGGTATCATCGTCGAACTCAAGTGCTCCCACTAGCGCCGCCAGGCCGCGCGGTCCGTCCAGAATGGAAGGGTCGCCGACGAAGCCGTTCCTGGCGCACAGCGCGGCCATAACCCCGCCGAGGCAGAACCAGCCCATATCGGCCGACTTATTGAAATTGGACGGTGGCGTGAACGAGAACTTGCTTTCGATAGCGCCGGTGGCGAGGTAAGCCGCCACGCCCAGGACGTTTATCATCTCTTCTCTATCAAATTTGAAGATACCGGCCGCGGCCGCCGCGGCGGCCAGGGTGTTAAAACCGCTGCTCCCGTAGAGGCTGGACACCACTCCTTTCTCCGGGTCAGGTCGCCATATCGAGCCGCACAGGGCGCTCCTGGCCCCCAAATCGTAGGCGAGCACCGTCGCCAGGATGATTTCCTTACCGGTGGCCCCGACCCTCTCTCCCACGGCTAAGGCCGTAAACAGGGGGACCCCGCCGATGTGCCGGGTCTGGTACATGGTCTCGTCCATGTCGAGTATGTTGGACAGCTTGCCGTTGACATAGGCGGCATGGGCACAGTGCAGCCGGTCGCCGCTTCCTATCACGGTCGCCTCCGGCTTGCCACCCAGGTCGCGGCCGACCGCCGCCACTTTCTTACCCCACTCCAGGGCGTAACCGCCTAAAGAACAGCCGATGGAATCCAGAATATGTACCTTCGTCTGTTGCAGGACCTCGGCCGGTATATCATCAAAGGTGAAGGTAGTCAGAAAATCAGCCCATCTTTCGGTAATCGTGGTTTCCATAGCTGGCATCGTCCTCCCTGGAATAAAATAGAAATGCCGGTTAAGACCGGCGGTCAGTCCGTAAAGTCAGCGGGGGAGTCCCGGCGAACACCGATATCATAGATTACTTGGCCGGAGCGTGTCAATAAAAATTGCTATGAACGGCGCGTTTATAATATATTAGTGACAAGTCAACCAGAACCCGGGTGGGAGCAGCGGCTGACCCCGGGTAATACTCAAGAAGAAAGGAGATAAATGGCGAACACAAAGTACGGGAAATATATCATAAGGGAACCTTTCAAGAAAGGTCGTAATGAAGAAGTCATCGAACCGTTGATGAACCTGGAGGGTGCCAAACACGGCGGGGGGGCTAACATCACCCTGAGCCGGTCCTGGATTACGCAGCCTTTCCTGATGATAAAGGAGCCTCATACCCACGATTATGACCAGTTCCTGATTTTTGCCGGGGGCAACCCGATGGATGTCAGGGATTTCGGGGCGGAGGTGGAGTTTTCCCTGGGTAAGGAAGGGGAAAAACATATCATTAACACCCCGACACTGGTCCATATCCCACCGGGGATATGGCACGGCCCACTTAGATTTACCAGGATTGACCGGCCCATCGAGTTTCTGGATATATTTCTGGCGCCGGAATACATCAGAAAGTAAAAAGCCCGGTCTCCGGGACAACGTGTGGGGGACTTCTTTCCGGGGGGCGGATGGCCGCCGGACGGGCCGGTGAGGCTACTTGTTTCTGAACTCGGGCTTACGTTTCTCGGCGAATGCTTTTTTGCCTTCCCTGAGGTCCTGGCTGGCGGCGGCCTGCTTTTGTAATTCGAGGAACTCTTCTCTGGTCACGGGACTGATGGACTGGGAGTCGAGCAATCTCGATATCATCTTTTTCGTGCCCCTGACCGAAATCGGGGAGTTACCGGCGATTTCCCGGGCCAGGTCATAGGTAACCGCGGCCAGGCGGTCGGCGGGAACAACCTCGTCGACCAGCCTGATGTCCCTGGCCCTTCCGGCATCGACCAGCCTCCCCGTGTAGAGCAGCTCCCTGGTCGCCGAGACCCCGACCAGGTTGATAAGGCGGCGGAGAGCGCTGGGCGGGTAAACTACCCCTAACCTGGCGGCGGTGACCCCGAGGCGGGCATTATCCGCCGCCAGGCGGAGGTCGCAGGCGGTGGCCAGGCTAACCCCGGCACCAATACAGTAGCCGTATATCATGGCGATGACCGGGACGGCACAAGTCTCGATGGCCAGTATCACGTCTTCCAGGGGGTCCTGGAAATCGGATTCTTCCGGGCCGTGCAGCCGCGATATTTCATACCCGGAAGAGAAAGCTTTCTCGCCGGCGCCCCGGAGGACCACCACCCGGACCACGCCTTCTTTCCCTGCCGACCTGAGGGCTTCGGTGAGTCGTGAGAAGATATCCGGCGTTAACGCGTTTCTTTTCTCGGGACGGTTAACCGTCAGGGTGATGATGCCGTTTTCCTGACTGACCAGCAATGAATCCTGTTCTTTCGTTATAGTTACCTCCCCTTGTCATCCGAAACCGGCTGGCGCTCTTTCCGGCAATTGTCGGCCGTCCATCTCCGGCAGCGTCCCGGGGCGTTTCAGAATTCAAGTTGTCTTCGCGACGCGTTTGCGTAACTCGGCAAAGTGTTCCTTCTGCTCCGCCTCCAGCTTTTCGATTTTCTCCCGGGAATAGCCCAGAAGCCCGGAAAGGACCTGGTGGGTGTGCTGGCCCAGGGTGGGCGGAGGGGTGTATTCCGAGGGATGGATGCCCGGCATCTTGATGGGATTCCCCACCAGCTTTACCTGTCCGCCCAGCACATGGTTCAAAGTCAGGACCATGTCGTTGTGCTGTATCTGGGGGTCCCCCGGGGCCTGGTCCAGATTATATATCGGGCCGGCGGCGATATCATCGGCGTGCAGTATCTCCAGCCACTTTTCGCTTTCCATCTGGCCGAGCGCTTCCGTGATGATGGCATCCAGCTCGGTGCGGTTCTTCAGCCTGTCCTCGAGCGTGGCGAAACGCGGGTCCTCGATAATCCAGTCGATACCCAGGGTCCGGGCGATTCTCGGCCAGCTGGCGCCGATGGTAATCCAGCCGTCTTTAGTCCGGTAAGCTCCAAAAGGGGCAGCCTGGAGGTGGCCGGCCCCGACCGGCGGCGGCACGATTCCGCTTAGAAAATAGACCGCGTAGTGCATGGAAAGCAGGGCCATGGCCCCGTTGACGAGGTTTGTTTCCACCTTCTGTCCCTGGCCGGTGCGCTCCCTTTGTAACAGTGCCGATACCACGCCGAGGGCACCGAAGAGCGCGCCGGAAATGTCGGCCAGGGCGGGGGCGGGTTTGATGGGGGGACCGCCCGGCTCTCCGGTTTGCAGGAGCAGCCCGACCATGCCTTGAGCGATGATATCATATGAAGGCCATGAGGCGTACGGGCCGGTCGGACCGTACCCCGTGACGGAGCAGCAGATTATCTTCGGGTTGATGCCTTTTAGCACATCGTAATCGGCCCGGAGCCTCGCCATGACTCCCGCGCGATTATTGTCCCAGACGACATCGCTGACCCTGACCAGGTTATAGAAAGCCTCGCGGCCGGTTTCCGTCATCAGGTCCAGCACCACGCTCTTTTTATTGCGATTGAAGGCGATGAAATAGCCGGATTCGCCTTTATGGGAAGGCGGGGGGTTGGACACCCGGATCAGCTCTCCCGTGGGTGGTTCTATCTTGATTACCTCGGCACCCAGGTCGCCCAGGACCATCGAGCCGTACGGTCCCGCCAGGACCTGTTCCAGGGCCAGTACTCTGATGCCCGTCAGGGGTCCCGTCATTTAATATCTCCTCGCCAATGCCTCGGGCGCATCTTCCGGGACCGGGGCTTATTCACGGTCCGGTAAAACCATCTGGCGCCGGTTCGGCTACTGGACAACCTTGGACACTCCCCGGTGGACGGCCAGATGTGTAAATGAGGAGTCATCGGCGGCGCCGTGCCAGTGGACCTCGTCCGGCGGTATGAACACGGCCATCCCGGGTGTTACCGTGTATTCTTTATCCCGGGTAGCCACGATGCCTTTCCCTTCCGTAACGTACAGGATTTGCTCGGCGGAATGGGTATGGAAGCTAAGCCGGGTCCCCGGGGGAAAGGTAACCAGCGAGGCTCCGAGTCCTCCGGTAGTTTCGGCGTCAAGCAAGCGGAGCATACTCATGCGCCCCCGCGCCATGAACGGGTCTCCCTCCGGCGTTTTAAAGGGCTCGACATCACGGGGATTAACGATTATCATGTTGCCTCCTGCCAGCTCATATCAGAATGTTTTACCGCTGTTTTGAACGCACCTGCAGACCGATTAACTCTTCAAGTCGAAGAATCACGGCGTCGATATGTTTATCGCCGAGACCGGCCGATTCGGCGTCGATAAGTTTCTGCTCGACGATGGCTCCCACCGGAAGCGGGACATCGTACTCTTTTCCCATCTGTACCGCCAGGCTGATATCCTTGCGGGCGAGGCTCAGCCGGTACATGGGCGGAAAATTACCCTGGAAGACCGTCTGGGGAAATTGCTGCAATACCCAGTTATTGCCGGTGCTGGAGGTGACTATTTCCCAGAGCACCTGCGGGTCGATGCCGGCTTTGGTACCCAGGACGAAGCCCTCGGAGCATATCGAACTGCAGGTAAGCGCTATCATGTTATTTATCAGTTTGGCGACGTTGCCGCAGCCGACGTCTCCCACCGGGAATATCTTCTGGCCCATGGTTTCCAGTACCTTCCTTACCTTTTTCAGGGTAGCCGCATCCCCCCCGACCATGATGGCCAGGGAGCCCAGCTCGGCACCCCTGGTACCGCCGCTTACCGGGGCGTCCAGCACGGCCACTCCCATGGCCCTGGCATCCCCGGCGATGCGCCGTATGGTGGAAGGGGAATTGGTGCTCATATCGATGTAAATATCT
>MGNX01000098.1:0-958 GCA_001796935.1 Chloroflexi bacterium RBG_16_60_22
CCCAACCTCCAGCTTTACGTGGTCAACGAGTACTGGATGACGACCACGGCGCTCATGGCCGACTATGTCCTGCCGGTGGCCTCCTGGATGGAGCGGTCCTACATCGATACCCAGGAGGACTTCGCCGACTTTGCCAATGTGGGTGAAAAGCCCGTCGAGCCGCTCTACGAGAGGAAGGAAGACTATGACTTCTGGCGGGGGCTCGGCCTCCGGCTGGGCCAGGCGGAATACTGGCCCTGGGAGACCTTCGAGGAGCACATCGCCTACCGGGTGGCGCCGCTGGGCCTGACCTACGAGGACGCCGTCAAAGCCGGCTGCCTGCGCACCCCCGCGGAGGAGAAAAAGTACCTCAAGAACGGCTTCGCCACCCCTTCCGGCAAGTTCGAGCTGTATTCCTCGGTCCTGAAAAAGCTGGGCTACGACCCCCTCCCTTACTACGAGGAGCCGGCGGAGAGCCCGGTGAGCACCCCGGAGGTGGCTAAAGACTACCCCCTGATACTCGGCACCGGCGGCCGGCTCATGCCCCAGTACCACTCCGAGTTCCGCCACTACGGGGTCGGCGCGCGGGAGGTAAACCCGGACCCGCTGGCGGACGTCAACACCGCCGATGCCGTCAGGCTGGGCATCGGGGACGGCGACTGGATATACATCGAGACGCGGCGGGGCCGCATCCGGCAGAAGGCGAGGATATCGGACAAAATCCCGGCCGGCGTGGTCAACGTCCAGTCCAGCTGGTGGTTCCCCGAGATGCCCGCCGCCGAGCCATCCCTGCACGGACTGTGGGAGGCCAACGCCAACGTCCTTACCATCGACGAGCCGGAGGAGTGCGACCCCCTGACGGGGGGCTGGCAGGCCCGGGCGTTGTTATGTAAAGTATATAAGGCCTGATACCGGCTGAGTTACCCCTTCGGGGAATCGGCGGCGGCATTCCGCCCGGCGATGCGGCCTGTCAGGTAGG
>MGNX01000098.1:969-9826 GCA_001796935.1 Chloroflexi bacterium RBG_16_60_22
GGTAGGCCAGGGCGTGGGTGAGGCCGGGGCACATCGTGGGGTAGTCCACGGCGAAGCGGTTCCCCACCGTGTTCCCCGCCAGGTAAAGCCCCTTGATGACGTTGCCCCCGGCGTCCAGCGGCTGCATCCTCATGTTGGCGTTCAGCCCCCCCAGCACCACCAGGAACTCCTGCTGAATCAGGGCGGCGTAGAACGGCGGCCTTGCCACGCTCGTGAGGCGGTCGGGCCGCTTGCCGTAGTCGAGGTCCTTCCCCAGCCCGGCCAGCTCGTTATAGCGGTCCAGCGTGGCCCGCAGGGTCGCCACGGGCACGTTTATCTTCTGCGCCAGCTCTTCGATGGTGTCCGCTTTAACGGCCATATCGCGGAGGCGCTCCCGGAGGATATCGTTCACCACGTACATTTTACCCAGGCCCACCCCCATACGCGGCAGCTCCTCCTCCCACTTGGCGTCGAAAATCTGCCACACCTTCTTGCCGGGCTGCCGCACCAGCGAGTTGGCGATGCTCTGGCCGGGGACGTCCTCGTTCTCGTAGCGCAGCCCGTTGATATTGACGCGCAGGAAAGCGCCGTTGCCCACCGGGCCGACGGTAGCATGGGCCACGGACGCGGGCGGCCCCGCCTCCATCACCGCGCCGATGCGCATGGCCATCCGGTGGCCGTCTCCCACGTTCAGCGGCTCTCTGGCCGCCTTGAGGTTATCGTTGTGGAACATGTAGATATTGTTGTCCCGGGCGATGTCCGCATCGAGGGGGGCGTATTTTTGCATCATCTGCGGGTTATTACCGTAGTCGCCGGTGCAGAGCACCACGGCGTTACGGGCATCGAAGCGTAAAAAGTCGCCCGCCTCGTTGCGGGCGATGATGCCGGCCACCCGGCCTTTTCCCGGGCGCACCAGCTGCACGCCGCGGGTCCGGTAGCGTATGTCCACCCCGAGCTTGACGGCCTCGTTCTGGAGACACTGGAGCACAAGGCTGTGGTTGAGAATCCGGCTGCCGTCCTGGCTATGCCAGTGGCATACAGGGTACTCCGGGTAGTACTCCGTCGCCGCGTCGAAGCCCTCCGGGAGCGGCCACTGGTACATCACCGTCTCCACCCCGGCCTTCTCCGCCATGCCTATCAGCCAGTCCATGACGGCGCCGCTCTGCTCCGTCCAGAGCCGGTAGAAGCGCTGGTCCGGCCGGTTGCCGCCCCACCTCATCAGCTCCTTAATGGTATCTTCCTTATCGACCTTTATTCCCAGCTTTTTCTGCAGCCGGCTGCCGATGGCGGCAATGTGCCCGCCTCCCCAGCGGAAGGTGGTGTGCTTGTCAATCTGGATGACCCCGGCCCCTGCCTGCGCGGCGGTTAGCGCCGCGGCCTTACCGGACGTCCCCGCCCCCACCACCACCACGTCCGCGGTAAAGGTCTCCTTGATATCTCCGGGTGGAATCGGGGCCCGGGGCAGCTCGAAGAGTTCCTGGCTGTTTTTCACCATTCCTGTGAACCTCCGCTCGTCAGGGTACGCCGTGATATTTCCGGGTGCTGTGCTTATCCAGGGCGGTGAGGCCGGCGGCGCGGCGCGATAAACTCCGGCCCGACCATTAATATAACCGATTTGGCCGGGTCATGACAATACCGCCGCACCGAATAATGGAAATATTTTTCCACCACGAACATTATCAGACATGTTGCAGGGTTGACAAGTATGTGGCGGCTGGTGGATAATGCAGGAAACGCTTTATAGTATCGTAACACGAGCTTGCCGCTCACTCTTTTAGCAAGTTCATATAAATAATTCTAAGGAGGCCGGAGATGTAGTACCAGCGTGGTCACCGTCTGAAAGGGAGTACATGAAGGAGGTAACAAATGAAAAAGGCGTTACTAATAATCTTTACGGTAATTATAGTCAGCACCATGGTCCTGGCCGGCTGCGGGCAACAGGCCGCCCCGGCGCCCTCCCCGGCACCGGGCCCCGCCCCGGCACCGGCCCCGTCCCAGCCGGTTGTAATCAAATACGGTTATGACATACCCCCGACATTGCCGCCGGCCGTCGGGCAGAACTGGTGGGCGGAGGAGGTTACCAAAGCGACGGAAGGCCGGGTAAAGGTCGAGGTTTACCCCGCCAGCGCGCTGGTTTCCCAGCAGAGCTCGCTGGACGCCGTGCTCGCCGGGGTGGCGGACATGTACATGCTCAGTGTCGCGACGTACCGGAAGCAGTTCCCCATTTCCATGATTGTCGGCCTGCCCGGAGCCGGCTTCCCTGACGAGACCACCGAGGTCAACGTCACCGCCGTAAACACCTTCTTCGAGATGCTTGATAAATACCCGGAGGCCAGGGCGGAGTACGATGATTTCGGGCCGCTGTTCTTTTACATTATCTACTCGGAATCCTACCTGTTGTCCAAGGGTAAAGAAATCCGCGTGCCGGCCGATTTCAAGGGGCTCAAGGTAGGTAGCAACGGCATCAGGATGGAGCTCGCGGGCGCCCTGGGCGCGGCCCCGGTAAATGATATACCGCCGCTGGCTTATGAAAAGCTGCAGACCGGTGTTACCGATGCCACCTTCGCCGCCATCAGCGCCGGCCATGACTTCCAGCTCTGGGAGGTCACCGACCACGTGCTGGACGTCCCCTTCGGTGCCGGCGGACACCCGATTGTTATCAATAAGGCCACCTGGAACAAGATATCGGCCAAGGACCAGGATATAATGAAGAGCCTGGCTCCCGAGGGTTCCCGGAGAACTTCCGAGGCACTCGCCAAGCTGAATGCTCTCGCCTGGACGGAGTTTACCGAAAAAGGCATGAAGGTCACCGCGACGCCGCAGGAGAAAGCACTCTGGGAAGCTGAATTCAAGAAGCTGTGGGACACCTGGACTGCCGAGGCCAAGGCGGCCGGTTTAAAGGACCCGCAGGGGCTGCTGACCTGGTGGAAATCCAAGTCAGACGCAGCCTGGGCTAAATAGTCCTTATCCTGACGAGTCGCCGGGGGTGGTGCGGCGGGGAAAACCCCCACCAGCACCGCCCCCGGCTTAAACCAAAGCCCCGGATAGACATTAAATATCGACGTGCTATAAGATATTCGCATGCGATGGCTAAATAACCTGACGACGCTGCCCCTTCGGACGGAGAAGGGTCTGGTGTGGGTAGCCAAGATAGCCGCTGTTATCGCGGCCATTGTCCTGGCCGGCATGATGCTGCTGACCGTGGGCGACGTCATCGGCCGGTATTTCTTCAACTCCCCGATAAAGGGGACATGGGAGCTCGTCGGGCTCTTGCTTATCGGCGCCGGCACCTGGGGGCTGGCTTACTGCCAGCTGCAGAAGGGGCATATCAGTATCAGCATCATCTTGCAGCGGTTCTCCCGGAGGGTCCAGGCGGGTTTTAACACCTTGACGTATCTCATCGGGCTCACCGCTTTCGGTATCGTCAGCTGGCGGATGTTCCTGCTGGCCGAAAAGTACTTCAACATGCCCCGGGGCAACATCACCGATACCCTGCACCTTCCCTACGTCCCCTTTATGCTGGCCCTGTCAATCGGCGCCGGGCTGATGGTGTTAATTCTTATCATCGACCTGGTAAGGTCTTTGGCCGAGGTGTTCCGGAAATGAGCCCGACCGAAGTCGGCCTGGCCGGTTTTGGCCTCATGCTGCTCCTCATCCTCCTGGGGGTGAATGTCGCCTTCTGTCTCATCGCGCTGGGCTTTATCGGGCTGGCGATGATTATCGGCCTGGAGCCGGCGCTCTCCAGCGTGGCGATTATCTCCTTCGAGAGGGCTACCGCTTACGAGTTCGCCGTGGCGCCGCTCTTCCTGCTGATGAGCGCCTTCGTTTCCCGCAGCGATATCGGGAAGGAGGCCTACGAATGGGCACGCGCCTGGGTGGGGCAATACAGGGGCGGCCTGGCCATGGCTACCTCGGGCGCCTGCGGTCTCTTCGCCGCCTGCTGCGGCTCCAGCCTGGCTTCGGCCGTGGCCATGGGCCGGATAGCTTACCCCGAGATGAAGCGGCACAACTATGATTCCAGGCTGTCAACGGGTATTATCGCCGCCGGAGGCACGCTGGGCATCCTCATCCCGCCCAGCATGGGTTTTATTCTCATCGGTATTCTGACCCAGATGTCCATCGGCAAGCTCTTCATCGCGGGGATTATCCCGGGAATAATCTGCGTGGGCTTCTACATCGTGACGATATACATCATGTGTAAAATTAGCCCGTCGATAGGTCCCGCCAGTCCCAGGACCACCTGGAAGCAGAAAGTAGGGTCGTTCCGGCTTACCTGGCCGGTGCTGGCGCTGTTCCTGCTGGTCATCGGGGGCATCTACGGCGGCGTTTTCACCCCCACCGAAGCCGGGGGCATCGGGGCCTTCGGGGCGCTGGTAATCAGCCTGGTGAGGAGACAGATAGATAAAACGGGCATCTGGGAGTGCCTGCTGGATACGGCTAAAATGTCGGCCATGATGATGGCCTTAATCATCGGGGCCTTCATCTTCAACCAGTTCCTGGCGGTAACCAGGATACCCTTCGTCGCCAGCGAATGGGTGACCGGTCTCGGTCTCAACCGGTACTATATCCTGATTATCATTATCTTCCTGTATCTTATACTCGGCATGATTTTTGATATCTACGCCATCTTAATCCTCACGCTTCCCATCATCTTCCCCACCATGATGGCGCTGGGCTTTAACCCCATCTGGTACGCGGTGATAATGGTGAGGGTTATCGAGGTGGGACTGATTTCACCGCCGTTCGGCATCAACCTTTTCGGCCTGGCCGGGGTGGTCGATGTTCCCATGGGCACGCTTTACCGCAGCGTGGTGCCCTTTATTATCTCCGATATACTGAATATCGCATTGCTGATAGCGGTGCCATCGCTCTCGACCTTCCTGCCGGAGATAATGCTATCCCGGTGAGCCCCCGGGATAGGCCTTGCCGTCGCGGAGCTCGACGTAGTTGACTTCTTCCAGGTCTTCCAGCATCAGCTGCACGTTCACCGGCCCCAGCGGCGGGTAGATTTCCTCTCTTTCCCAGTCGGAGAACTTCTGGAGCACTCCCTCCACGGTCAGCCCGGGCTCTTCTTTAACCTTCTCCAGTATGGCCATGGCCCGCCGGTAATAGGGCAGGGTATAGCCGCCGCTGGCGATATCCACCGTCTCGACGAGGAAATAGGCCGAGGTCCGGCAGTCGGCGCAGGCGAAGCCGGTCCCGCCCCGGCGGGTGGTGGGTATCTCCGGTGAGACGACGATGCCGGACTTTTCCCCGGAGCCCGGGGGCGCCTCTTTCAGGGGACGGAAGCCGATGCCGTCATACTGTTTCATGGCGGGGTCTTTGGCGCTCAGGCCGGAGTAGCGGAAGATAATCCGCTCGTAGGCCCGCTTGCCGGAGAAGAAGGTCTGCCAGACGGCCGGCACCATGGTCAGCAGCACGCCGGGGCATATCCGGCCCTCGATGGTCTCGCCGTCGTAGGTGAACTCCTCCCCGATTTCATAGTCGAAGTGGCAGGGGAACTTCGCGGCGTCATTCATGAACCCGATGAGCCTGCATCTTACTTTAAAGGGCATAACGTTTACCTCCAGTGCTGAATTATTACCCGGTGGTTAGTATCGCGTCAGTGACCCGGCCGGGCGGAGCCAGCGGCGCGCTATCAGGCGTGGATTATTATATCACTTCCGACCGCCCAAAAGCCCTCTTTCATCCAGGTCATCGGCGATATCCCGGAGCTGAAGTTCCTCCAGTTTAGCCCTGGTCGGTAGTCCACTTTCAACATCCCAGCCGCGCAGTCCGTAGTACTCGCTCTTCATCTTTTCGAACTCGTCCCGGTCAACCACCTGTCCTTCCCGGGAGGCCACCTCGCCGTCCTTTCCCGGCACGCGCAGCTGGCGGTTGAAGCGCACGTACCGGAGGGGCTCCTCATGGTGGTAATCCAGCAGGCGGTCGCCTTCACGACCTCTCCACCCCTCCCGGAGCAGGATGGCCCGCTGGAGATTGAAGATTCTCTCCCCCAGCCGGTACAGCTCCGCCCCGTCCACCTCCCTTCCCGTTACCGCCATGAAAATCCGTTGGTACAGGGAGGGGTCGCCCAGGCGGTCATCGGTGAGGGGACTGTGCAGCATGGGCCACCGGGCGTTGCAGAGGACGAGGCTCTCCAGGGCATAGGTGCGGTCCTGGATTTTCCGGGCGGCCAGCGCCTTGCCCTGGTAACCGGAATAGTCGGCGGCCGCGGCGCCGCCCCAGTACCTCTCGGCGATGCGGCGCATAACATCCGTGGTCAGCTGCGCCCCTTCCACCCCATCCAGCCAGTCGAGCCAGGCTATCAGCGCGCCGCTGGGCTCGTGGAGCGTCTGCATGGCCCGGCGCGGCTCGGTGGCCAGCAGCAGGGCGTTGTGGAGTATCAGGCGGGGGTCGTAGTCCTTGATTTCGTTGGTCCGGTTCATCACTGAATAGCTTATCAGCTCCGCAGCCCTGCCCCCCAACGCCTCCGCGGCAATGACGGTGCCCCGTGCCAGCACGTCCCCGAAGCCCTCCCGCCGGGCTATCATCCCGGTGAGCGCCTCGATGAACTCGGGGCTGCCTATTTTAGCCAGCGGCAGGCCGGTATCCTTCTCCCCCAGCACGCCCTCCTTATGGCAGCGGATGAGCCACTCAATCATCGCCTGCATGACACTGGAGTCCAGCCCGTAGCCGTCGCAGAGCCTCGCGGCCTGCAGGACGACTTCGTTCCAGCCGTCGTAGTACTTGCCGGCCGGCCGGCGATAGACATCGAAGGGCTGGCAAAAGCTCTTGTAAATCCGGCCGTCTTCACCGGTATACTGGTGGCGGAAACAGCCGATGCCGCAGGCATGGCAGACCTGTTGCCTGGTCCGGCCCGGTATCATCCACCATACCTGCGGCGGCGGGGTCCGGAGCTGCCGAACGCGCCCGGCCGCTTCCCGCAGTGCGGCGGGGTCGGCGGCGGACGGCTTTTTGTTACCGGCGACGACGACGGCCTTGAGGTTCTTCGACCCCATAATAGAGCCGACCCCGCCCGAGCCGGAGGAACCCATATCGGCCAGGACGGTGGCAAAGGCCACGAGGTTCTCGGCGGCCGGCCCGATGGTGAGGACGCTCGCCGCCGGGCCCAGCTCGTCCTTGAGGGCATACATCGCCTCGAAGGCGGACTTCCCCCAGAGATGGGAGGCGTCTTTAAACTCCACGGCGCCGTCATGAATGTGGATATAGACCGGGCCATCGGCCTTGCCCCGTACCACCAGCCCGTCATAGCCGGCGTACTTGAGGCGGTTCCCCCAGCTTCCCCCAAGGTTGCCGTAGGAGAAGGTCTCGGGGGCGGCGGCGGCGGTCTTCCCGGCGACGAACCAGCGGCTGGCGGCAAAGCCGGGGAACCCGGCCACCGGCCCGCTGGCGCATATCAGGCAGTTTTCGGGGTCGAAGGCTTTCACCGGCGGCGGGACGTTGTCCCAGTAAAGCGCGGCGGCGAGTCCCTTCCCGCCGATAAACCTGTCCGCGTAGGCGGCCGTGGGCAGTTGGCTGACCTGCCGCGCGGCGAGGTCTATCTTGAGAATTTCTCCGGCATATCCGGGCCCGGCCATGACGACTCCCTTAAGGAAGTTATCCCCCGGCATCCAGCATCGTACACCGATAGTTGCCGTGGGCTAAAGTCAGTATCCCACAACCGCACGGCGTTTGTACAGTCCGTTCACGGATTAAAAACGGCAATATGACCAAAAAGAGCAGGGGGAGACTATCCCGGCCTCCCCCTGTTGTGAAACACCGCTTTACTATCCTGATTATTTAGAAAATCTCAGTTCATAAGCGCCGTTGCTCCAGGCATGGTTGACCTGGGCGTTGTCGAAGGCGGCCACGCCGAAGTAGTAGCTCTTGCCGAGGTCAGTGTACTGGACGTCATACTGGCTGCCGGTATTAAGCTTGCGGCCCCACTCCAGCGTCCACTTGCCGTCTTTATAGACACCCTTGCCAGGCATATCGGCGCGGTCGCCGGTGAAGGCTTTATCGATAATGCCGGGGACCTCATCGCCGGCCTTGTAGGCGGCGTCAGAGAAAGCGACCTTCTCACCATCGAGAACCCAGTAAGGAGGCGCCGGTTCGTTGTCCTTTAATCCGAAGGCAGGTAGCTTGCCGTCTTGCGTCTGGTTGTTGACATAGCCGCCGCTTTCCTTGGGGTCGGCGTGCCGCCCGGCCTCGGGGGCTTTCTCCTTGTCGTACCGCAAGGAGTCCACGTACTGGTCGTCAACCTGGGAGACCGGGTTGGTGCGTACGCCCTTCCAGTGCCAGATGTCTCCAATCTCCCCGGGACTGGCCGTGTATTTGCTGCCAAACCCCGAGTTAGCGGGCTGTTCCCCGGCGTGGCAGGTTACCATGCAGCCCTGCTGGTTGAATCCCGCAATGGAGTCGTTGATGTTCCATATCATGGCAAACTTGTCTTCGTAGTAAGCATTTTCCTGGTGGGTGGTGCTGGTGGTCAGCTTTTTCCAGCTGCCATCAGCCTGCTTCTGCCAGGGCATGCGCTGGTTGCTTTCGGTGGGGTCCGCCCACTGCGCCAGGAAATAGACGCTATCCGCCGTATAGACGGATTTTAAGGAAACCTGAGTGCTGCCGTTATTGGCGCCACCGGCTACGGGAATGGTGACGGCGGCGGCCTCATTCCAGAGGGCTTCCGCCTGGCCGTCCAGGGCCGGAGCGCTGGCCACCTTGACGGAGAGAACGGCATTAGACGGCACGGCCGGAGCCGGCGCTGGAGCTGGTGCGGGCGCTGGTGCGGGCGCGGGGGCCGGTGCCTGTTTAGCACAGGCAGATACCAGGACCGTGATTACAATCAATATTGCCAGAACAAGAACCGATTTCTTCAAAGTAATTTATCCCCTCCTTT
>MGNX01000099.1:0-4814 GCA_001796935.1 Chloroflexi bacterium RBG_16_60_22
GCAGAAAGAACGTCAAGAAACCCAAGCAGGACAAGGCCAAGAAGCCGGAAGCACCCAAGAAGAAATAGACAGTGAAAACTCTAATCACTAATATCTAAACGGGGGGCGATTTGTCTTCTGTTTACAGTTTTGTGCTTAAATTTTAATGCTTGTTGTTTAGAATTAAGAGCTTTGGGTTTAGAATCGGGTTTGAGAATATGACTGTATTAAAAGATGTCTGGGGCGATAATATAAACCTCACGGGCGAGCGCATTACTCATATCCTTGAGCATCCGGAGATGAGAGGACAAGAAGCGAAACTCGCTGGGACGCTCATCAAACCAGATATCGTAGTTCAATCACGAACCGATGACACCATCCGACTTTTCTACCGTTACTACCGAAGGCTCAGCATTGGAGATAAATATCTTTGCGTGGTGGTAAAATATACAGAGGTAAGTGTTTTTATTATCACTGCATTTTTTACGGACAAGGTTAAACTGGGGGAGGTACTATGGGAAAAGTAAAGGTATGGTACGATTCTGAAGGCGATTTCCTAGAAGTAATGTTCAAACAGAAAGAAGGCTATTTTCGCGAGACAAAATCTGATAACGTCATGGAAAAAGTAGATATGGAAGGGAATGTTATAGGTTTTTCAATATTCAAAGTAAGCTCATTAAAAGAAAAACCGCTTGAAGTAGACCTCGCGAATATCGCCGGATAATTAAATAATGGCTGAACCAGCAAAAATCGCGGAAGTCATCGAGGCTGGCACCGCGCAGTTCGCCGCCCAGTGCTACGAGCTTTACGGGCTCCCGCCCCTCGGCAGCCTGGTCCGCACCGGCGATACCTACGGCATCGTCGCCGGGGCCGCTACCAGCAGCCTGGAGCCGGGGCGCCGTCCCATCGCGCGCGGCCGGGACGAGGCCACCGAGGAAGCCGTCTACCAGTCCAGCCCCCAGCTTTCCAAGCTCCTCCGCAGCGAGTTCGCCGCGGCGGTGGTGGGCTACCAAGACGGCGATGCCCGGCGCCAGTACCTGCCCCCTTACCCCGCCCGCATCCACGGCTTCGTCTATCTGTGTCAACCCGACGAGGTCAGGGAGTTCAGTCGCTCCTTCGGGTTTCTCAATATTCTGCTCAACGCCTCCCTGCCCGTCCCCGCCGGGGAACTCATCGCCGCTGCCCTGCGCCGGATGAGCCGCGCCCACGACGACCCCCGCGCCTTCCTGGTGGCGGCGGGCAAAGAACTGGCCAACCTGCTCAGCGCCGACTTCATTACCCTGAAAAACATACTGGGGAGGCTGCAATGACCGCCCGGCTCGGCATCGTGACGGCGGCCTCGCTGGAAAAGGGCGTGGACGTCCGCCTGGACAGCCCCGTCTCGGTGGAGGACATGGTGGTGGGGCGCTACGTCACCATCGAAGGGCGGCAGCGCCGCTTCTTCGGCATGATTACCGATGTCAGCCTCGGCGTCACCGACCCCCACCTCGCCGTCTCCCCCCCGGACGTCGCCGACCCCTTTATCGCCGAGGTGCTCACCGGCACCAGCACCTTCGGGACCATCCACGTCACCCCCATGCTCACCATCGGCGGCGACGCCGAGACCGTGCTGGAAGGCCCCCAGCCGGTCAAGACCATCCCCGCCCACTTCTCGGCGGTCAACCTGGCCGCGGAGGGGGACATGGACCTCGTCTTCGGGGAGGAAGATAAGCAAAGGTTCAACATCGGCAACCCGCTGGACATGGAGACCAAGCTCTGCCTCGACCTGGAGGAGTTCGTCAAGCGCTCCAACGGCATCTTCGGCAAGAGCGGCACCGGTAAGACCTTCCTCACCCGCATCCTGCTCATCGGCATGCTCCAGAAGAGCAAAGCCGTCAACCTGATATTCGATATGCACAACGAGTACGGCTGGTCGGGCACCCGCGAGGGCGGGCCGCCCGTCAAGGGCCTGAAACAGCTCTTCGGCAGCAGGGTGGCCGTCTTCACCCTCGACGAGGAAAGCTCGCGCCGCCGCAAGGTCAGCACCGACTTCGTCGTGAAGATAGGCTTCGATGAAATCACCCCGGAGGACATCGCCATCCTCCGCGCCACCCTGAACCTCACCGAGCTGGCCGTGGAAGCCGCCTACCAGCTGCGCAAGAGCCTCGGTAAAGACTGGCTGCGGCAGGTGTTGCAGCGCAGCGACGAGGAACTGGAGGAATTGCTCAAAGAGTCCTCAATCCACGAGAGCTCTTTCCAGAGCCTCAAGCGCGGCCTGGGCACCATCGGGAGACTGGGGTTCGTGGTGCCGGAAGCCCACGAGGACACCGTGAAGCACATCCTGGACTGCCTCGACCGCGGCCTCAACGTGGTGCTGGAGTTCGGGCGCTACCGGGAAATCGCCGCCTACCTGCTGGTGGCCAACATGCTCTCCCGCCGCATCTACGCCCGCTACCAGCAGCGCATGGAGGAGGCCATCGCCGCCGATAAAGAGGCCATGAAGCCGCGGCCGCTGGTCATCACCATCGAGGAGGCGCACAAGTTCCTCAACCCGGAGGTGGCCGGCAAGACCATCTTCGGCACCATCGCGCGCGAGATGCGCAAGTACAACGTCTCCCTGCTCGTCATCGACCAGCGCCCCAGCGGCATCGACGAGGAGGTCATGTCCCAGCTGGGCACCAAGATAACCTGCCTCCTCGACAACGAGAAGGACATCGACAGCGTCCTGGCCGGCGTCTCCGGCAAGAGCGAGCTCAAGTCCGTCCTGGCGCGCCTGGCCCCCAAGCAGCAGGCCCTCATCTTCGGCCATGCCGTGCCCATGCCGGTGGCCTTCCAGCCCCGCGAGTACGGCTCCGCCCAATCTTACAAGAGCTTCCTGGATGCCGGTCCGGACGCCGCCGGGCAGGCGGAAAAGGACATCGAGGAGCTCTGGGGGTAGCCGTGAGTCCGGTGGGGTCGAGCGGTAAGAAGGTCGGCCTGGTGCTGAGCGGCGGGGCGGCCCGCGGGCTGGCCCACGTGGGGGTGCTGCGGGTACTGCACCATGAAAAAATCCCCATCGATATCATCACCGGCACCAGCTCCGGAGCCGTCGTCGGGGCGGCCTACTCCCGGGACCAGGACATCAACCGGATTACCCGGGACGTCCTGGACACCAACTGGAAAACGGCGGCCCCTCTCTTTGACGTGTCTTTCCCCAAGACGGGCTTGCTCAAGGGCCGGAAAATCAGGGACCTGATTGCCGGGTACGTGGGCGGCAACATCAAGTTCAGCGACCTCAAGATTCCCTTTGCCTGCGTTGCCACGGACATCGATACCGGCGAGGAGGTGGTCATCGATAGCGGGTCGGTGCCGGATGCCCTGAGGGCCAGCATCTCCGTCCCCGGCATCTTTACCGTGGTCAAGCTCGGCGGCCGGAACCTGGTGGACGGAGGCCTGACCACCCCGCTGCCGGTGGAAATCGCCCGGCGCATGGGCGCCGACTTTATTATCGCCGTGAACGTCAACCCGCACGTCACCGACCGCATGAGAAAGAAGTCGGAAAAAGAGCCGAACATCTTCCAGGTGCTGCTCCAGTCGATCTACATCGCCACGTACTCGCTGGCCAGGAACTCCGTGGAAGAAGCCGATATCGTCATCGAGCCCAACCTCCGGGCCATCGGGGCCACTGACTTCCAGAAGGCCCGCCTGCTGATTACGCGGGGCCGCCAGGCCGCCCGCAGCGCCATCCCGGAGATAAAGCGGAAACTGGCCGGGCTTTGATAACTTGTAAGGGGAGTACGCAACCAGAAGGGGCGAAACTCCTCCGGGGCGTCTAAGAGGGGTGAAACCCCTCTTTAAATTTGTCCCCCTCTCCAAACAACTAATCTATGGGAATTCATCGTATCCCGGGTTTGGAGAGGGGGATTAAGGGGGTGAGGTATAACCTGGATTCCCGCCGGCGCGGGAATGACAGAAGGGAAAGTGGACTAAGGGAATGAGGTTAAAAAGCTTAGTTTGTCTTCACCCCTCCTTCAGGATATAATTGACTAATAAAAACCCTGCTGGTGGCATTGCGCCGATGCACTTCATCTATTATTTCGGGAGAGGTCTCACCATGACACTGCTCTTCATCTTTACCCGCTGGCGGGTGAGGGGCAAAGAGAACCTGCCGGAGCGGGGGCCCCTGCTCATCGTCTGCAATCACCTGCACCTCGCCGACCCTCCCATCGTCGCCTGCAGCCTCAAGCTCAGGACGGTCTTCATGGCCAAGGACGAGCTGTTCCACAACTGGTGGTCGCACTTCTGGGTGAAGAACTTCGGCGCTTTTCCGGTGCGGCGGGGCGGCATTGATAGACAGGCGCTCAAGCAGGCGGAGGACTGGTTAAAACAGGGTGTTTCTCTCATCATGTTCCCGGAAGGCCGCCGCAGCCCCAACTCCCGGATGCAACCGGCCCTGTCCGGCGCGGCGCTCATCGCCTCCCGCCTCGGCGTGCCGATACTACCGGTGAGCATCACCGGCACCGAAAAGCTCCGGAAGCCGGGCGGCTGGTTCACCCGACCCGTCGTCGCGGTGACCATCGGCCGGCCCTTCAACCCTCCCCCCACCGACGGCAAGTTGAGCCGGGAAGAGTTGAAAAAGCTGACCGCCGCCATCATGGTGAAGGTGGCCGGGCTTTTGCCGCCGGAATACCGGGGCGTTTATGCCGGGGGTGACGATGCCGCGGATTGAGAAGGCCGATAAAACGGGTTTCTGCTTCGGGGTGAGGCGCGCCATCAACCTCCTGGAGGAGGTCGCCCGGGAGCGTGGCGGCGCGGAGACCCTGGGGGCGGTGGTACACAACCAGCAGGTCCTCCAGAGGCTGGCGGAAATCGGCGTA
>MGNX01000099.1:4970-8661 GCA_001796935.1 Chloroflexi bacterium RBG_16_60_22
CCGTCTGGCGGAGGCGGGTTTCTTCGTCATCGTTTACGGGGACGCTCAGCACCCGGAGGTCACCGGCATCCTCGGCTGGGCCAAAGGGCAGGGGCTGGCCACCCTCGACGAGAAGCCCATCGCCGCGCTCGACCCCCTCCCCCGCCGCATCGGCATCCTCTCCCAGACCACCCAGGTGCCCGCCCAGTTCATCGAGTTCGCCAAGAAGATAATCGATATCGCCCTGGTCAAGGACGCCGAGGTGCGCATCATCGACACCATCTGCCACGACATCCGCGAGCGCCAGGCGGCGGCCATCAAGCTGGCGCGCCGGGCCGACCTGATGCTGGTGGTGGGGGGACGCTCCAGCGCCAACACCAACCGCCTCGCCGAGCTTTGCGCCGGGATTACCGAGACGCACCTCATCGAGACGGCCGCGGAGATAAAGCCGGAGTGGCTCAAGGGCAAAAAACTGGTGGGGGTCACCGCCGGGGCCTCCACCGCCGAGCAGGACGTGGACGAGGTGCTGAAAAAGCTGAGGGAAGGGTTGAAATAGCCCCCATCCCTGTCATTCTGAGGAGCGCAGCGACGAAAGAATCCCCCCCACCCCTCGGGATTCCCGCTTTCGCGGGAATGACAAAAGCGGGGGGCCGCCCTCGCGGCGTCAGCGGCTTAGCGCGCCAGTTTTACCCCGTTTGACAAAGTACCGCCCATCCCATAAATTAGATATGTCATCTTCACTACGCTTAAGGAGGACCGCCGCTTATGGAATGGGGAATGGCCAACCGTCTCGCCCAGATGATACCGTCGGACGGACGCTGTCTCTTTATGCCTATTGACCACGGATATTTCCAGGGACCCACCCGCCGGCTGGAGGAGCCCGGCAAGACAATCGCGCCCATCATGCCCTACGCCGATGCCGTCTTCGTCACCCGGGGCGTGCTGCGCGCGGCGCTGCCCCCGGACAGCTCCAAGCCCATCATCCTCCGGGTGTCCGGCGGCACCAGCATGGTCGGGGCCGACCTCGCCAACGAGGGCATCACCACCGACATCGAGGAGGTTATCCGTCTCAACGCCTCGGCGATGGGCCTCTCGATATTCATCGGCACCGCCTACGAAAAAGAGTCGCTGCTCAACCTCTCCCGGCTCGTCAACGACGGCGAAAAGTACGGCATCCCCGTCATGGCCGTCACCGCGGTGGGGAGGGAGCTGGAAAAGCGGGACGCCCGCTACCTCTCCCTGTGCTGCCGCATCGCCGCCGAGCTGGGCGCCCGCATCGTCAAGACCTACTGGTGCGAGGACTTCGATAAGGTGGTCAAGGGCTGCCCGGTGCCGGTGGTCATGGCCGGCGGCCCCAAGACGAAGACGGAACTCGACGTCTTCCGGTTCGTCCACGACGGCATCCAGAAAGGCGCCATCGGTGTCAACCTGGGGAGGAACATCTGGCAGAACGAGCACCCGGTAGCCATGATAAAGGCCATCCGCGCCATCATCCACGATGACGCCACCCCGGAGAAGGCCCAGGAGATTTACGATTCCACGAAGAATGGCTAGGGCATCGGGCGGGAAAATGCGCGTGGCCGTCTGGTACAGCAACCGGGACGTGCGCCTCGAGGAGAGGCCCGTTCCCGAAATCGGGCCCGGCGAGCTGCTGGTGCGTGTTATCGCCAGCGGCATCTGCGGGTCGGACGTCATGGAGTGGTACCGCCTCGACCGCGCCCCGCTGGTGCTGGGACACGAGATAGCCGGAGAGGTGGTCGAGGTCGGCGAAGGCGTCACCCGCTATAAAGCCGGCGACCGCGTGGCCGTGGCCCATCACGTCCCCTGCAACACCTGCCGCTACTGCCTGGCCGGCAACCACACCGCCTGCGAGACCCTGCGGCGGACCAGCTTCGACCCCGGCGGCTTCGCCGGGTACGTCCGCCTGCCGGCCATCAACGTCGACCGCGGCGTTTTTCTCCTGCCCGACGACGTCTCTTACGAGGAGGCCACCTTCGTCGAGCCGCTGGCCTGCGTCCTGAGGGGTCAGCGCCGGGCGGGACTGCGGCCGGGGCAGAGCGTGCTCGTCATCGGCAGCGGCATCTCCGGACTGCTCCATATACAGCTGGCCAGAGCGCTCGGGGCCGGCCGTATCACCGCCGTGGACATCAGCGATTACCGTCTCGGGGCGGCCAAAAAGCTCGGGGCCGATGCCGTGTTCCCTGCCGGCGAGTTTTCCCCGGATAAGCTGCGTCAGGAGAACGGCAGCTGGCTGGCTGACCTCGTTATCGTCAGCACCGGCGCCGCGGCGGCCGTCGGTCAGGCGCTGGCCTCGGTGGAGCGCGGCGGAACCGTGCTATTCTTCGCCCCCACCGGCCCCGGCGTGACCTTCCCCCTCTCCATCAACAACGTCTTCTGGCGCACCGATGTCACCCTGACCACCTCCTACGCCGGCGCCCCCGCCGACTACGCGGCGGCACTGGAGCTGGTGCGGGCCCGCCGCCTGCCCCTCGGGGAAATGGTCACCCACCGTCTCGGCCTGGGGGAGACGGGGCGGGGCTTCGCGCTCGTCGCTGGGGCGGGGGAGTCCCTCAAGGTAATCATCGAGCCCCAGCGTTAGGCCGCCTGCTTCTGTTTGCATTTGGTTGAATAAACTGTCATTGCGAGGAGCGCCGCGACGAAGCAATCTCATTTATCGGAAATAAGGGATTGCTTCGTCCTTCTAAAGGAAGGACTCGCAATGACAGACCAACCGGGCAGAACCCTTGCAGCCGGCTATTGCATTCTCCGCCGGTGTTTTGAGAGAATATTATTAAGGCATTAAGGAGGTAGGAAATGTCAAAGACCACGGATAATCTACAGGCAGCTTTTGCCGGCGAGAGCCAGGCCAACCGCAAGTACCTCTTCTTTTCCGAGAAGGCGGACGCGGCGGGGAAAAAGCAGGTGGCCCGCCTGTTCCGGGCGGCCGCCGAGGCGGAGACCGTCCACGCCCGCAACCACCTCAAGGTGCTCGGCCAGATAAAGACGGAGCGGGAGAACCTGGAAGCGGCCATCGGCGGGGAGAACTACGAGTTCACGCAGATGTACCCGGCGTTCATCGAGCAGGCAAAGAAGGAAAGCAACAAGCCGGCGGACGACAGCTTCGACCTGGCCAATAAGGTGGAGCAAATCCACCACAAGCTCTTCCAGGCGGCCCTCGGCGACCTCCAGGCGGGCAAGACGGCCAAGGACGCGCCTTACTACGTCTGCCAGGTCTGCGGCAACACGGTGGAGGGCGTGGCCCCGGACCGCTGCCCGATATGCGGCTCGCCGAAGAGCAAGTTCAAGAGGGTAGACTAGGCGTCAAGCGGACGGAAACGGGCGGCGGCTAAAGGATGCCGCCGCCGATGGCCAGCCTGACCAGCGCCACCACGAAGACCGCCAGGCTGATGATAAGCCCGGTGAGGGCCACCCGGTTTTTGGACCGCGCCGTGGCCACGCCGCTGATTATCGCCCCCAGCACGGCGGCCGGCAGCGTCAGGAACCAGTTCAGCCAGCCCAGGAAGGGCACCAGCCCTATCAGCAGGAAAATCAACGCGATAATGCTGATAAACAGCCCGATGATGCTCATTTGGCTACCTCCCATAACGCCCGCGATGAGTATATAAATTCGTCCCTGGCAAGTCAAGCCGCCGGTAGGCCATCGGCTTATCCTCCCCCCACCCCTCGTTTGATATCTATTCCCACCCGAACC
>MGNX01000100.1:0-4487 GCA_001796935.1 Chloroflexi bacterium RBG_16_60_22
CTGAGATTATTAAGTCTTTCGGCCGTTTCGCCGTCACCACTCAGTCCACAGATTCCTGAATGTTCAGGGGGTAACAATCGTCCATTTTGTTCAAGGAGTCCTACGTTTACCATTTATCAGGCGTCCGTGTGCTTTGCCCGGAGGAGAGCAACTCCTGTTGTACTTAATAAAAGGGGGAACTAGGTAAGGGTTATGATAGAATCGTTAGGGGCAAAATTAAGCAACCTCAATGACAAAGGCAGGTCCATTTCATAGATAGGGCTTTCCAACATCCCTAACATCTATGTAGAGTAACGGGAAAAAAGCGGCTGCATGGTTTTTCTGAAAGGCGCTTTATTTCTTACCTGCCACCCCATCCAGCTTGACACGTGGCAGCCGAATGGGGTATACATTGTGTCCAGCGTCCCAAGGGAAGGGGGCAGGGGGATGGGTTATTAAATTATGAAAATCGCCATCATCGGCGGGGCGGGTAAAATGGGGCGGTGGCTGGCCGAGTTCCTCCTGAAGGACGGCCGCGATGTCATCATCGCCGACCCCGACGAAGCCGGCCGGCTCGAAACCGGGCGCCGGCTCGGCGTGGCAACCACTGTTGACAACGAGGAGGCTGTCAGAAGTGCCGACCATGTAATCATCGCCGTGCCCATCGAGAGCTTTGAAGAGGTACTCAGCTCGGTGGGCAGGCATGTCCGGCCGGGGCAGGCGGTCGTCGACGTCACCTCCACCAAGACGGTGCCCGTGGACATCATGCATAAATACGTCAAGGCCGGCACGGTGCTGGGCGCTCATCCCCTCTTCGGCCCCGGGGCCCGGAACATCGCCAATAAGAACTTCGTGCTGACCCCCACCGGGGAAGCGGAGACTGCGCTGGCCGTCCGGATAAAAAGCTACCTGGAAGGCCGCGGCGCCAGGGTCGCCCTGATGACCCCGGGGGAGCATGACGAGATGATGAGCCTGGTCCTCGGCCTCTCCCACTTTATCGCCCTGGTGGCCGCCGATACCCTGCTCAGTTCCGGCAAATTAAGGCCGATGCAGACGGCCGGAAGCTCTACCTACAAGGTGCTGCTGACTCTGATTGAGAGCGTCCTCTCCGAGGACCCGGAGCTTTACGCCTCGATACAGATGAGCCTGCCCAGAGTGACCGATTTCGAGCGGCTGTTCCAGCAGAAGGCCGGGGAGTGGGCGGACATGGTGGCGGCCGGGGACCGGGCGGAGTTCGCCCGGCGCATGAAAGCTCTCAAGGATAAGCTGGCCAGGGTTGCTCCTGATTTTGAGAAGTCTTACGAGAATCTGTACCGTATCGTGGAAGGTCTTTAGAACTACCCTTCGGCTTCGTAGGAGCCGAAGATAAAGTCGAGGTCTTCCTGGATGGCGTTGAGCTTCTCCTGCGGGAAGTGTGCCTCGTCGGCGTCGAGCATCAGCTTGGTCTCTCCCCGCGCCGAGCCGACGATGTGCACCCGCAGGCTCTCCTTCCCCGGCTCCCCTTTGACGTTAAAGGTCAGCGTGCCCCGCGTGATGAAGTCCGCCGACTGGTCCGGCAGGGTATAGGTCTCCAGCTTGTCCTCGCCGCGCACCGCCCCCTGCTTGAGGGTAAAGTCCCGTATCTCGGCATAAAGCAGCTCGGGGTTGACGCCCGTATAGGTCTTTCTTATCCGTATCATGGAATCATCCTCGTAGCTATTTCAATCATAAGACTTTGGCCGGCGATATTCAAGTCGGGGCGGGCCCGGGAACGACTACATGTCCCGGTTGAGGTTAGACAGGAACTCGGCGTTGCTCTTCGTCTTGCGCATGCGGTCCAGTATCTTTTCGGTCGCTTCCGCGAAGTTATTAGCGTCAGAGGCAATCATGGCCACTATCCGCCGCAGCAGCCACACCTGCTTCAACGTCTCCTCGCCCAGCAGCAGTTCCTCGCGCCGCGTGCCGCTGCGCGGGATATCCATCGCCGGGAAGATGCGCCGCTCCGAGAGCCGCCGGTCGAGGTGGAGCTCCATGTTGCCGGTGCCCTTGAACTCCTCGTAGATGAGGTCGTCCATGCGACTGCCCGTATCGATGAGGCAGGTGGCGATGATAGTCAGGCTGCCGCCTTCGTCGGTGTTCCGGGCGGCGCCGAAGAAGCGCTTGGCCGGGTGCAGGGCGGCGGGGTCGATACCGCCGGAGAGGGTGCGACCGCTGGAAGGCATGGCCAGGTTGTAGGCGCGCGTCAGGCGTGTCACCCCGTCGAGGAGGATGACCACGTCCTTGCCGCTTTCCACCAGGCGCTTGGCCCGCTCCAGTCCCAGCTCGGCCACGCGTGTCTGGTTCTCCACCATCTCGTCAAAGGTGGCGGCGATGACCTCGCCCTTGACCGACCGTTTCATGTCGGTGACCTCCTCCGGTCGCTCGCCGATGAGGCAGACTATCAGGTGGATATCCTCGTAGGTAGCGGTGATGGCGCTGGCGATTGACTTCAACAGCAGGGTCTTGCCGGCCTTGGGCGGCGATACTAGCAGGCCCCGCTGTCCACGGCCGATGGGCGCGATGAGGTTGATGAGCCGGGTGGAGAGGTCGGTGGGGTTGTACTCCAGGTTGATGAGCTTGTCCGGGAAGGTGGGCGTCAGCGAGCCGAAGGGCTGCCGGCTCTTGAGGGCCTCCGGGTCCAGGTTGTTGATGGCCACCACCTGCAGCAGGCTGAAGTACTTCTCGTTGCTCTTCGGCGGCCGGCCCTGCCCGGTGACCAGGTCCCCGTTGCGCAGGCCGAAGCGGCGTATCTGCGACGGCGAGATATAGACATCCGTCTGGCTGGGCAGCAGGGTCTCCTGCCGCAGGAAGCCGTAGCCGTCGCTCATGATTTCCAGGATGCCCTTGCAGAAGATGTTCCCCTGCTCCTCCGTGTGCATCTCCAGCAGGCGCATGATGATATCGTGTTTCTTCATCGCCGCCGGGCTGGAAATACCCTTCTCCTTGGCCAGATCCACCAGCTCTTCCTTGGTCTTGATTTCGAGTTCCGTAATATTCATGTTGCCACCTCACTCTCGTCCCGTCTTTATGGGAAGGGGTATATTCTGTTCCTATTTCTTGGCCACGCTCTTCCAATCGGCCAGAAAGCGCTTGATGCCAATATCCGTCAGCGGGTGCTGTATCATCTGCATCAGCACGTTATAGGGCACCGTGGCGATATCGGCGCCGGCCATGGCCGAGTAGGTAAAGTGCAGGGGGTTGCGGATGCTGGCGGCAATCACCCGGGTGTCCAGCTCCGGGTAGTTGTCCAGGATGCCGATGATGTCCTCCACCACCTGCATGCCGTCGTGCCCGGCGTCGTCCAGCCGTCCGATGAAGATACTGACGTAGGTGGCCCCGGCCAGCGCCCCGAGGAGCGCCTGGTTCGGCGAGAAGCAGAGGGTCATGTTCACCTTGATATTCTCCGCGCTCAGGACCCTGGTAGCCTTCAGTCCCTCGGCGGTGATGGGTATCTTGATGTTCACGTTGGGCGCCCAGGAGGCCTTGACGCGGGCCTCCGCTATCATCGCCGCGGCGTCCTCGGAGAGCACCTCCACGGAGACCGGCCCGCTGACGATGGCGCAAATCTTCCTGGTGACGCTTTCGTAGTCGGCGGTGGCTTCCTTGGACAGCAGGGAAGGGTTGGTGGTCACCCCGCTGATGATGCCCAGCTCGTGTGCCTGCTTTATCTGGTCGATATTGGCGGTATCCAGGAAAATCTGCATCGTTTCTCCTCCTCGGGCTAGACTGCCAGTGGCAGGGGTGGCTGGTCGCCCTCGCGCAGGACGTCCTTGGCCACCCTGATAAAATCGCGGAACAGGGGGTGGGGCCGTCCGGGGCGGGAGCGGAACTCCGGGTGGAACTGGCAGCCCAGCATCCAGGGGTGGTCGGCCAGCTCGCATATCTCCACGAGGCTGCCGTCCGGGGCCGCCCCGCTGAAGACCATGCCCGCCTTCTGCAGCGGCTCGCGGTACTGGTTATTGAACTCCAGGCGGTGCCGGTGGCGCTCCTGGACCAGCGGCTCGGCGTAGGCCCGGCCGGCGATGCTGTCTGTCAGCAGCTGGCACGGGTAGTTGCCCAGGCGCATCGTCGCCCCCTTGGTGAGCACTTTCTTTTGCTCGGCCATGTAATCGATGACCGGGAAGCGGGTGTCGGGCCGGAACTCGGTGGAGTGCGGCTCGTCGGAGTCGAAGATATAGCGGGCGAACTCGATGACCATGACCTGCATCCCCAGGCACAGCCCGAAGTAGGGTATCTTATTCTCCCGGGCATACCGGGCGGCCTCGACCTTGCCCTCGATGCCCCGTTCTCCGAACCCCCCGGGGACGAGGATGCCCTGCGCCGACCGCAGCCGGTTCTCCACCTCGGCATGGTCGAGCTCCTCGGAGTGGACCCAGATGAGGTTGAGCCCCCTATCGTTGTGGAGGGCGGCGTGGTACAGCGCCTCCCGCACCGAGAAATAGGCGTCGTTGAGTTCCACGTACTTGCCGACGAGGGCGATATTCACCGGC
>MGNX01000100.1:4510-14598 GCA_001796935.1 Chloroflexi bacterium RBG_16_60_22
GCTCCACCAGCCCCCGCCACGCCTGCAAATCGGTGGGGTGCGCCCCCAGGCTGAGCCGTTCCACGATGAGCTGGCCCAGCCCGCATTCTTCCAGCACCAGGGGAATCTCGTAAATCGTCTCCATGGTGGGCAGGGGGATAACCGCTTTCTTCTCCACATCGCAGAAAAGGGATATCTTGTCCCGCAGGTTCTCGGCTATCTCATAGTCGCTGCGGCAGATAATGACATCGGGCTGGATACCGATGCGCCGCAGCTCGTTGACGCTGTGCTGGGTGGGTTTGGTCTTAAGCTCGTGGGTGGAGTTGAGGTAGGGGAGGAAGGTAACGTGGATATAGAGCACGTTGTTGCGGCCCACCTCGTTCCGCATCTGGCGGATGGCCTCCAGGAAGGGCTGCCCCTCGATGTCGCCCACGGTGCCCCCTACCTCGATGAGAACAACGTCCGCCCGGGACTTCTCCGCCAGCTTCTTGAAGCGCTCCTTGATTTCATTGACCAGGTGGGGGACTATCTGGATGGTCCCCCCGAGGAAGTCACCCCGCCGCTCCCGGGTGATGAGCGCGCTGTAAATTTGCCCGGACGTTATATTGGAGTCGGCGGTGAACTCGGCGTCGATGAAGCGCTCGTAGTTGCCCAGGTCCAGGTCCGTCTCCGCCCCGTCCCTGGTAACGTAGACCTCCCCGTGCTGGTAGGGGGACATGGTACCGGGGTCAACGTTCAGGTAGGGGTCCAGCTTCATCACGGACACGGTAATCTGGCGACTCTTCAGGATGGTGCCGATGGAGGCGACGGTGATGCCTTTTCCCACGGAACTGACCACGCCCCCGGTCACAAAGATATACTTCGGCATATACGAGCCCTGCACTCCAACAAATCTGGAAACCTTCCAGTCCTATCCTCGGGTTTTTGCCTGGGAAGCGGAACGGGTTTCGATAACTAATGCCTCGGGTAAGGGATTTTGCACTACATATTAAGAAATAGGATAGACTGTCAAATAGGGTGGGGGTTTCTTTTTATTATAAGGACGGCAAGCTGCTTTGTCAAGTGCTTGGCGGCCTGCCGCCGTTCGGGTTTAATCAACGATGTCATTGCGAGGAGCGGACCGACGTGGCAATCTCTATCTCCAGAGCTGGAGATTGCTTCGCCTCCCGACTTCGTCGGGATGGTCTCGCAATGACGTTACCGACCAAGCTCCTGAGTGTACGCAACAAAGCGATGAAATTGACACTGTCAGGACGCAGTTGTAGACTATCTACGGTACCCGAGTTTCCCCCGAGGAGATGGTGGGATGAGTTTCTTGAGCCAGATTGACCCGGAGGTCGGCCGCGCCCTCGACATGGAGAAGGCGAGGCAGCAGGAAACGATTAACCTTATCGCCTCGGAGAACTACGCCAGCCGGGCCGTGCTGGAGGCCCAGGGCTCCTTCCTGACCTGCAAGTACGCCGAAGGATATCCCGGCAAGCGCTACTACGGCGGCTGCGAGAACATGGACGTCATCGAGGAGCTGGCCATCCGGCGGGCCAAAGAGCTTTACCACGCCGACCACGCCAACGTCCAGCCCCACAGCGGCGCCCAGGCCAACATGGCTGCCTACTACGCCCTGCTGGAGTACGGCGATACCGCCCTGGCGATGAACCTGGCCCACGGCGGGCACCTCACCCACGGCGATAAGTCCAGCTTCTCCGGCAAGTCTTACAACTTTATCCAGTACGGGCTCAACCGCGAGACGGAGCGTATCGACTACCCGGAGGTGGAGAGGCTGGCCCGGAAGCACAAGCCTAAATTGATTGTCGCCGGGGCCAGCGCTTACCCCCGGATTATCGACTTCGAGCGGTTCCGCCGTATCGCCGACTCCGTCGGCGCCAGCCTCATGGTGGACATGGCCCACATCGCCGGACTGGTGGCGGCCGGGCTGCACCCCACCCCCGTCCCCTACGCCGAGATTGTGACCTCTACGGCCCACAAGTCGCTGCGGGGACCGCGGAGCGGCTTTATCCTCTGCCGGGCGGAGCTGGCCAAAGCCGTCGATGCCGCCGTCTTCCCGGAGATGCAGGGCGGACCCCTGATGCACGTCATCACCGCCAAGGCGGTGGCCTTCCACGAGGCCATGCAGCCGGGGTTCGTCGATTACCAGCGGGCGGTCCTGGACAACGCCCTGGTCCTGGCCACCGAGCTCCAGCGACTCGGCCTGCGCCTGATTTCCGGCGGCACGGATAATCACCTCATCCTGGCCGACCTCACCGCTACCGGGGTGACCGGCCGGCAGGCCGAAGAGGCCCTGGAAGCCGCCGGAATAATCGTCAACCGCAACGCTATCCCCTTCGACCCCCTCCCTCCCCGCGTCACCAGCGGCATCCGGCTGGGGACGCCGGCGGTGACCACTCGCGGCTTCGGCCAGGAGGAGATGAAGCTCGTCGCCGGGCTGATTATCAAGGTCATCGGCAGCCCTGACAGCCGTAAGGTCCGTGACGAGGTCAGGCAGGAGGTGGCGCAGATATGCCGGCGCCTCCCCGTGCCGGGAATTACCGCTTAATCCGGGTCGTTACCTCACTGGCCGGGGTTAAAGATATGAAGAACGGCAATGTTAACGTGCTGGGGGCCATTGGCAACACACCGCTGGTGCAGCTGTTGCACCTCAACGGCAGTCCCGGGGTGAAGATTTTCGCCAAGCTGGAAGGCAATAACCCCGGGGGTTCGGTCAAGGACCGCCCGGCTTACTACATGATTAAGAAGGCGGAAGAGTCCGGTGAGCTTACCCCGGACCTCACCATCATCGAGCCCACCTCCGGGAACATGGGGATTGCCCTGGCCATGATTGGCGCCGCCCGGGGCTACCGGGTCAAGCTCTTCATGCCGGAGTGCGTCAGCGTGGAGCGGCAGCTCGTCCTCCAGGCCTTCGGCGCCGAGGTGGTGCTGACCCCCGCCAGGGAGGCCGTTGACGGGGCCATCCGCCGGGCCCACCAGGCCCTGGAGGCGGAGCCGGACCGGTACTTCATGTGCAACCAGTTCGATAACCCCAACAATATCCTGGCCCACTACGAGACCACCGGCCCGGAGATTTACGCCCAGACCGACGGTAAAATCGATGTCTTCGTGGCGGGCATGGGCACCACGGGGACGCTTATCGGCGCCGGCCGGTATTTAAAGGAAAAGAACCGGAATATCCGGGTCATCGGGGTGGAGCCCACGCCGGGCCACACCATCCAGGGACTGAAGAACATGAAAGAGAGCGTCATCCCGAAAATCTACAACCCCGGGCTCTTCGACGGGAAGATTACCGTCGAGGACGGCGACGCCTTTGAGACGGCCCGGCGGCTGGCGGTAAGAGAGGGCCTCTTCACCGGCATGTCCAGCGGGGCGGCCGTGGCCGGGGCAATGAAAATCGCCGCCACGATGAAGCAGGGCGTCATCGTCACCATCTTACCCGACCGCGGCGACCGTTACCTGAGCACCACGCTCTTCCGGTCCATCTGCGCCAGGTGTCCGCCGTAATTCATCTCGTTTTAAGGGAGTCAATTGCCGCCTGGAACCGAAGCCTATCTGGATATCGAGACTACCGGCCTCGCTCCCTCCGGCTGCGAGATGACCGTCATCGGCATTCACCTCTGCCGCGGTGAGGCCACCGAGTTCGTCCAGCTGGTCGGGGGGGATATCACCGCCGCCGGCATCCTGGCCTTGCTGGAAGGCGCCGATGTCCTCTATACCTATAACGGCAGTCGGTTCGACCTTCCCTTTATCCAGGCCCGGCTCGGGATTAACCTCGCCGAGCTGTTCCACCACCGCGACCTCATGTACGACTGCTGGCGGAACAACCTCTACGGCGGCCTGAAGGCCGTGGAGCAGCAGCTGGGCATCGGCCGGAAGCTCCCGGACATGAACGGCTGGGAGGCGGTCAAGCTGTGGTGGAAATACGTCGATTCCTTTGACCTCGATGCCCTGGACCGGCTCCTTGAGTATAATAGGGAGGACGTCATCAACATGAAGACCCTCAGGGAGATACTGCTCTAAACCCCCTCCCCCTGTCATTGCGAGGAGAGCAGCGAAAGAATCTCTTTCTTTTCTAATCCCTCACCCCCCTCGGGTGTTATCTATTCCCGCCCGGCCCCCCCCGCGGCAGCCGCAGCTTGGCCCGTGAATTGCTTCCCGCCCCTCCGATTATATCTCGGTGTCATATAGTGCTATAATATTTTATACAGCTAAAAAAGCGGAGAGGAGACCGTAGCTCATGGACGAGTTAAAGGTTTTTTCCGGTAGTGCCCATCCCGCCCTGACTCAGGCGATAACGGAATATCTGGGCATACCCCCGGGTAAATGTGAGGTCATCCAGTTCAGCAATGAAAACACCTTCGTACGTATCCTGGAAAACGTCCGCTCGCGGGATACCTTCGTCGTTCAGCCCATCTCCTCTCCGGTCAACAGCAACCTGGTGGAGCTGCTCATTATGATTGACGCCCTCAAGCGGGCCTCCGCCGGCCGGATAACGGCGGTCATCCCCTACTACGGCTACGGCCGCACCGATAAGAAGGACCAGCCCCGCGTCCCCATCACCGCCAAGCTCGTCGCCGACCTTATCACCGTGGCCGGCGCCGGCCGCGTGCTCACGGTGGACCTCCACGCCGCCCAGATTCAGGGCTTCTTCAACATCCCCGTCGATGAGCTGACCGCCCTCTACGTGCTGGGCGACTATTTCAGTGAGAGAGAGTTCAACGACCTCGTCGTCGTCGCGGCGGACATCGGTGCCACCAAGCGGGCGCGCGACCTCGCGGCCAAGCTGGACGCGCCGCTGGCCATCATGGAAAAGAGACGCCTCGGCAATGCCGACCGCACCCAGACTCTCAACGTCATCGGCGAGGTCGAGGGCATGTCCGCCCTCATCGTCGACGATGAAATAGATACCGCCGGCTCCCTGGTGGGCGTGGTCAAGGCCCTGATTGACCGCGGCGCCCATGACGTCTATGCCTGCTGTACCCACCCCATCCTGTCCGGTTCGGCTATCGAGAGGATAGCCGCCAGTCCGGTCAAGGAGGTGGTGGTGACGGATACCGTCCCCGTGCCGGAAAAGAAGAAAATAGACAAGATTAAGGTCCTTTCCCTGGCGCCGCTGCTGGGCGAAGCCATCAGCCGCATCCATACCGGACAGTCCGTGGGGGCCCTGTTTGAGCAGCAATGAAAAAATGGTAGAGGTCTATAAGGCCCATAGTGAACTGGAGGCGCAGGTCATCAGGGGACTGCTGGAAAGCTACCGGATTCCCTGCTTTCTCAAGTCCCACGCCGCGCCTTCCGTCCACCAGTTTACCGTGGACGGCATGGGCGAGGTGAAGGTGATGGTGCTGGAATCGCTGGCGGATAAAGCCAGGGAGCTGATAATAAAGAGTGACGCTGATGTTTAAATTTCTGGGCGGACTGGTCGATTCCAACGAGAAAGAGCTGAAACGCCTCCAGCCGTACGTCGACGATATCAACGAGCTGGAGCCGGAGTTCCAGGAGCTGACGGAAGTCGGGCTCCGGGCTAAGACCGATGAGTTCCGCGCCCGCTACCAGGACGGCGAAGACCTTGACGACCTCCTCCCCGAGGCCTTCGCCGCCGTCCGCGAGGCCGCCCGGCGCACCCTGGGGCAGCGCCACTACGATGTCCAGCTGCTCGGCGGCATCACCCTGCACCAGGGTAAAATCGCCGAGATGAAGACCGGCGAGGGCAAGACCCTGGTGGCCACCCTGCCCCTTTACCTCAACGCCCTGGCCGGCAAGGGTTGCCACCTGGCCACCGTCAACGATTACCTGGCCCGGCGCGACCCCTACTGGATGGGGCCGGTCTATCACGCCCTGGGGGTCAGCGTGGCCAGCATCTACCCCATGCAGAACCCGGACGAGCATACCCCCGCCCGCATCTACGACCCCGATTTCGATTCCGGCGACCCCCGCTGGCCGCACTTCCGCCCCGTCTCCCGCGACGAGGCCTACCGGGCCGATGTCACCTACGGCACCTCAAGCGAGTTCGGGTTTGATTACCTGCGGGACAACATGGTCACGGACCTCTCCCGCTGCGTCCAGCGTCCCCTCAACTACGCCATCGTCGACGAGGTGGACAACCTCCTCATCGACGAAGCCCGCACCCCCCTCATCATCAGCGCCCCGGCGGAGGAGTCCGGCGAGATTTATAACACCTTCGCCCGCCTCGTCCCGCGCCTGAAGGTGGAGGAAGACTACGTGGTCGATGAGAAGTCGCGCACCGCCAACCTCACCGATAACGGTATCAGCAGCGTGGAGAGGATGCTCAAGCGGGAGGGCCTGCTGAAGTCGCCCAACCTCTACGACCCCGCCAACCAGGTGCTGACCCGCTACCTGGACAGCGCCCTCAAGGCCCAGGTCATCTACCGGCGAGACCGCGACTACGTGGTCAAGGAGGGCCAGGTCATCATCGTCGACGAGTTCACCGGCCGCCTGATGTACGGTCGGCGCTTCTCCGAGGGGCTGCACCAGGCCCTCGAGGCCAAGGAGCACGTCAAGGTCCAGCGGGAGACGATGACCTATGCCACCATCACCATCCAGAACTACTTCCGCATGTACGAAAAGCTGGCCGGCATGACCGGCACGGCGGCCACCGAGGCCGAAGAGTTTTACAAGATTTACAAGCTGGAAGTTACGGAGATTCCCACCAACAAGCCGATGGTTCGCGAGGACCACCCTGACCAGATTTACAAGACGGAAGAAGGCAAGTTCCGGGCGGTGGTGCGGGAAATCAAGCGCCTCCACGAGGAGGAAGTCCCGGTGCTCGTCGGCACCGTCTCCATCGAGAAATCGGAGTACCTGAGCGACCTCCTCAAGCGGCAGGGTATCACCTGCCAGGTGCTCAACGCCAAAGAGCACACCCGGGAGGGGGAAATCATCGCCCGGGCCGGCGAGCCGGGGGCGGTGACCGTGGCCACCAACATGGCCGGCCGCGGCGTCGATATTATCCTCGGCGGCACCCCGGAAGGCGGCGGCGGCAACGGGTGGCAGGCCACCCACGATAAGATAATCGCCCTCGGCGGGCTCTTTATCATCGGCACGGAGCGCCACGAGGCGCGGCGCATCGATAACCAGCTGCGGGGCCGGGCGGGACGCCAGGGCGACCCCGGCCGCTCGCGTTTCTACGTCTCGCTCGAGGACGATATCATGCGCCGCTTCGGCGGCGACCGCATCAAGGGGTTCATGAGCTGGGTGGGCATGGATGAAGATACGCCCATCGAGAACAAGCTGATTACCGGCGCCATCACCGACGCCCAGAAGCGCGTCGAGGGCTATCACTTCGACATGCGCAAGCACCTCGTCGAGTTCGACGACGTCGTTAACAAGCACCGCGAGCTTATCTACGAGGAGCGCCGCAAGATACTCTCCGGCGCCGACCTCCGCTCGAATATCATGTCCATGTTCGCCGCGGAGCTCAAGGAGATGGTCGCCTCGCGCCTCGCCGACCAGCACGGGCTGGACTGGGATGTCCCCGGCCTGCTGGTTGACGTCAACACCATTATGCCGGTACCCCCGGCGCTCAACGAGAAGACCCTGGCGGAGATGAGGCCGAAGGAGATTGAGGAAGCGCTGGTGGCCGCCGCCGAGGCCCTCTACGCCGAGCGGGAAAAGCAGACTGGCGCCGATAAAATGAGGGTGCTGGAAAGGCTGGTCATGCTCCAGATTATGGACCGCCTCTGGGTGGAGCACCTCACGGACATGGAGAACGAAAGACTTCAGGCCGGATGGGCTTCCTTGCGCCAGATGAAGTCGACGGACGCGTATAAGATGATAGGCAGTGAAAAATGGAATAGCCTGAAGAAATATATCCGCCATGACGTCGCCCATACCATCTTCCACGTGTCCATCGTCACGCGGGAAGAAAAGCCGCCGCAATCCCCCATGGCCAGAGCGGCCGTCGGCTCGGCGGGCGGCGGCGGTAAACAGAAGGCGGCCGTCGCCAGCGGCAAGAAGATAGGTCGTAATGCCCCCTGCCCCTGCGGCAGCGGCAAGAAATACAAACACTGCTGTGGAAGGTAGACTGATATGAACAATGAAGAACTGGCCCGGTTGATGACGGAAATCTCGGAGGGGCTCACCCAGCTCCCCGACGACCCCAAGAAGCCTTTGAACAAGGAGCAGCGGAAGCAAAAGTACCTCCTCCAGGCCAAGGGCCAGGCGCTGCAGCGGATAAAGGACGCCCGGGAGAAGGGCAGCCAGAACCAGGAAATCAGGGCCTCCATGGACTACAGCCTGCTCGTGGAGTACGGGGATAAACACCCCCTCCTCATGAATTTTATGAAGTCGCAGATGACGTGGTTCGGGCTGTAGGAAGGTAGAATAGGGGAGGAGATGGGATGAGTGATTGCGTACTAATCAAAGGGGATTTCTATAACACTCTGACTTCCAAAAGGCAAGACTCTGATGCCCTTAAGTCATGTATGGAGGAAACCGTACAAAAACTTCTAGAGAATGAAACTGATATGCATAAACCTGGGATGCTTCTAGGTAAGATACAGGGAGGAAAGACAAGGGCTTTTATAGGCATAATAGCACTTGCTTTTGATAATGAATATGATATGGCGATTATCTTAACTAAAGGTACGAAAGCACTTTCTCGACAGACATATGAAAGATTAAAAAAAGATTATCATGATTTCATCGATGATGATATGATAAGGCTTTATGACATTTTACATATTCCTGAACGCCTACCCGGTTGGGTGTTGAAAAGAAAATTGGTAATGATTGTTAAAAAAGAAGTGAATAACTTAGAACGAACTATAAGAGCAATTGTTAGCACGTATCCAGATTTAGGTGAAAGGAAAGTACTCATAATTGATGATGAAGCTGATTTTGCCAGTATAGGATTTACTAAAAATAGGAGAGAGGGAATAATCGAGTTAAGAAGAATAGCATCCCAAATAGATGAATTAAGAAAAAAGGTGAAGAAATCTGACTTCCTTCAGGTTACTGCTACCCCTTATTCTTTGTATTTGCAGCCAGATGAATTGTCCCTTAATGAAGCGGCACATCAGTTTGTTTTTGAACCTATTCGCCCAGCTTTTACAGTTTTACTACCTATTTACGAAGGTTATGTCGGTGGGGATTTCTATTTTAGAGAGAGTAAAGAAGAAGATTCAATTGCATACTATGTTTATGAAGAGCTTTCAACAGAAGAACTAATAGCTTTGAAAAAAGACGATAGAAGAATATTCAAATTAGAAGAAGCTTTAACTCATAAAAAAATTGAGATACTAAGGAAAGGTATATTGAATTTCATCGTGGGTGCGTGTATCAGATGGTTACAACAAAAGGAAGCTAAAGAAAGAGTACAGAAGTATTGTTTTGTAGTTCATACTGAACACGGGAAACAATCTCATGATTGGCAAGTGCAAATCGTAGAGAAATTGAAGGATTTATTCATATATAGCGCACATAATAATATACCTCTTCTCGCTGAACTTGTTCGTAAATCATATGATGACCTGTTAAAATCGATTAGAATTATTAATAAATTGCCGTCGTATGAGGAAGTATTTGAAGAAGTCGTTACAGCTTTAAAAGATGATTGTGTAATGATAAGAAAAGTTAATTCTGAAACTGAAGTAGAGCAATTACTTGATGATAATGGAGAATTAGAAAGGACAGCTCCCCTCAATATATTCATCGGTGGGCAAATACTGGATAGAGGGGTAACAATTAGAAATTTGATAGGTTTTTATTATGGTAGAAGACCTAGTAGATTCCAACAAGATACAGTATTGCAACACTCAAGGATGTTTGGGTATCGCCCTGAAGAAGACCTTGCAGTAACCCGTTTTTACACAGCTTTAGTAATATATTCAATTATGGAAAGAATAAATGAATTTGATAACGCACTAAGAGAAGCTTTCGAAAAGGGAGCACAAACTGGTGTGGTATTCATTCGCAAAGACCCCTCCAATAGACTAATTCCATGCAGCCCTAATAAGATATCAATTTCATCGACTGTAACTGTAACGCCACATAAGAGAATGCTGCCAGTAGGTTTTCAAACGGATTATAAAACAAAAGTAAAAAGTACGTTAGAAGAATTGGACAGGGTTATCACAAATATAGTA
>MGNX01000100.1:14641-14951 GCA_001796935.1 Chloroflexi bacterium RBG_16_60_22
TGGCACATTCAATCATAGACAAGATAAATGAAATGCTAAATCCTGAACTGGGTTGTGAGTGGGATGTTAAGGCATTCAAAGCATGCATGGAATATTTATCAAAAAATACGCAAAATCAAGAAATGCAAGATAAGATTTGGTGCATTGTCAGGGTAAATAGAAATGCACATAGATTCAAGGGTGATGGTAGTTTCTATAATGCACCTGATACAGGAGAAGGCGATACCTACGATTTATCTAAGAAAGTGGCAATAGATATTCCAGCAATAACGTTGCTGCGCCAGAACGGCTTGAAAGAACTTGGATGGAT
>MGNX01000100.1:14962-19271 GCA_001796935.1 Chloroflexi bacterium RBG_16_60_22
AAACACCCCCTCCTCATGAATTTTATGAAGTCGCAGATGACGTGGTTCGGGCTGTGATTCGGGGATGATGACCCATGACCAACGCCGAAATCGCCGCCGTTTTCGATGACATCGCGGAGATGCTCCGGCTCAAGAAGGACAACATCTTCAAGATACGGGCTTACCAGAAGGTAGCCCGCGGCATTGAAGAGCTTAAGGTGCCGGTGGCGCGGCTGGTGGCGGAAAAGCGGCTGGACGAGATACCGGGGGTGGGGGAGGCCATCAACAAGAAGATTACCGAGCTGGCCACCACCGGCCGGCTCGACTACTACGAGAGGCTCAAGGCGGAGTTCCCGGAGCGGACGCGGGGGGTGGCATGAAGGCGGGAAAGAATCAGGTGGTTGCCGCGGATTCGGCCTCGGCGGGAGACGCCGAGGCTATCGGTTACCTGAAGCAGGCCATCTCCGGAGGCCAGCACTGGTACCGTGCCCTGCTCGGCGCCATCGGACTCTGGACCAGTCCCCAGGAGGTCCGCGACGGCCGTACCTACCGCTACCTCATCGAGGGCGAAGCCTTCGACTGGCTCCTGCTGGCCGAGCGGCTCCTCGAGGCGGTGGACGGCCTCCCTCCCGTTGACGAGAAGGACGCCCTGCTCTTTTCCGGCATCCCGCCGCTGGAGCTGACCGCCAGGCAGGTCAGGGAGCTTATCGGGGACATGAAGTACGGCCAGTACCTCAACTATTTCTACGGCGTTACCGTCGAGGAAGCCCTGCTCCTGGCGGTGCAGGAGGAGATTGACAAGGAGAGGCGGGTCAGGGGCTTCCGCACTAAGACTGATTCCACCGATGAGGCCTACCAGCGGATATACGGCACCGCCCGCGAGGCGCTACTAAAAGACTTCCGGAAGGAGCTGGGCCGCTCCCGGTTGAAATCGATTTCCCTCGACGAACTCAAGGAGTTCACCTACTGGCTGTTCCGCTGCCGCCTGAAGCACTGCGAGAAAGCCAAGATTGCCAGCGATACCAAGAAAGCGCTGGGGTACCTCAAGCGGCAATGGCGCCAGAAAGGTGTCTCCCGGGTCATGGCCGCCGACCTCGCCGTGGACGATGCCGATTAAAAGCCGTCCGGCTATGGCCGGGGCCTCTACTCGTTGACGGTACCCTCCGCCGCGCGCACCATGAGGACGGGCACGCTGGCGGCGCGCAGCACTTTATCCGTGATGCTCCCGAAGGCCAGCCGGCGCAGTCCCGACCTCCCGTGGGTGGACATGGCTATCAGGTCAGCCTTGGTCTCTTCGGCGGCTTTAAGTATCTCGTCGGAGGCGTTGCCGGAGCTAACCATCGTCTTGACGATAATCCCCTTACCCTTGAGGCTTTGGCCGGTCCTCTCCAGGTAGTCCGTGACCCTCTTCCGGATAAGCTTCAGCTCTTCCTCCGTGTAGGAGACCGGGGCGCTGGCCTCGCCTACCACTACCCAGTGCCGCAGCAGGGTGATGACTCCCAGCAGGGTTATCTCCACCTTGGAGCCGGGCGCCAGCTTGCTGACCAGCTGGTCGATTACCGGCAGGGCGGCCTCGCCAACCTTGGAGCCGTCCAGCGGTACGAGCACTTTCTCGAACATTTCCTTACCTCCTACAGTCTGGCACTCTGCTGCTTCAGCTTGTCCAGCTTTTCGTTCAGAGTATAGAGCTTTTGCCGCTCCTTTTCAACGACCGCCCCCGGCGCTTTGGTCAGGAAGGCATCGTCCCTGAGCCGGGCCTCCAGGCGGGCCGCCTCCCCCTGTACTCCCTCCAGCTCCTTGCGGAGTCGCTGCCGCTCCGCCTCCCGGTCGAAGAGGCTAGCCAGGGGGACCACCACCGTGGCCCGGGCCAGCGGCAGCACCGCGTTGTCCCCGCCCTCTTTCCCCGGCTCGCCCGGGAGGAAGCTGACGGGATTGGCCCGCGCCAGCGAGCCGACGGCGCCCCGGTGGCGCGCCATCGCCTCCAGCCGGGAGGAATCGGTGTGGATTTTCGCCTCGACCCACCGCCCGCTCTCCACCCGGTACTGGGCGCGGACGTTGCGGATGGAGCGGATTATCTCGATGACGTCCTCTATCTCGGCCTCGGCCGCGGGGTCGTAGCTGGTTTCGTCCGCCGCGGGATATGCGGCGACCATGATAGATTCCGTATCAATCCGGGTCAGGTATCGTTTCAGGTTCTGCCAGAGCTCCTCGGTGAGGAAGGGCATGAAGGGGTGCAGCAGGCGCAGCGACACTTCCAGGACGTGGGCCAGCACCGGCAGCGGCGAAGCGTCGTTGGCTTGAAGCCTTATCTTGGCCAGCTCGATATACCAGTCGCAGTACTCCCCCCAGAGGAAATCGTGTACCTGCCGCTGGGCCTCCCCGAACTGGAAGTCCTCCAGCAGCTTGGTGACGCCGCCCACCGTCCGGTTGAGGCGGGAGAGTATCCAGCGGTTTTCCACCGGGAGGTTTTGCACGCCGATTTCTTCATATTGACCGCCCGTTTCCAGGCTCCGGACGACGAAGCGGGTGGCGTTCCAGAGCTTGTTGGCGAAGTTGCGGCCGGCCTCCAGCTTGGAGGGGGTTATCTTGGTATCGTTGCCGGGGGAGGTGCCGGTGGAAAGCGCGAAGCGCAGGGCGTCCGTGCCGTACTCCTCCATCAGGTCCAGCGGGTCGACCACGTTGCCGCGGGTCTTGCTCATCTTTTCGCCCTTCTCGTCGCGCACCAGGCCGTGGAGATAGACGGTGCGGAAGGGGATATCGCCGGCGTCCTCCAGTCCCATCATTATCATCCGGGCCACCCAGAAGAAAAGGATGTCGTAGGCGGTCTCCATCACCGAGGTCGGGTAGAAGTAGCGGAGGTCGGGGGTATCCTCCGGCCAGCCGAGCGTGGAGTGGGGCCACAGCCCGGAGCTGAACCAGGTATCCAGCACGTCCGGGTCCTGCTCGATTTTTTTAGAGCCGCAGCCGGAGCAGGCGGGCGGCGTTTCCTCGGCCACCGTGAGGGCATCGCAGTCGGCGCAGTACCAGACCGGGATGCGGTGTCCCCACCAGAGCTGCCGGCTGATACACCAGTCGCGGATGTTCTCCATCCAGTTGAGATAGACCTTGGTGAAGCGCTGGGGGAGGATATCGATGCGCCCGTCCTGGACCGCCCTGACGGCCGGCGCGGCCAGCGGCTCCATCTTGACGAACCACTGCCGGCTGGCGACGGGCTCGACGATGGTGCCGCAGCGGTGGCAGTGCCCCACGGCGTGGCTGTAGGGCTCCGTCCTGACCAGCTGGCCCCACTTTTCGAGGTCGGCCAGTATCGCCTCGCGGCAGGCGATGCGGTCTAATCCCTCATACGGCCCGGCGTTCTCGTTCATGGTGGCGTCCAGGTTGAAGATGTTTATCAGGGGCAGGTCCTGGCGCCGGGCCACCTCGAAGTCCACGGGGTCGTGGGCGGGGGTGATTTTCACGGCGCCGGTGCCGAAGGCGGGGTCGACCGCCGCGTCGGCCACGATGGGGATTTCCCGGTCGACGGCGGGCAGGAGCACCCTTTTCCCCACCAGCCCCTTGTAGCGTTTATCTTCAGGATTTACGGCCACGGCGGTGTCCCCGAGGATGGTCTCCGGGCGGGTGGTGGCCACGGTGATGGACTTCGCCTTATCTTCCACCAGCGGGTAGCGGACGTACCAGAGGTGGCCGTTGATGTCCTGGTGGTCCACCTCGAGGTCGGAGAGGGCGGTGGCGCAGCGCGGGCAGCGGTTGATTATCCGCTCCCCGCGGTAAATCAGCCCCTTCTCGTAGAGCCGGACGAAGGCGGTGCGCACCGCCCGGCTCGGCCCCTCGTCCAGGGTGAAGCGCTCCCGGGTCCAGTCGCACGATATGCCCAGTCGCTGGTGCTGCTCGACGATGGTCCGGTGGCACTCCTGCGCCCAGTCCCAGGCCCTCGCCTGGAACTTCTCCCGGCCCAGCTTGTACCGGTCGAGTCCCTCGGCGGCCAGCTGCCGCTCCACGACCACCTGGGTGGCGATGCCGGCGTGGTCGAAGCCGGGCAGCCAGAGGGTCGGCTCGCCCTTCATGCGGTGCCAGCGCGTCATGATGTCCTCAATGGCGGCGGTCAGGGCGTGGCCGACGTGCAGGCCGCCGGTGACGTTGGGGGGCGGCATGATGATGACGAAGGGCTTTTTATCGGGGTCTATCCGGGGGGTGAAATAGCCCCGGTCCATCCAGAACTTATACCACTTCCTCTCGACCCCGCCCGGCTCGTAGGCCCTGGGCATCTCTTCTCTTTCCGGTGTTTTCGCCATGATGACCTTTCCAGCTGGTTTTTTTGAATCCCACCACC
>MGNX01000100.1:19307-19471 GCA_001796935.1 Chloroflexi bacterium RBG_16_60_22
AGAATCCGCCACCCCGCCCCTCGGTTGATATCTATTCCCACCCGGCCGCCCTCGCGGCGTCCGCGGCTTAGCGCGGAGGAAATCCCTCTCTTATCTCCCCTTACGAAGGGGAGAGGATGACCGTGCAAACCGTATGATTACCGTTCTATGCCATTCTGTCTCCC
>MGNX01000100.1:19685-20033 GCA_001796935.1 Chloroflexi bacterium RBG_16_60_22
GCCCCTTCTCCCGGAGCTTCTTCCTGGCGTTGGCCACCAGGTTCTCGCTCTCGGCGGCAAACCCCACCTTGATAAAATTGCCCTTCACCTCGCTTAAAATATCCGGCGTCCGCACCAGCTCCAGCGTCAGGCCGGTACTTTCCTTTTTAATCTTGGTCCTGGAAGCCGTTTTCGGCCGGTAGTCGGCCACGGCGGCGGCCATCAACAGGGCGTCGGCCTTTTTCACCGCCTCGCTGACGGCTTTCTTCATCTCGGCCGCCGTCCTCACCCGGACGATTTCGACGCCGTCGGGCGGCGCGGCCGTGGCGGGGGCGGTAATCAGCACCACCTCCGCCCCCCGGTCCCGGG
>MGNX01000100.1:20058-20297 GCA_001796935.1 Chloroflexi bacterium RBG_16_60_22
CTTCCCCGACGAGCGGTTGCCGATATGCCGGGCGGGGTCGATGGGCTCCTGCGTGCCCCCGGCCGTCACCACGATGCGCTTCCCGGCCAAATCTTTTCGCTGGCCCAGCGCCCGCGCCACCGCCTCGATTATCTTCGCCGTTTCCGCCAGCCTCCCCTTGCCCGTCTTCCCGGAGGCCAGCCGCCCGTACTCCGGCTCGACGATGCTGAAGCCCCTGGCCTTGAGTTTGGCCAGGTTTT
>MGNX01000100.1:20360-29259 GCA_001796935.1 Chloroflexi bacterium RBG_16_60_22
CGGTCGCCAGCACCACGCAGCCGAGCATGTTGTCGGCGATGCCCGCCGCCAGCCGGGCGATGGTGTTGGCCGTGGCCGGGGCGATGACCACCACGTCGGCCGCCTCGGCCAGGGCGACGTGCTCCACGCTGAACTCGGAGGCCACCTCGAACATGTCGGTCACCACCGGCCGGCCGGTGACGTTGCGCAGGGTCAGCGGGGTGATTAGCCTGGTAGCGGCCTCGGTCATCACCGTTTCCACCCGCGCGCCCGCCTGGGTCAGCCGGCTGGCCAGCTCGGCCGCCTTGTAAGCGGCGATGCCCCCGGTAATGCCCAGGACCACGGTCTTATCTTTGAGCATGTGCACCTCCACGGCCGGCTAGGCCCGGTTCATCATGTAGATAAGTCTCAGCCCAATCAGCGTCAAATCGGGATTGACAACGTTGATGGCCGATGTTTCATTGGCGATGAGTTGAGCGTAGCCCCCGGTAGCCACGACCAGGGCCTTTTCTCCAAGCTCCTTTTCGATACGCGCCAGCATCCCTTCGACCAGGGAAGCGTAGCCGTAGATAATCCCCGACTGCATAGCAGTAACGGTGTTGGTGCCGACAACGTGCTTGGGGTGGGCCAGCTCGACGCGCGGCAGCTGGGCCGTCCGGGTGAAGAGCGCCTCGGCGGCCGTAGCGATGCCGGTGGCGATAATCCCGCCGATGTAGTCGCCTTCTTTGGAGACGATACCGAAGGTGGTGGCCGTACCCAGGTCGATGATGATTACCGGGCCGCTGTAAAGGTGATGGGCGGCGGCGGCATCGGCAATCCGGTCAGCGCCAACCTCTCTCGGGTTGTCCATGCGTATGCGCACCCCGGTCTTGATGCCGGACCCGACCACCAGCGGCGTGGTATTGAAATAGCGCTGCGACAGCTCCTCAAAGGTCGCCGTCAGCGGCGGGACCACGCTGCACAGGGATACCTTGGTCACATCGGAAGCATCCAGTCCGTGCTGGTGAAGCAGGCTCAGCAGCATCACCCCGTACTCGTCCGGCATGCGGTGAATGCCGGTGGAGATGCGCCAGGTAGCCTTGAGCTCCTCCCCGTCGAACATGCCGATGGTGATATTGGTATTGCCGATGTCGATGGCCAGCAACATATCGTTTAAACCCCCGTTGACGCCGGACTCCTCAAATTTTTTATCGCCAGCGGCAGCGCCGGCAGGAGGTCGGAGGCTATCATGCCGGCGTCGCCCAGCTTGTTTTTTACTGTTTCCCCGGCCATGGCGTGCAGGTAGACCCCCAGCGAGGCCGCGTCATAAGGCGGCAGCCCCTGGGCCACCAGCCCGGCGATGACTCCCGCCAGTACGTCGCCCGTCCCCGCCGAGGCCAGTCCGGGGTTGGCGAACGGGCTGATGCGGCAGCTCCCGTCCGTGGTGGCGATGATGGTATAGGCCCCCTTGAGGACAATCGTCTGGTGCCACTCGGCGGCGAACCTCCGGGCCACGCCCAGACGGTCTGATTGTACCTCATCCACGGTCAGCCCGCACAGTCGGGCCATCTCGCCGGGGTGGGGGGTCAGGATGGCGTCGTCGGTGAGCCACTGCCACCAGTCGGTTATCCGCGGCAGGAAATTGACCGCATCGGCGTCCAGCACCGGCAGCGGCAGCACCTTCTCGAAGATGAGCGAACTGACGAACTCCTCGGTGGCCGGCTCCTGCCCTAGGCCGCAGCCGACGAGGAGGGCATCGTACTGGCCGCTGTTGCGTATGATGGTATCGGCGGCCTCGGCGGCGATGAAACCCGGCGGCGATTCCGGCAGGGGGAGGTAGGTGACCTCGGTGAGCTTGGACGCCAGGATGGGCTGCAGGCTGGCCGGTGTGGCCAGGGTCACCAGGCCCGCCCCGACCCTCAGGGCACCGCTGCAGGCCAGGTAGGCTGCGCCGATGTAGCTGGTGGAGCCGGCCGCCACCATGACCCGCCCGAAAGTGCCCTTGTTGGCGCTCAGGGGACGCCGGGGCAGGGCGGCGCGCGCCCAATCCGGGGTGAGAAGCTCGGTGGTGGCGAAGTCCGCCAGCGACTCCGGGATGCCGATATCCGCTATCTTGAGCTCGCCGACCCTCTCCGCGCCGGGAAAGCGGAACAGTCCCGGCTTGGGGAAGGCCAGCGCCACGGTAAGGTCGGCGTGGAGGCAGGCGGGGTCGACGGCGCCGGTATCGGCGTCCATCCCCGACGGCAGGTCCACGGCGATGATTTTAAAGTTACGGTCTTTCCGGGCGGCGGCCACTTTCTCCAGCACCTGGCGGAAGACGCCGTCCAGCGGGCGCAGCCGGCCCGTCCCCAGCAGCGCGTCGATGACGCCCGTCGCCGGGGCCAGCAGTCCCTGGAGTTTCTTCTGTCCCCTGTCCTGCCCGGCCTCGATGCAGGTAATCCCGCGCTCCCTGGCCAGCTTCAGGTTGGCGTCGTCGGCGGGACGCCGACTGCACAGGTAAATGTCAACCTTGGCCCCCCGGTCGTGGAGGTAGCGGGCGGCCACCAGGCCATCGCCGCCGTTGTTCCCCCCGCCCACCAGGCAGAGGACGTGCTGCTCCACCGCGGTGCCCAGGGCGGCCAATACGGCCTCGGCTACGGCCCGGCCCGCGTTTTCCATCAGCGTGCTGACCGGCGTACCGCGTTTAGCGCATTCCTGGTCGATTTGCCGCGTCTGCCCGGCGGTAAGTATCTTCATCCCTCTCTCCGGCCTCCCGTCGGATTGAGTGTAGCAATAACTTCAATTCCGGTCAATATAGCACTATCAAGGTTCCGGTTCTAATCTATAATGTCATTGCGAGGAGCGCAGCGACGAAGCAATCTTTAAACATTTATAGAGATTGCTTCGCCTTCGGCTCGCAATGACAATCAGAACCCGTTGCGGTGGATGACGTCCTCCAGCTTCCGCTTGGGCACGTGGCGCACCGCCTTATCGTCAATCCAGTAGTCCGGGGAGGGGTCCGCCACCTCGGTAACCGGGCTCTCGTCCGGGTAGCCCATGGCGATGACCATCCCGGCGTCGTAGCCGTCCGGTATTTTCAGGGCCTTTTTCAGGCCGTCCTCGTTAATCATCAGTATCGGGCAGGTGCCGATTCCCTGCTCGAAGGCGGTCAGGATGATGCTCTGCGCCGCGATGCCGATGTCGTAGTGGGTGACACGCCTCCGGTCGGGGTCTCCCTCCCAGGACCGGTTTATCACGATGACGGTATAGGCCCTGGGGTGCTGGTCCGGCCCCGGGCCGCCTTTTTCGAAGGGGAGCTTGACGGAGCCGCCGATGTTCTCGAATACCCCGGGCAGCACCCTGGCGTCGTTGACCACGATGAACTCGCAGGCCTGCACGTTGCGTCCGCTCGGCGCCACCCTGGCCGCGTCGATGCACCGTTCCAGCGCCGCGATGGGCACCGCCTTGTCCTTGAACCTCCTTATCGACCTCCTTTTCGTGGCGGCCTGGTAAACATCCATGAGAGAACCTCCTCGCGGCTAAATTTCTTCCGTAGCTGCCAGCCTCTCCAGCTGGCGTGTCATCGCTTCCCAGTGGGTGCCCCGCCAGTAGAGGCGGCGGCAGGCGGGACACTCCATGTACTGCGTTTGCGTCTTGTAAACGTAGGGCGGCACGCGTCCGGCCACCTCTTCCTTACGCCTCTCCTCGAGGGGCCGGTTGCACTCCAGGCAGAGCGTAAAGGGCCGGAAATGGATATCGATGTCCAGGGTGGCCATCAGCTGCCGCATCTGCCGCTCCGGCGCCTCGCTCTCCATCAGGACGGCCCGGAGCCGACCGCTACTGACCACCCGCCGCTTCATTATCTCCGTATCCCGTGTCAGTATCACCCGTCCCTCCGCGATAGCCTGCCGGACCATCTGGGTATCGTCGCTGCCGTTGAAGAACAGGCTGTCATAGCCCATCATCCGCAGCCACCGGGCCAGTCTGCCCACGTTATGGTCGACGGTGAACCGTAACTCGCTGATGGCCCCGCCACCTCTCTACAGCTCCAGCCGCATGCCTTCGCAGCCGAGGCGGATATCGGCTTTCATCGCCCGGGCCACCGCCGTTATTTCCGCCGCCGTCGCCTTCTCGTCGAGGGGGTTCATGTGCACCGTGACCACCCGGGGCAGGTAGCCCTTGAGCTCGCGGAAGCTTTCCAGCTCCTGCCAGAGCAGCTCCGGCGTGAGGTGCCCCGCCTCCCGGGCGAAGTCGGTGTATTTGTTCGGGGCGGTAACCTCGATGATGAGCAGGTCCGGCTTCACCAGCTTCCAGGCTTCGGCCAGTCCCGGCCCGGTATCCGATGTATAGAACACCTTTTTGCCGTCGGTGGAGGTGACCTCGTAGCCGGTGGTGGGCACGGAGTGGTACACCGGCACCGGCAGCACGCGGTAGCCGGCAATCCGCGCTTCCTTCCCCGGCTCCAGCCGCCGGAACCGCATTGACGGCTTTCCCGCCGGTCTTTCCAGGAAGTTGGGGTAGAGGGTGGTGTTCAGCAGGTGGCTGGTAAGCGCCTCGTAGACGGACTGCGTGGAGCAGACTTCCAGGGTCTTCTCGAACAGCAGGAAGTTCATACCCAGGGCCGGTACGTCCCGGATATGGTCGTAGTGCTGGTGGGTGAGCAGGACGGTCTTGAGCTTCCGCTGCGCCGTAAAGGAAAGGCCGGTGGCCAGCGCTCCCGCGTCCAGTGCCAGGACTCCGTCAATCAGCAGGCTCATGCACCGGGTGTTCTTCGATTCGGTGTTATGGGCTCCCAGGATTTCAATGCGCATGGTTGCTCCTACCCCGTTACCGCGAACGGATTGTACTTCGTTTCGTAATCGTAGGTATCGATTCCCTCACGGCGCTTCAGCCGGTTGACCATGGCGTAGGTGGCCGGGGTACAGATGGCCTCGATGGCCACCTTGGCCAGCCAGTGGTTCAGGATGAGCAGCAGTGAAAAGGCCGGCGTGCCGATGAAGGCCAGGGTGATGAAGACGGAGGTATCCAGTCCCTGTCCCACCACCGTCGAGCCGATGGTCCGGCTCCACAGGAAGCGCCCCCGGGTCATTATCTTCATCCTGGCCAGGATGAACGAGTTGGCGAACTCCCCGACCAGGTAGCCGCCGAACGAGGCGCCCAGCAGCCGCGCCGAGTAGCCCAGGATGGTCTCGTAGGCCGCCTGTCCCCCCCAGAAAGACGCCGGGGGGAGCTTCATGCCCACCCAGGCGAAGAAGACGAAGACCAGGTTACAGGCGAACCCCAGCCAGATGACCCGGCGCGCCACCCGGTAGCCGTAGACCTCGGTGAGGACATCGCCGAAGATGTAGCTCAGGGGGAAGACGAAGATAGCCGCCGGCAGCACCAGCGGGCCGAGGCTGATTACCTTGACGGCGATGGTGTTGGCGGTAATAAGGCAGGTGATGAAAACGGCGACGATTATCACCAGGCGGTGCGAGATTTTCATTTCTTATCTTATATCCAGCGGCGGCGGCGGAAGAAGATGAGCATGACGCAGGCAATCACCCCCATCACCAGCAGCAACACGATGAAGGTATGCAGGCTGCCTATTTCCAGTCCTCCGGGCAGGGAGACATTCATGCCGTAAATACTGGAGATTATCAGGAAGGGCAGCACGATGGTGGAAAAGATGGTCAGCAGACGCGTCACGCGGTTGATGCGGTAGGTTGCCAGCGTGTAGTCCGTATCCTTGAATACCTCGATGACCTCCTTGGCCTCGTCCAGGGTCTCGCATATCTTGTTCGTGTGGTCCATGAGGTCGCCGAAGTAGACGGTCAGGTCCGCCTTGGTAAACCGCTTCAGCCGTCTCTCCAGGGCCAGGAAGATGGTGCGCGTGGGGAACATCACCCGTCGCTGGGCGATGATGTCCCGCCGCAGGACGCTGAGCTCCTTGGCCGTCTCCACGTCCGCGTCGAAGACGTTGTCCTCCATGTCTTCCATCAGGCTCAATATCTTGTCCAGGACGGGGAAGTAAGAGTCTATGGAGCGGTCGAGTATGCGGTACAGCAGGAAGCCGGAGCCCTGGCTGAAGTACTCCTTCCGGGACTCCTCGTTGACCTGGCACTCACGGAAAAGGGCGGTGAGGGTTCGCAGCTCCCCGGTATGCAGCGTGACCAGGTACTTGTCTCCCACGAAGGCCGACCACTGCCGCTTGGTGCTTACCCGCGTCTCCTTATCATAGACGGGCAGGTGAAAGATGGCGAAGAGGTAATCCGGGTATTCGTCCACCTTGGGTATCTGCTTGCGGCTGAGGCAGTCGTCCAGGTCGAGGTGATGGAACGGATAGTTCTGCGCCAGGTATTCTATCTCCCGAGCGGTGGGCGGCTGGACGTTTACCCAGGTTAAATCTCCCCAGGTAATCGACTCGATGTGCAGCGGTTCTTCCGGCAGGTTTTCCCCCTGGATTTCCTTTTTCCGGTCCGTTCCCTTTTTCCTCACCCTCATCAGTCTTGCCATGACCGTTTCCCCTTAAGTCAAAAAGCCTTAATGTATTTTAACACAATTACACGTGCAGAGGAATACCTTGGATTATCAAGTCCCGCTGGTATCATATTTAATTGTTACCCGGGTTTTAACCTCACCCCCTTTTGTCCCCCTCTCTGCCTGGCCTCAAATGCCATTCTGAGGAACGGAGTGACGAAAGAATCCCCGCCGCCCCGAGACCCTTCGCTGCGCTCAGGGTGACATAAAGAAGTACTTTTCAGGCAAAGCCCCCCCCGTGATATAATTGCCGGGCATGGGGTTGGAAAGCCGAAAGGAGGAAAATAATACTATGAACCCGGAGGAAATGGAAAATAGGCTCCGCATCCTGGAGGACATCGAAGCGATTAAGCAGTTGCAGGTGCGTTACGTCAATTACCTCACCACCATCGCCTGGGATGACCTCGTCGATTGCTTTACGGCCGATGCCGTGGTGGATTTAAGCGTGGGCAAGGTCAGGGGTAAAGCCGCCATTGAGGACCTCTTCAAGAAGAAGATAGCCGTCACTCACGTGGGACTGGAGGGGAACTTCGTGGTGCATCCCATTATCTCCGTGAAGGGAAATAAGGCCACCGGCAGCTGGCTGCTCTACACCCACTTTTCCCTCCCCCACAAAATCCAGCGCGACCCCTCTCCCACCGCCGACGAGGATGCGCCCGACTGGATGCAGGGATTTTATGAGATGGAATACGCCCGGGAAAACGGCGGGTGGAAAATCAGCCGGCTGCGGTGGACCCGCCGCCTGCGGTCGCCGCGGCCGCCGGGGGAGTGAATCGATATTATTCGGTTATGGTTGGGACTTGTCATGGCGACCAAAGCGAAGCAATCCCGAACACGTAGAGATTGCTTCGTCGCTGCGCTCCTCGCCATGACAGTTTAAAGTAAGCGGCGGCATCCGTGAAGATGCCGCCGCCCTGTCTCCCGTATTAAGTCTTTTGCCTACTTCCGCTCGATGATAATCGCCATGCCCTGGCCGCCGCCGATGCAGAGGGTCGCCAGCCCCAGGCCCAGGTTGCGGCGCTTCATCTCGTGGGCCAGCGTCACGACTATCCTGGCGCCGGTGCAGCCGATGGGGTGCCCCAGCGATATCCCGCCGCCGTGGAGGTTCGTTTTGGTCATGTCGATATCGAGCTCTTTGATGCAGCCGATGGACTGCGAGGCGAAGGCCTCGTTCAGCTCGATGTAGTCGATGTCCTTCAGGGTCAGTCCGGCCAGCTTCAGTGCCTTCCGGGTAGCCGGCACCACGCCCAGCCCCATGTAGGCGGGGTCGACGCCGCCGGTGGCGTAGGCCCGGACGGTCGCCAGCGGCTCGAGGCCGAGCTCCCTGGCCTTCTCCGCGGCCATCACCACCAGGGCCGCGCCGGCATCGGTGATGGCGGAGGCGTTGCCGGCGGTCACGCCGCCGTCGGCCTTGAACACCGTCGGCAGCTTGCCGAGCAGCTCCAGGGAGGTCTCCCGGGGATGTTCGTCGGTATCGAACATCTTCGTCTCCCGCTTCACCCTGACCTCCACCGGCACTATCTCTTCCTTGAAGGTGCCGTCCTTGATGGCCGCCAGGGCGCGATTGTTGCTCTCCAGCGCGAAGGCGTCCTGCTCCTGCCGGCTGATGCTGTACTGCTCGGCGATGTTCTCCGAGGTCACGCCCATGTGGTAGTTGTAAAATATCTCCCAGAGCCCGTCCTGCACCATGCCGTCGACCATCTCCGCGTTGAACATCCTGGCCCCCCAGCGCATCTTGGGGACGTAGTAGGGGACGGCGCTCATGTTCTCGATGCCCCCGGCGATAATCACCCTGGCGTCACCGGCCTTGATGGACTGCGCCGCCAGCGCGACCGCTTTCATGCCGGAGGCGCAAATTTTATTCACCGTGAAGGCGTTGACTTCCTTGGGCACGCCGGCGTAAATGGCCGCCTGGCGGGCGGGGTTCTGCCCCTGCCCGGCCTGGATGACGTTCCCCATGATGACCTCGTCGACCGTGACCTCCTTGAGGGAATCGTCCCAGTGCCGGTACTTCTTCTCCAGTTCGATGATCCCCTGGCCCTTTAACGATGCCGGGGCGTAGCCGGCATCCCCCTTCGGTCTCAGGCCGGCTTTCTTCAGCGCCCCTTCGATGCAGACGGCGCCCAGCTTTACCGCCGGGACGTCCTGGAGGGCCCCGCCGTAGTTGCCTATGGCCGTTCTGACGCCGCTGACAATGACCGCCTCACTCATGCCTTTTCTCCTTTCATTTTCCTCTATATTATAACGTTTTCTCTCGTTTTTCCCGTTTTGTCATCCCCGCTTCACCTTTTGCCATCCCCGCCTTATTTCGGTATTTATTCGGTTTCAGTCATTGCGAGCCGAAGGCGAAGCAATCTCTATCAACGTTTTAAGATTGCTTCGTCGCCCGTATCAGGCGGGCTCCTCGCAATGACAGTCCCGCTTCACCTTTTGTCATTCCCGC
>MGNX01000100.1:29310-35702 GCA_001796935.1 Chloroflexi bacterium RBG_16_60_22
AGAGGTCTGGCCTCCGGCCTTCGCCGGAATGACGCGCCCGCCTCAGAAGGTGAACAGGCTGGCGCCGCCGCTCACCTCGATGGCCTCGCCGGTGAGGTAGCTTGACTCCTCCGAGGCCAGGAAAACGACCACGTTGCTCAACTCCTGCGGCGTGCCGGTGCGGCGCATGGCCAGGCGCTTGATGATGCGCTCCCGGAACTCCGGGGCCACCTCGTAGAAGCTGCCCCCGTCGAACACCCCCAGCACGATGGCGTTGGCCGTGACGCCCTTGCGCGCCCCTTCCAGCGCCGCCGTCTTGGTCAGCCCGATGAGCCCGGCCTTGGTGGCGGCGTAGCTGCACTGGCCGGCGCCGCCCATCGTCCCCGCGATTGACGATATGTTGATGATGCGTCCCCACCCCCGCTCCAGCATCCCCGGCAGGCAGCACTTGATGGTGTTGAACGGGCCGGTGAGGTTGACGGCCAGGTCGCGGTCCCAGTCCGCCTTGTCCATCCTGGGGAGTGTTACCGCCCGCACGATGCCGGAAGCGGCGTTGTTGACCAGGATATCCACCGGGCCCAGCTTTGCCTCCACCTGCTTGATGCCGGCCTGCACCTCGGCGAGGTCGGCCACGTCCATCTTCACCGCCAGGGCTTTTTTACCCGTGGTTTCGATTTCTTTGACCACCGCCTCCGCCTTCTCGAGGTGGCCGTGGGCGGCCACCGCCACCTTGCAGCCCGCCGCGGCCAGGGAAAGGCAGTGCACCCTTCCCAGCCCGCCGGAGCCTCCCGTGACCAGGGCCACTTTACCTTCGATGCTCATGGTTGCTCTCCTTACTCAGCTGTATTCGTAAAAACCCCGGCCCGTCTTGCGCCCCAGGCGGCCCTCCGCTACCATCTCTTTGAGGAGACCGGGCGCGGCGTACTGCGGCTCGCGGAGTCTTTCGTATATGCCGTTGGCGATGGACAGGACCGTGTCCAGCCCGATGAAGTCGGCCAGGGCCAGCGGTCCCATCGGGAAGTTCAGTCCCAGCGTCATGGCGGTATCGATGTCCTCCCGGGTGGCCAGGCCGGACTCCACCATCCGGATGGCGTTGAGGATTTGCGGGCACGCCAATCGGTTGGTGATGAAGCCGGGCGTGTCCTGGACGATGACGAGCGTCTTGCCCAGCGACTCCCCGAAGCGCTTGCCCGTCTCGAGGGTCGTCTGGCTGGTGGCGGCCGTCCTGATAACCTCCAGCAGCTTCATGGCCGGCACCGGGTTGAAGAAGTGCAGCCCCAGCACTTTATCCGGCCTCCCCGTGGCCCGCGCCATCTCCGTGACGGACAGGCAGGAGGTATTGGTGGCCAGCAGGGCATTTTCCGGGCAGGCTTTGTCCAGCTCTCCGAATATCCTCTTTTTAATATCCAGGTCTTCGATAGCTGCCTCGATAACCAGGTCGCGGTCGGCGAAATCGCCGGTGTCGGTCGTACCCTTGATGCGGGCCACCGCGGCGTCACGGTCGGCCGCGCCTATCCTTTCCTTCCGGACGGCCCGGTCCAGTGAGGCGGTGATACCGGCCAGTCCCCGGCGCAGTAGCTCCTCGTTGATTTCAGAGACCAGCACCGCGTACCCCGATTGAGCGCAGACCTGGGCGATGCCGCCGCCCATCAGTCCGCAGCCCACCACGCCGACCCTCCTGATTTCCATAAGCGCAGCTATTTCCTTCTCTGCCGGGACATCGCTTATCGGGGGCTAGTTTCAAGAAGAATGACGTTTTACGCCTTGATTGTAGCAGAAGGGCGGTTAAGCCGTCAAAACCGGCGACGGGGTATTGTCCCGGCACTATCGGCGGCTTAGCCCATGAGATTTTCTCCACCCCAGCCCCTCTGGATTCCGGCTTTCGCCGGAATGACGTGGTATAAGGGGGAGTGCGACAGCGAGAGGGGGTGAAACCCCCTCTTAATATTACTTCCCCCTCTCCGACCCGATTATCTCGCGGGCTGGCTAGATGTAGCTGGTTGGAGAGGGGGTAAAGAGGTGAGGTTCATAGGAAGAAAGACCGGAAACGCAAAAGACCGCGCACTATGCTATAATTGGCTGATTGTGACCGGACCTGTGGCTACCGGACCAGTTACTGATGTCTAATCAAGAACTTCAACAACGGCCGGAAACTTCACCGGGATTATTCTACGGCTTCGTCGTGGTCGGCGTGGCCTTCTTCATCATGATGGTAGCGTGGGCCGTCTATAATTCCTTCGGCGTTTTTTTCAAGCCGCTGCTCACCGAGTTCCGCTGGACCAGCGCCATGACCTCGGGCGCCTTTTCGCTATCCATGATTATCTACGGCGTGCTGGGTATCATCGTGGGGGGACTTACGGACCGTTTCGGGCCCCGGGTGGTGGTGACTTTCTGCGGCGTTCTCCTGGGACTGGGCTATTTACTGATGTCGCAGACCGCCACGCTCTGGCAGCTGTACCTGTTCTACGGAGTGATAATCGGCGTCGGCATGAGCGGCGTCTGGGTGCCGCAACTCTCCACTATCGCCCGGTGGTTTACCCGCCGCAGGACCCTGATGACGGGCATCGTCATCGCCGGCGGGGGCATCGGCCAGTTAATCGGGCCGCCGGTCATCACCCGTCTCATTGAGGCTTATGACTGGCGCTGGTCCTTTGCCATTCTGGGGGGGGTGGTCTTAATCCTGGTGGTCCTGGCCGCGCAGTTCATGAAGCGCAGCCCGGCCCGGTTGGAGCAACTGCCCAACGTTGGCCATGAAAACGAACCTCTGGGACCGGCATCCGGAACGGACTTCCGCTTACGGGAGGCAGTCAGCACCCCGCAGTTCTGGATGCTATTTTTCATCTTCGTCTGCTACGGGTACGGGTTTTTCTCCATTATCGTGCATATCGTGCCGCATGCCATCGAGCTGGAGATATCTGCTGCCGGCGCTGCCGGCATCCTGGCGGCGATGGGCGGGGCAGGTATTCTCGGCAATTATGTCCTCGGTGTGGTCGCCGATAAAAGCGGCAACCGGCTGATTTTCATGATGGGCTGTCTCGTCATGTCGGCGACCCTTTTCTGGCTGGTGTATATCAGCGAGATGTGGATGCTTTACATCTTTATCCTGCTCTTTGGCTTCGTTTTCGGGGGCATGGGCGCCGCCGAATCGCCCCTGGTGGCCAGGCTTTTCGGTCTGACCTCCCACGGTCTCATTTACGGGGTGGTTCACCTCGGCTTTACCGTGGGGGCCGCCGCCGGCCCGTTCTTTTCCGGTTATCTCTTCGATATCACCGCCAGCTACCGGACGGCTTTCCTCGTCGGTGCTGCCTTCGGCGTTGTCGGTCTCGTACTGTCGGTGATATTAACACCGACCCGGAGACTGGGCGGCAGCATCTAGCGCTCTCCTGAAACCCGCTAAAAAATATTTTAAAAATCTTACCGTTATGTATTTACTTATATAACGGTGTCATGCTATAATTGTTCCACAACTGAATATTTTCTCCGAGCCTTTCCTCCTAATGGCTTTGCCTACGGAGACTGGCCGGCAGGGTGCCGCGGGAAACGGCGGCGCCTCCCGCGTTTGGAAAGGAGAATGGTCTTGACCGGCTCAATATGTACTAGACTACCCGCGAAGAAGAAATCCCGCCTTTTCCTTACACCCTCTCCGCATGTTTCCCGTGCCCCGCCCCCGGTTACGGGCGAACGGTCCTGGATTATTAAATGAGAAAGGAAGAGCATGTCCTCTGAATTACGTAATATCAGCCGGATAACCGGCATAATATTGATAATGGCGGCGCTGGTATCGCTGGTGGCGGGCTGCTCCGGCACCACCGGGGCTTCGCCCCTGGCGCCCCAGGCCCGTCTCCGCGTGGCCACCACCACCAGCCTCTACGATACCGGCCTCTGGGGCTACCTCGAGCCCAGGTTCGAAGAGGAGTACGGCGTTGAGCTGGATGTCATGTACGCCGGCACCGGCAAGGCCCTGGAGCTCGGCCGGCGGGGTGACGTGGACGTTATCGCCGTCCATTCCAGGGCCCAGGAGCTGCAGTTCGTCGCCGATGGCTACGGTGTCGAGCGCGTCCCCTTCGCCTATAACTACTTCCTCGTCGTCGGCCCGGCGTCGGACCCCGCCGGCATCAAGGGCATGACCCCGGAGGACGCCTTCAGGAAACTGATGGCCGCCGGCGGCGGCACCTTCGTCTCCCGCGGCGATGATTCCGGCACTCATGTCAAGGAAAAGGCAATCTGGAAGAACGCCGGCTTCGAGTACGGGGGTGTCCAGAAAGCCGGTGACTGGTACATCGAGGCCGGCAGCGGCATGGGACCGACACTTAACATTGCCAGCGAAAAGCAGGCCTACACCCTCTCCGATATGGGCACTTACCTGGCCTATAAGGGTAAACTGGGACTTGTACCCATCGTGGATAAAGGTGCTATACTGCTTAATGTCTACTCCGCCATTGCGGTCAACCCTGAAAAAGTGCCGGTAAAGAACCTTGACACGGCCAGTAACCTTATAGACTTCCTGACCTCGCCGGAGATTCAGAAGCTTATCGGTGATTACGGCGTCGGCGAGTACGGCCTTCAGCTGTTTACTCCCTGCGCCGGCAACGAGCCCACGGACTAGGAGTTAGCTTATTGCCCCCTCATCCTGCGGGAGAGGGGGGAAAATATACCGGGAAATCATTCTGTTTATGGAACTCTGGAACGGCCTGGTCAAGGCCATCGAGCTTATCGTGTCCCTGGACCCGGAGGTCATGCAGATAGCCGGGAGGTCGCTGCGCCTGGCGGTCACCTCGGCCCTGCTGGCTTCGGTAATTTGCCTGCCGCTCGGTAGCATCATCCATTTCAACCGGTTCCGCGGCAAGAGGCTGGTCATCAGCCTGATTCAGACCTTCTACAGCGTCCCCACGGTGGTCGTCGGGCTGTTCGTCTTCGTCTTTCTTTCCCGGGCCGGGCCGCTGGGCGGGCTCGAGATTCTCTATACCCCCACCGCCATTATCATCGGCCAGATGCTTCTTATTGTCCCGATACTGCTCGGCCTGACTATCTCCGCCCTGAGCGGGGTGGACCGTACCATCCTGGATACCGCCCGCTCCCTGGGCGCCAGCGGCGTCCAGATGGCGGTGCTCGTGGTCAAGGAAGCCCGCTTCGCCGTCATGGCCGCCGTGGTCATGGGCTTCGGGCGGGCCATCTCGGAAATCGGCATCTCGCTGATGGTCGGCGGCAATATCCGGGGCTTTACCCGCGTCATCACCACGGCCATCTCCCTGGAATCGTCCAAGGGCGATATCGAGCTCTCCCTGGCGCTGGGTATCATCCTCATTTTCATCGCCCTGGTGGTCAACATCGTCATGAACCGGATTCAGCAGAGGTAAGCATGGCTCTAATCGAGACCAAAGAATTATGGCAGCGGCGGGAAGGGCGGGACATCCTGAAGAACGTCAACATCAGGGTCGACCGCGGGGAGGTCTTTGCCCTCATCGGCGCCACGGGGGCCGGGAAGACCACGCTCCTGCGTGTCATCGACCTCCTCGACCCACCGACCTCCGGCAGGGTCTTTTATGATGGCGCCGACGTTACCGCGTCGGAGAAGCTGAAGCTGGAGACGCGCCGCCGCATGGCCTATGTCCTCCAGAAGCCGGTGGTCTTCAATACGAGTGTTTACGATAACGTCGCCTGCGGCCTGAAGTGGCGCGGGGTGGCCGGACGGCAGCTCCACGAAAGGGTCGGCGATATCCTGGAGATGGTGGGGCTTACCGACTACCGGAACAGGAACGCGCGGACGCTTTCCGGCGGCGAGGTACAGCGGGTGGCCATCGCCCGGGCGGTTGCCACCGGACCGGAGGTGCTGCTGCTCGACGAGCCCACCGCCAATCTCGACCCTCTTTCCCAAGCCAGGATTGAGGAGTTGATTGCCGGCATCATCCGGCGGGACGCCATTACCGTCATCATGGCTACCCATGATATGGGGCAGGGCCAGCGCCTCGCCGACCGCATCAGCGTGCTGGCCGGCGGGGAAATCGTTCAGACCGGGGTGCCCCGGGAGATATTCAACCGCCCGAGGAACCGGGAGGTCGCCGAGTTCGTCGGCATGGAGAACATCATCGACGGGGTAATTGTATCCTGCGAGGGTGAAATGGTGGTGGTGGACGTCAACGGCCGGGCCATCGAGGCGGTCGCGGACTGCGCTGTCGGGCAGGTGGTGGCGGCGTGCCTCCGCCCGGAGGACGTCACGGTGGCCCTGGCCCCTATCTCCAGCAGCGCCCGCAATTGCCTGGAAGGTACGGTAGCCCGGACGGTCGTCACCGGGCCGTTCTGCCGCGTGGAAATCGATTGCGGTTTTCCGCTGGTGGCGATGGTCACCCGGCGCTCATCCGATGAGCTGGGACTGAAAAAGGGCCGGAAGGTCTACGCTACCTTTAAAGCGGTCA
>MGNX01000100.1:35719-36427 GCA_001796935.1 Chloroflexi bacterium RBG_16_60_22
GCCCCGGCTTTTCCTATAATTCAGCTTGAAAGGAGGCAAGCGGTCGGCTCAAAAAGCCACTGGTTGCTTTTTCACTACCCAGCTCATAAGCCCTTGGTCGGCGGTTCAAATCCACCCGCTGCCACTTTATTATTTAGGTATAATAAGAGTTACTGCTTATTCTTATTGAATTCTTTATTATCAATCTTTTTTTTTACATCAGCAAGCAACGATGCAGCAACTACACTCTTCAAGAAAGTTTCGACATTACGTTTAATTAATCGCACATCAATTTGCCCATTTTTATCTTTAATCCAATCATTAGTAACACTGTTCCAAATACCCCACTCCTTCTTACCCTCTTGAACCATTTTTATTTCCAAATGCGTTAAATGCTCAACATCAACTACGGGTATTTCATAGGAAGTTTGCATTACCCAAAGCTTTTTACATTTTTCTGCGTGTTTTTCCCAAGCTTTTAGAGTTTTTATTTTTTTACCGCAGCCGGGACAATTACCTAATGGAAATGGTTTTGATTCCTCGTTTTCCCTATTCCAAAACATTAACAGTACCTGACTCTTAATCTTGTCTAACTCGGTAAGATTCTACTCTTAGCATTAATAGGTGTCAACAGATAAACTTTGTAGCTAAAACATCTCCCCCAAACCTCTTGACCTTTTCCTGATTCTCTGTTATCGTCTCGCATCTCGAATAAAAGAAGGAAAGGTT
>MGNX01000101.1:0-2838 GCA_001796935.1 Chloroflexi bacterium RBG_16_60_22
ACCGTTCCCGTTCGTTGTGGGGAAAAAACAAACCTGTTATCATAGTGAAAGGCCGCCGGCCGGCCTGCCGCCATGGTTATTATCAAGACCGCTAACCTGACCAAGAAATTCAAGGGCCTCGTCGCCGTTAATGACGTCAGCCTGGAGATTGAGGAGAAGGAGTGTTTCGGCCTGCTCGGTCCCAACGGCGCCGGCAAGACCACCCTCATCAGGATGCTGACCGCCCTCTCACCGCCCACCCGCGGCGATATCATCATTATGGGCCGGAACCTCTCCCGTTATTCCCGTGAAATCAAGGCGGAGCTGGGCATGGTCCCCCAGATGGACAACCTCGATGACGACCTCAACGTGGTCCAGAACCTGCGTACCTTTGCCCGTTACTTCGCCATCCCCGAGGAAGAGGCCATCCGCCGCAGTCTGGAGCTGCTCAAGACGATGCAGCTGGAGGACAAGAAGAAGAGCAAGATTAGAGAGCTGTCCGGCGGCATGAAGCGTCGGTTGCTCATCGCCAGGGGCCTTGTCAACAATCCCCGGATACTGATTCTCGACGAGCCGACCATCGGCCTCGACCCCCAGGCCCGGCACATGGTCTGGCAGAAGCTGAAGGGGCTGAAGGCCCGGGGGGTTACCCAGCTGGTCTGCACCCAGAACATGGAGGAGGCGGCCACCCTCTGCGACCGCCTGGCGATAATGCACCAGGGGAAGATAATCGCCGTGGACAAGCCGCCGGCGCTGATTTCCCGGTACGTGGGGGGGCATATCTGGGAGGTCTGGCCGGCTCCGGCGGAACGGGAGAAGATTATCCGGGAACTGGAGACCCGCCGGCTGGAGTACGAGGTGCTGGACGACTTGATTCAGGTCTTCCACCTCGACGACAAAGTCGGGGGGTTGCCGGGAAGGCCGCGGCCGGCTACCCTGGAGGACGTCTTTTTCAAGCTGACGGGGAGGATGCTGGTGGAATGAGGATGTTCTCCTGGCGTTTTTTCCGCGTCTGGCAGCGCAACCGCGATATCTTTTTCCGACTCTGGCACTCGGAGGGGCCGGCCTCCATCGTCGAGCCGATTATCCTCCTGCTGGCTTTCGGGATGGGGATGGGGGCCTTCATCGGCCCGGTGGAAGGCCAGCAGTATATCTCCTTCCTGGCACCAGGGGTCATCGCGGCCTATGCCATGTTCAGCGCCACCTTCGAGTGCACCTACGCCAGCTACATCCGCATGGAGCACCAGCACACCTACGACGCCATCCTGGCTACCCCGCTCAACGCTGAGGATATTACCGCCGGGGAAATCTTCTGGGGGGCCACCCGTGCCCTGATGACGGGATTCATCGTCCTGGTCATCGCCGCCGCATTCCGGCTGGTGCCTTCGCCCTGGGCGGTGCTGGTGCCGCTGGTGGCCCTGCTGGAGGGCGTCATGTTCGCTTCCATATCCCTCTTCTTTACCTCCATCATACCGTCCATCTACAGCTTCAACTACTTCTTCACGCTGTTCATCAGCCCGATGTTCTTCCTGGCCGGGGTCTTTTTCCCGCTGTCCTCTTTCCCGGAGATACTGGAGAAGCTCGGCCGGTTCGTCCCGCTGACACCGGCGGTCCATCTCAACCGCGCCCTGTTCCAGGGTGATTTCGGGCCCGATAATCTGCTAGCGCTGGGCATCATGGTCTTCTATACGGTGGTCTTTTTCGCGTTGACCCTGGTGACCATGCGGCGGCGGCTGACCAGGTAAAGGGAAGGGGGTAACGATATGGCGGTCCTTTCCGGACAGGACATCCGGTGCCTGATTGAGGGGAAACCTCCCCTGGTGGAGGGGTGGGTGGACCTTGACGCGCAGCTCCAGGCCAACGGTTTCGACCTCACCCTGCGCGATATCGCCATTCCGCAGACGATGGGGCAGGTGGCGGCGGACAACCGCCAGAGGGTGGTCTCCGACCTGGCGCCGCTGGTGTTCGATGGTTCCGGCTGGATGGAGCTGGTGCCCGGCATCTATACCATCACCTACAACGAGGTGGTGCACCTGCCGAAGCATATCATGGCGCTGGGACGGCCGCGCTCGAGCCTGCTGCGCTGCGGGGTGACCGTGGGGACGGCGGTCTGGGACGCCGGCTATTCGGGGCGCTCCCGGTCCCTGCTGGTGGTCTATCACCCCCGCGGCTTCCGTGTCCAGCAGAATGCCCGGATAATACAGCTCGTCTTCTTAGAGCTGACCGGCGAGACGGAAGGTTATAACGGTATTTACCAGGGCGAGAATATCTAGGTTTTTTACCCTTCTTATCTTGTCATTCCGGCGGAAGCGGGAATCCAGGTCATACCTCACCCCCTTTATCCCCCTTTTCGCTTTACCCTGAAAGTACTTCACCCATGTCACCCTGAGCGTAGCGAAGGGTCCAGGGGCGGTAGGGATTCTTTCGTCACTGCGTTCCTCAGAATGACATTAAGGCCAAAGCCCCCCTCATGTCATTCCGGCGAAAGCCGGAATCCAGCGGGGTGGGGGAAGGAGGCTGTTCGCAGGCTAAGCCACCGCTGCTGCGAGGGCGGTCAGGGTGGGAATAGATGACCTCCGGGGGGCGGGGCGAATTAACTGAAAATTAGCAATCTGCTATAATCAGACCATGAAACGCTCTCTCGTGGAGATACTGGCCTGCCCGGTCTGCCACGGCGGGCTGGAACTCAGGGTGGAGGTGGAGGAGGGAGGGGAGGTCATTACCGGCTCCCTTCATTGCCCGAAGTGCCCCGCGGACTACCCCATCGAGGAGAGCATCCCCGACCTCCTGCCCCCGGAAAAAGACTAGCCCGGGCGGTAGGCCACGCCCTGGTGAGGGGTCTCCCAGGCCTCCACGGCA
>MGNX01000101.1:2870-4117 GCA_001796935.1 Chloroflexi bacterium RBG_16_60_22
AAGAAAGGCTTACTAGGAAAATATTACGGTCTGTAATGGCGCAATTTTCCAGTTTGTCAGAAGCACTCTTAGAACTGGTAGATAATGCTTTTGATGAATTTGACGGCTTTCATGGTGGGAAGCACCTTTATATCGATATATATGTGACAAAACATAGCATCAGAGTTGAAAACCTTGGCGGGAAAGGTATGGGCCAGAATGAGCTCAGTCAATGGTTAAATTGGGGTGAGGCCCATAAAAATGATGCAATTGGTGAATATGGCCAAGGTGGTAAAGCTGCGATGGGCTATATTGGCAGTTCTTGGATAATCCAAAGTAAACGATACGATGAGCCTTGGTTATGGGAGATAAAAGAAGATAATTGGGATGATGCATCCAGTAACGAAAAAAGCTATAAGGCTGTTGCCCAAAAAGATGAAGGAGAGAAGCGGAATGGTCTTGGATATTGCAGATTTGAAATTAGAAAATTAAAGAAAAGGCGACAAGATATAAATCGAATTAAAGCTGATATATCTAATATTTACCGTAAACTTTTATACGAAGGAAAAGCAATCATCACAGTCAATAATGTGCCCATATCCCCACTTGAGATGCCTACCTACGAAGGTTACAAAAATCAGGAAATAAACGAGAAGACGCCGCAAGGATTTAAAATTAAGGGATGGATCGGACGACTGAAACGAGATTCGAGAGTGCGAGGCGGGCCACGGATAACAGGTGGAATGCGTTTGTTAAGAAAAGGGCGCCTAATCTGCGACAGCGAATATTTTGGGCATCCTGACTTTCGGCATAAAGCCTCATTAGGAACATTAATAGGTGAAATTGAACTGCCAAATAAAGTTACTGTTTTGCCTAAAAAGACCGGCTTCGATACTGACTCCCTTGAATGGGGTGAGGTACACAATATAATGCATCGTGTTTTAGAACCCCATATCAGGGAATTACAGGGACAAAAAGAAGAAGAAGCCGTCAGTCGGGAGGAAAAAAAGAGAGTGGCGCAAGTTAGAGGGATGATGATTGAGGCACTTAAACTATTAGACAAGTACATCAATTTATCTAGCAAGTTAGAAGAAGATAAAGGCCGAAAACGACCCGAGGCAAAATCGGACTACAGAGATACAACGAAAACACCGGAGAAGGAAAGAGAAGAAATTACGCGGAAAAAAAGGGTACCACGTACTCCTCCACCAGACGATGCTATTGGAAGGCTACAAAGATTAAGTAAGATGCCAGACTGGGAGTTGAGA
>MGNX01000101.1:4267-8111 GCA_001796935.1 Chloroflexi bacterium RBG_16_60_22
GGAGACGAAAGAATAACATTAAAAGATTATCTCAATGAGGTTACTTTACTTATGCTGGCTTTCTGTGAGGTTTATAACGCTGGTTAGTGCTATAATCAGACCATGAAACGCTCTCTCGTGGAGATACTGGCCTGCCCGGTCTGCCACGGCGGGCTGGAGCTCAAGGTGGAGGTGGAGGAGGGAGGGGAGGTCATTACCGGCTCCCTGCACTGCCCGAAGTGCCCCGCGGACTACCCCATCGAGGAGAGCATCCCCAACCTCCTGCCCCCGGAAAAAGACTAGCCCGGGCGGTAGGCCACGCCCTGGTGAGGGGTCTCCCAGGCCTCCACGGCATCGAGGGTAACGGGGTCGGCGGCGAGCTTACCTTTCAGCTCATTGTAAATGGTGGCGGCGATGTTCTCCGCCGAAGGATTTATCCTGTCAAAGGGCGGCACGTCGTTGAGGCAGGCATGGTCGAACCTCGCCAGGATATCGTTGAGGTGCCGCTTTAAATCGGAAAAATCGTAGGCCAGCCCGATGTCATCCAGTTTGGCCGCGCTTATCTTCACCACCACCCGGTAGCGGTGGCCGTGCATCGCCTCGCACTTGCCCTTGTAGCCGCGCAGGTAATGGGCGGCGTCAAAATGTTTCTCCACGGATATCTCGTACATCAGCCCTCCTCGGAGGCCTCCCACCTGAAGACGCCCTGTACCTCCTTAATCGCCTTTTGCAGTTCCTTCATCGTCTTACCGCTGACCGGGTGGCGGAGGTCGGGGGCAATCTCGGCCAGGGGCACCAGGACGAAGGACCGCTCCGTCATGCGGGGGTGGGGGACCGTCAGGGCGGGCGTCTCCATAACCTTATCACCATAGATGAGGATGTCTATATCGATAGGTCGGGGCTGGCCGGTTTTCCCGGCGCGCCCCATCTTGGCCTCGATACCCTTGGCCAGGGCCAGCAGGCCCTCCGGGGCCAGATGCGTGAAGACCTGGACGGCCATATTGAGGAAACGGGGCTGGCTGGTATCGCCCAGCGGCTCGGTATCATATATCGATGATATCTTGCCCAGCCGCATCCGCTGCGCCAGAAGTCCCAGCGCCCTCTCCAGGTTCTCCTGGCGGTTGCCCAGGTTGGAGCCGATTCCCAGGTAGGCCGTCACCGCGTCAGTCACCGACCGTCCCCCTCCTGATGACGGCGTCACTCATGCGGCAGACCAGCACCGTCGGGCGGACGTCATGGACCCTGACCATGTCGGCGCCGTTGGCGATGCCGATGGCCGTTACCGCCAGGTTCCCCTCGAGGCGCCGGTCCGGCGGCAGGTCCAGCACCGTGCCAATCATCGACTTGCGCGAGGTGCCCAGGAGGATGGGCTTGCCCAGCTGCTTCAGCTCGGCGAGCCGGTTTAAAAGCTCCAGGTTTTGCTCCAGGCTCTTGCCGAAGCCGATACCGGGGTCGACGATGATGTCCCCGGGTGGCACCCCGGCTTCTTCGGCGATTTTGATGCCCGCGGCGAGGTCGGAAAGCACTTTGGCCATGATGCCGACCTTCGGGGGGGCGTCCCGCTGGTTGGCCATGAGGATGACGGGCACCCCTGCCGCGGCGGCCACCCGCGCTACCCCGGGGTCGCGCTTGAGGCCCCAGATATCGTTTATCAGGCTGGCGCCGGCCGCCAGGGCCCGGCTGGCCACGCCCGATTTATAGGTATCGATGCTAATGGGGACGGATACCTCGGCAACGAGCCGCTCGATGGCCGGGATGACCAGCCGCAGCTCTTCATCAAAATCGGTCGCGGCCAGGGGGGTGGTGCCGGGGCGGGTGGACTCCCCGCCGACGTCGATGATATCGGCGCCCTCATCCACCATGCGCCGGGCCTGCGCCACCGTCGCCTCAATGTCATCGCCCAGGCCGTCGCCGGAAAAGGAGTCCGGGCTGAGGTTGATGACCCCCATGACGTAGGTCTTCTCGCCCCAGCGGAACTCGGTATTCCCGCAGCGGGTAGCCGGTAAAATCTTTTCCATGTTCGGTCAGGGTATTTTCCCCGGACTTATTCTAGCACCTCAAGGGTTTACGATGCCAATAACATGCTACTGCCTTAATTATTCTAGCTCTCCCCATCTGGCCTCACCCCCTTGCCCCCTCTCCAACCAGATATATCTGGTTAACCCGCGGGATGATTTTGTCGGAGAGGGGGAGTTTATTTGAGAGGGGGCTTCGCCCCCTCTCTCCTGGCGCACTCCCTCCTTCTTTTGTCATTCCGGCGAAGGCCGGAATCCAGAGGGGTGGGGCATACTTCCGGGCTAAGCTGTGGATGATACTGGGCGGCCGCCTAAAGAGTTTGCGTCCCTTGCCCGTCCCCAGGCGGTATGCTATCATAAACTTGTTTTATTCTTTACCGGTGAGGTGAGGCTGTCTTGAGAGACGAACTGGAAAAGCTGGCCAGACTTGAGGCCGAGCTCAAGGCCGGCGGCGGTGATAAGGCCGTCCAGAAGCAGCACGATTCCGGCAAGCTGACGGCGCGGGAGAGGCTCGGGCTTTTCTTCGACCAGGGGACCTTCCAGGAGACGGACCTGTACGTGCAGCACCGCAGCAGCAACTTCGGCATGGACAAGGTGAGCATCCCCGCCGACGGCGTGGTCACCGGCTTCGGCCGGGTGAACGGCCGCACCGTCTGCGCCTACGCCCAGGACTTCACCGCCCGGGGCGGCACGCTGGGGGAGATGCACGCCAGGAAGATTTGCCGCGTCATGGACCTGGCCATGAAGATGAAGGTGCCGATGGTGGGGTTCATCGACAGCGGCGGGGCGCGCATCCAAGAGGGCATCAATGCCCTGGACGGCTACGCCAACATCTTCTTCCGCAACTCCGGGGCTTCCGGGGTTATCCCGCAGATATCGGCCATCATGGGCCCGGCGGCGGGGGGCGCCGTCTACTCCCCGGCGATGACCGACTTCGTGTTCATGGTGAAGAAGACCAGCTACATGTTCATCACCGGCCCGGCGGTGGTGAAGTCCGTCACCGGGGAGGAAATCGGCAACGAGGAGCTGGGCGGGGCCATCACCCACAGCACCCGCAGCGGCGTCACCCAGTTCGCCTGCGACAGCGACGAGCAGGCCATCGCGGAAATCAAGAGCCTGCTGGGCTACCTGCCTTCCAGCTACGAGGAAAAGCCGCCTTACGTTGCCCCCACCGATGCGCCCGACCGCGCCGAGGCAGCCTTGAACGATGTCCTGCCGGAAAACGCCAGCAAGGGCTACAACATGAAAGACGTCATCAAGGCCATCGTGGACAACGGTGCGTTCCTGGAGCCTTCGCGGCAGTTTGCCCAGAACATGATAACCGCCTTCGCCCGGCTCAACGGGCACGTCGTCGGCATCATCGCCAACCAGCCGGGCTACCTGGCCGGCTGCCTGGACATCAACGCCTCGGACAAGGCCACCCGGTTCATTCGCTTCTGCGATGCCTTCAACATCCCCCTGCTGACCATCGCCGACGTCCCCGGCTTCCTCCCCGGCAGCCACCAGGAGTGGGGAGGCATCATCCGGCACGGCGCCAAGCTGCTCTGGTGCTACGCCGAGGCCACCGTGCCCAAGATAACCCTGATTACCCGCAAGGCCTACGGCGGGGCGTACATCGCCATGTGCAGCCAGGGGCTGGGGGCGGACTATACGCTGGCCTGGCCAACCGCGGAAATCGCCGTGATGGGCGCGGAGGCGGCGGCGGCCATCATCCACCGCGGCGAGATTGAGAAGGCGGAAGACCCCAGGGCCAAGGAGCAGGAGAAGATTGCGGAGTACCGCGAGCTGCTCTACAACCCCTACGTGGCGGCACGGATGGGCTATATCAACGCCGTCATCCAGCCCAGCGA
>MGNX01000102.1:0-301 GCA_001796935.1 Chloroflexi bacterium RBG_16_60_22
GGAGGATGTTCCCGACGACCATAAAGTCAAAGAGCTAGACCTTAGAGTATGAAAAGGAAGGAGCTAATAAAAAAATAACTGCTACCGGGTGCGTTCTTGTAAGACGCGGCGCCCGTCATGATATTTATAAGAATCCGAGAACTGGCGAAAGGCAGCCAATCCCAAGACACGACGATATAGACGAAAATCTTGCCAGGCACATCATCAAGAGACTGACGTAACCAGTTGCCCCCAAGTGCGCTCTGCGGCCAACCGCTCGGCTGCCGATGTTATCACCATTATTGCTTACCCTTTTGGCGAG
>MGNX01000102.1:386-3621 GCA_001796935.1 Chloroflexi bacterium RBG_16_60_22
CATCGTTTTACCGAGGTCAGGCAGGTAGAAAACGGGGTCGTAGCCAAAACCATGTTTCCCCTTAGGTTCCGTGGTGATGACCCCCCGGCATTCCCCCTCGCAGGTGCCGACGAGTCCGTCCGGCGCGGCCACGGCGATAACGCACACGAACCGGGCGGCGCGCCCGGCTTCGGGGACATCCTTGAGCCTGTCCAGGAGGTAGCTGATTCTTTCGGCGTCCGTGGCGCCCTCCCCGGCGTAGCGGCGGGACCGCGGCCCCGGCTCCCCGCCCAGCGCTGCCACTTCCAGCCCGGAGTCGTCGGCCAGGGAGAGCAGCCCGCTCGCCGCCGCCAGGGCGGCGGCCTTCAGCCGGGCGTTCTCCTCGAAGGTGGCCCCGGTTTCCTCGACCTCCCCGGAGATGCCCTGCCCGGCCGGGGTGACTATCTCGTAGGGGATGCCCTCCAGCAGGCTCTTATACTCGCGCACCTTGCCCGGGTTATTGGTCGCCAGCAGGAGCTTTTCCGGGTGCAAAACTGCTCCTAGCGCTCGAGGTCCTGGAAGCGGCCCTTGAGTTTCTCCATCACCTGCGGCATGGTGGTGTACTCCATCTCCTCCAGGGGGAGGCGGTGCGGCTCGAAGGGGCCGTGCCGTCGCATCATGTCGGCCATCTCGTTGGCCTGGTGCCGCGCCAGGTTGAAGGCCTTATCGGCGAGCATGTCGCGCGGGCCGACCAGCATACCGTTGGCTAGCTGGAAGCCCAGCCCGACAAGTCGCGGCGGACCGTCGAAGCGGGAGGGCGTGCTGTCGGCCTGGGATACCGGCATCAGCGGGCCCATGTGGGAGCCGCGCATCCAGCCTTCCACCAGGATGGGCGCCGCGAAGGGCTCCAGCACCTCGCCGACCGCCGGGAAGATGCCCTGGCACCGGACGATGCAGACGGGGTCGTCCTTGCCGACGTACTTGCCGGCTATCAGCGAGAGGCGCTCCGTGGAGGATACCGCCGCTATCTCCCCGGTGTCGCGGTGGTAGACGGACTTGACGGCGAAGCGCGAAGGCGCCCCGATGAATACCAGCATGTCGTAAATCTCTTCCGGGGCGTTGAACCTTATTTTCTTGTGCTCCTTGACGTCGTGCACCTCGAAGGTATAGCCGCCGTGCATGTTGGCGGCGATGACCAGGCCGATGGTGTTGAAGGGGTCGGCGAACATCTTGTAAAGGGGCATGTTCCAGGCCCCGGCCGATGTCTTGTCCGCCATTAAGATAATGACCGGCTCGGCGGGCCTCTCCTCGAACTCCATCTCGGCCACCCCCGGCCCCATGCCCCGGACGTTACCGGCAAAGGCGTCGGCCAGCAGGTCCTGCCCGGCCCCGTAGAGCTTCAGCTTCTTGGCTACCTTGGTGCCGGCCACGAAGGTGTCCCAGGCGAGCTTGTGGATATCGTAGTTGCCGGTGCCTTTCTGGTGCGTCATGATGAGCTGGAGGTCGTCGCCGCACTTGGCCGTCTGGCAGTCGAGCAGCAGTCCCTCCTTCTTGGCCCTGGCCAGCATCTTGCCGGCCTCGGCGAGGATATCGGGGTGGGATTCGGAGTGGCCCACGTAGCCGCCGACGTCAGCCTTGATTACGGATAACGTTACCTTCATAGCTTCCCTCCGTTGAATTTAGTATTCAATCCCCTTCCTGGCTTTGATGCCTTTATCAAAAGGGTGCTTGACCTTGACCATCTCCGTTACCAGGTCGGCCATCTCCACCAGCCGACTGTCCGCGTAGCGACCCGTCAGGATGAGCTCGACCCCGGCCGGCTTGTCCCTGACGAGCTGAATGACCTCTTCCGGCTCGATGAGGCCCCAGCCGAGGGCCACGTTGACCTCGTCCAGCACCACCAGGTCATAACGGCCGCTGTTGACGGCCTCGCGGGCCGCCGCCAGGGCCAGCCGGGCCTGCTCTTTTTCCTCGGGGGTGATGTTGGTGGGGTCGGTCAGCTTGCGGAATCCGAAGCTAGAGACCGCTACGTTGGGGAGACTGGCGAGCGTCTTGTACTCGCCGTAAGCATAGTCGCCCTTCATGAAAAAAATAATGAATACTTTGAGACCGTGGCCGGCCGCCCTGAGTATCGTGCCCAGCGCCGCCGTGGTCTTGCCTTTGCCGTTACCGGTAAAGATTTGAACCAGACCTTTTCCGTTATCTCTGGTCAATGAATCCCCTTCTCATACCGGGACCGGGTTTTCAGACGTAAGCGCTGCGTGATTCTGACTTTTTCCATTTCTGGCAGCGGTAAGCCGGGTGGTAGACCCTCTACGGCGTCGGGGTTTGGCGCGAGGCCTACAATATCAGTTTAGCAATCCCCGCCGCTATTGTCAATCTACGTGGACAACCCTCGGCCGCGTCCGGAGGAAGTGGGTGAATCCCACCAGGCAGGGGAGGGCGATGCTGTAAACGATGAAGACCCCCGGGGTGCTCACCCACCAGCCCACCAGCGATAGCGGCGCGAAGAGGATGGCGCAGGCCAGCGTCACGTTACGCTTGATGAGCAGGGCCGCCAGGGCCGGGACCGCCAGGATAAGCAGCGGCAGTGTCACCGTGACCGCCAGCACCCCGATGGTGGTGCTGACGCCCCGCCCGCCCCGGAAGCCGAGAAACACCGGCCAGTTGTGGCCGATGACGGCGGCGGCCCCGGTGAACATGACCACCGCCGCGGACATATCACTGGCCTGGGCGATGAGCACCGCCAGGGCCCCCTTGCCGGCGTCGATGATACCCACCAGGAAGCCAGCTTTGGGGCCGAGCACATGCCAGGCGTTGGCGGCCCCCGAGTTCTCGTCGCCCATCTGCCGGATATCACCGCCCCTGACGATTTGTCCGGCGATGTAGGCGCTGGGGATGGAGCCGAGAAGATAACCTATCGAGATTATTAACCAGGCGGGCATATGGCGCACCTTCACGGTGCCGGGAGAGGGACTCGAACCCACAAGGATTGCTCCGGCGGATTTTAAGTCCGCTGCGTCTGCCAATTCCGCCATCCCGGCGTTTCCAGAGTAATTGTAGGCGCTGGTACTTGGGGTGTCAAGGTGTGGGGAGGGGGTACTGTTTGTATCTCGTCGATTAGCTTCACCCCTCCCCACCGCCCCCTCGTTTCTCATCTATTCCCACCCTGGCCGCCCTCGCTGCGTCGGCAGCTTAGCCCGTAGATTTCCGCCCCCAGTTTCCCCCTTTGAAAAAGGGGGACTAAGGGGGATTTTAACTCTCCCCCCCGAAAGGG
>MGNX01000102.1:3647-9794 GCA_001796935.1 Chloroflexi bacterium RBG_16_60_22
CCGAAAGGGGAGTGCGATAGCGAGAGGGGGCGAAGCCCCCTCTCAAAATATCTCCCCCTTTCCAACCAGAATATCTATCGGGCTAGCACGATGTAACCGGTTGGAGAGGGGGATAAAGAAAATAAATAAAGAGATTGCTTCATCGCTACGCGCCTCGCAATGACATTACCGACCAAAACCGAATAATGCCGGCGTCAGGCGTTTCTGGTATTTTGGGGCTGACTTTGCTAGATTTTAAAGTTAGTAGTATTATTTAATCCACCGGGTAAAACATTAACCGACTTAACGGACCGAGGAGGTAGCTATGGACTGGCAGGAACTGATATCGGGCGCTTACGGGAGCATCGGGAGGAACCTGGAGCGGGCCCTGGAAGGACTTAAAAAGGAGGACCTGGGCTGGCAGCCCCACCCGGAAAGCAACAGCATCGGCTGGCTGGTCTGGCACCTGACGCGCGTCCAGGATGCGCTGATTTCCGGGGTGATGGGCCAGGAGCAGCTCTGGCTCAAGGACGGCTGGCACAAGAAGTTCGGGCGTCCCGCCCAAGCCGGTGACGCCGGTGTGGGGCACAAACCGGAGGAAGTGGCCGCTTTCAAGTCCCCCGGTGCCGCCACGCTGCTCGGGTATAACCGGGCGGTGCTGGAGCGCTCCCAGCGCTTCTTTCCCACCCTTTCCAGTAAGGACCTGGACCGCACGGCCAACCTGCCGATGTTCGACCCTCCCCCCACCAACGGCCGGGTGCTTCTCATGGTCCTGGACGATAACATCCAGCACGTCGGGCAGGTGGCCTATATCCGCGGCCAGCGGCAGGGCCGGGGCTGGATGCCGCATTGAACGGGGTTTACCCGGGGTAAAAGCCCGGGAGGGGGTGCAGCATGAGCAGGTTCACGGAGATTCTCATCGTCTCGCCGCTTTCGGACGGCCGGACCTGGGTCACCCGGAAAGAGTTCGGCTATGACGTCGGCGAGGAGGGCAGCGGCGACACCATCGAGGTGCCCGAGGGCTTCATGACCGACTTCGCCAGCGTGCCCCGGCCGCTGTGGGTCTTCCTGCCCCGCTGGGGCAAGTACGGTAACGCCGCCGTGATTCACGATTACTGCTACTGGGAGCAGCAGCGCACCAAGCGGCAGGCCGACGATATCTTCCGCGAGGCCATGAAGGTCCTCGAAGTCCCTCCGGTCACCAGCTGGTTCATGTACTGGGCGGTCAGGCTCTTCGGCGGGCCGGCCTGGGCCGGGAACCGGAAGAAGCGGGAGCTGGGGAAAACGCGGGTGGCCGCGGCCATGCCGGTCAAGTCAGTCGCGGTGCCGGCCACCCTTCAGGCCCAGGAGTAACCTGAAATGAAATCGATTCTCGACCGCTTCCTGGTATGGTGGCTGCGGGGTGCCCGCTACCGGTGGTCGCGCTTCCGCCGCAAGCTCTTCGAGGGCAGGTACCTGCGCGCGGACCTGCCGCCGGTGGCCTCCTTAGAGGATATCCAGCAGCGCCTGGGCGAGGTGACCTGGACGATGGACGGCCCGCTGCACCTCTACGACGCCATCAGCTATCCCCAGAAGGTCTGGCACCGGAAGAAGGACGACTGCGATGGCTTTGCCGTGCTGGCCGCGGCGCTGCTGCGGCAGTGGCGGCCGGACTCCCGCCCCGTATTACTCACCGTCATGCTCCGTCCCGTCTCCAGGAGCCACACGGTCTGCGCCTTCCCGTCTCCCGGCGATGAAATCTGGTATTTTGATAACTCTTTCCTGCGGCAGGCCAGCCTTCATACCTATACGGAAATCGTCAACGTGGTGAAGGGGGACGCGGAGCTCGTTTGCTGGGACGTGGCCGACCCCGTGACGCTGGAGACGATAGAGTTCCACCGGGCGGCGTAAGGCAACCGCCGCCGTGATTAAAAGACTATCGGAAAAGGAGGCAGCAGATGGCCACCTATATCATACTGAGCCGGGTTACCCCCACGGCTTTCCGCGACCCCGCCGACTTTAAGAAAATCGCCGAGACGGTGATGGCCAGGACGAAAAAAGAATGTCCCGGCGTGGTCTTTAAAAGCAGCTACGCCACCATGGGGCGGTTCGACTTCGTTGATATCGTGGAGTCGGACGACCCCGCCCAGGTGGAGAAGGTCATCATGATTATCCGCGCCTGCGGGCAGTCGGAAACGGAGACCCTGCCGGCCACGCCCTGGCGGGAGTTTCTGGCCAGGCTTTGAGCCCCGGCCCGTCTCGTAGTAGTATTATAATCTGACGGATTACTGACGGTTATCCCCAGGAGGTAGCTATGGAATGGCATCAAATGCTCTCGGACGGGTACGGACGTATCGAGGAGATTCTGGGTCGCGTGCTTAACGGTCTTAGCCAGGAAGACCTCCGGTTTCAGCCCAGGCCGGACGGCAACAGCATCGGCTGGCTGGCCTGGCACCTGACCCGCGTCCAGGACGACCACATCGCCGACCTGATGAGGGAGGCGCAGCTCTGGATTAAGGACGGCTGGCATAAGAAGTTCCACCGCCCCGCCGACTCCAAGGATGTCGGCTTCGGGCACACGCCGGACCAGGTGGCCGCTTTCCGTCCCCCGGATGCCGCCACGCTGCTCGCCTACCACCGGGCCGCCCTGGCGCGGTCGCGGGCCTTCTTCCCCACCCTTTCCAGAAAGGACCTGGACCGGGAGCTCAACGAGCCCTGGTTCCAGCCGCTGCCGACCGTCGGGGTGCGCCTTATCAGTGTCCTGGCGGATAACCTGGAGCATGCCGGCCAGGCGGCCTACGTGCGGGGCGTCCTGCAGGGCAAGGGCTGGCAGCCGTTTTAAAAGGGAGGCCTCCTTCCTGCGCGGCCCGCGCCAGGGTATGGGCTGGCACTAGCCCCGCCCGCCCGATTTCCCTATCTACCACCGGAATTGCTCTGAAAAACTATTGACAAAAAGGTTGTTAATGTTTTATTATTCGCAATTGGCTGCAGGGGATGATGTCATGGGGCCGAAGTACGTTATAGGCCAGAGGGTAATCATCCAGCCCGTCAGTGAGGGCGTCTCACCGCGGGAAGATGATATCAAGCGGTACGCGGGGCAGGTCGGGGAGGTCGCCGATTTCTACTGGATAAGTCCCCGCACCGGCCAGGTGTTCTATATCTACAACGTGCGTGTGGATGACGAACGCAAAGAGGTGGTCGTCCACGAAGATGAAATCGAAGCCTGCCTGGCCTGAGGGGCGGGCGCCTGAAAACAAAGGGGGCCACAAAAGCGCCCCCTTTTTAAGTTTTGCTTTAAAAGTACTTCATTTATGTCACCCTGAGCGCAGCGAAGGGTCTAGGGGCGGCGGGGATTCTTTCGTCACTTCGTTCCTCAGAATGACATTCGGGGCAAAGCGCCTTTTTGTTAAAGGAACGGTGGCAAACATGGAGGCGACGGGCGGATTCGAACCGCCGAATAGGGGTTTTGCAGACCCCCGCCTTAACCTCTTGGCCACGTCGCCGCGATGCGCCATTTCATTCTAAGTCATAACGCAAAATGTTGCAATACCGCCCCGGAATACTCCTCTGTCCCCTTTTGATTTTCCGGGCGGCGCCAGCCTGCGGCCATTTGCAGGCCACCGGCCTTTCTGGTACGCTAGGAGAGTAGGATTTTACGTCGAGGGAGGTGGCGGCCATGGGCGAGACCTATGCCTCGGCCGGCGTCAATATCGACGCCAAGAATCAAGCCAACCCGTTAATCAGCGAGCAAGCCCGCTCCACGCTCCGCCCCGAAGTCCTCAGCGGGGTGGGCTTTTTCGGCGGGCTCTACGAGTTCAAAGGCTACCGGCAGCCGGTCCTCGTTTCCAGCACGGACTCCGTCGGCACCAAGATTAAAATTGCCGTGGCCCTGGACAAATACGACACCGTCGGCATCGATATCGTCAATCACTGCGTCAACGATATTTTCACCAGCGGCGCCGCGCCCCTGTTCTTTCTCGACTACATCGGCATCGGCCGGCTCATCCCGGAGCGGGTGGCCGCCATCGTCAGCGGGGTGGCCCTGGCCTGCAAAGAGGTCGGCTGCGCCCTCATCGGCGGCGAGACCGCCGAGCTGGCCGACGTTTACCGCGGCAACGACTTCGACCTCGTTGGCTTTGTCATCGGCGCGGTGGAGAAGGACAAAGTCATCATGGGCCAGACCATCGCCGCCGGCGATGCTGTCCTCGGGCTGCCCTCCAGCGGCCTGCATACTAACGGCTATACACTGGCCCGTAAAATCTTCGGCGATTCCCGGAAGGCGCTGTTAAAGCGTTACCCGGAGCTGGGCCGGACCGCCGGCGAGGCCCTCCTCGAGCCGCATACCTGCTACTATAAAACGTTGAGCCCCCGGCTGACTGACGTCAAGGGCATCGCCCATATCACCGGCGGCGGCCTCGTTGACAACGTGCCCCGTATCCTGCCGGACGGCCTGGCGGCGCGGTTCGATAGCAAGGCCTGGTCGGTGCCCCCCATCTTCACGCTGATGCAGCGCCTGGGCGATATCGACCGCGCCGAGATGTTCCATGTCTTCAACATGGGCGTCGGCATGGTGGTCGTTAGCGCGCCGGAGAACGTCGGCAAGCTGAAGGCCGGGCTGCCGGAAATCAGGGTCATCGGGGAGATTATCAAACAGACGGGTCAAGCCAGGGTTATTATTGATTAAAAAAACCGGAGAGTCTAAGAGGGGCGAAGCCCCTCTTCCAAAACACTTCCCCCTCTCCTTTGAAGGAGACGGGAACACGGGGGGTGAGGTAGAAAAAGGCAGGGAAGGCGGTTCAGTTAAGGGAAAGGAGTGTTTATGCGCGCCATCATCAGCGTCTCGGACAAGACCGGCGCCGTGGCGTTCGCCGCGGGGCTGGTCAGGCTCGGCTACGAGATATTCAGCACCGGCAACACCCAAAAGGCCATCGCCGCGGCCGGGGTGGCGGTAAAAAGCGTCTCGGACATCACCGGCTTCCCCGAAATCCTCGACGGCCGGGTCAAGACCCTCCACCCCATGGTCCACGGCGGTATCCTCGCCCGGCGCGACCTCCCCGCCCACATGAAAGAGTTGGCGGAGAAGCACATCGAGAAAATCGACCTCGTGGCCGTCAACCTCTACCCCTTCGTGCAGACGGTGTCTAAAGAAGGCGTCACCCTGGAGGACGCCCTGGAGAACGTCGATATCGGCGGGCCGACCATGATTCGCGCCTCCGCCAAGAACTTCCCCGGCGTCATTGTCGTCGTTGACCCCGCCGATTACCCCCGGGTGCTGGAGAAGCTGCAGAAGGGCGATTTGCCCCTGGAGGAGAGGAAAAGGCTGGCACAGAAAGCCTTCCAGCACACCGCCATCTACGATACCGCCATCGCCCAGTACCTCCGGGGCGATGACAGGCTCCCCGAAGAGATGACCGTGGCCATGAGGAAGCGCTACGGCCTGCGCTACGGCGAGAACCCCCACCAGAAGGCCGCCTTCTACGCCGAGCTGGCTGTGGGCACGAGGCAGAATACCGGCATCACCTGGGCCCAGCAGCTCCACGGCAAGGAGCTTTCCTTCAACAATATCCTGGATGCCGACGCGGCCTGGGGCGCGGCCGTCGATTTTGCCGCCCCGACCGTCGCCGTTATCAAGCACACCAACCCCTGCGGCCTGGCCAGCCACAAGGACATCGCCGAGGCCTACCGCCGCGCCTTCAGCGGCGACGACGTGGCTGCCTTCGGCGGCATCGTGGCCGCCAACCGGCCGGTGACGCCGGCCATGGCCGGGGCCATGAAGCCTGTCTTTTACGAAATCGTTATCGCCCCCGGCTACGAGCCGAAGGCATTGGAGCTGTTGAAGAAGAAAAAGGACCTTCGTATCCTGGTGGCGGAGCTGCCGCCCGGCTACGGCAAGGAGGAGTGCGGCTATACCGACATCCGCCGGGTCAAGGGCGGCTTCCTGGTGCAGGACTCGGACTCCCTGCCGGAAGGACAGGTTACTTTGAAAACCGTCACCAGGCGCGCCCCCACGGCTAAAGAGAAGGGTGACCTGCTCTTCGCCTGGCGGGCCGCCAAGCACGTCAAGTCCAACGCCATCATGCTGGTCAGGGATAAGACCGTGGTGGGGATGGGGGCGGGCCAGCCCAGCCGCATCGTCAGCGCCCGCATCGCCGGGGAGAAGGCCGGGGACAAGGCCAGGGGCAGCGTCCT